>JAUPKQ010000222.1 GCA_030837345.1 Actinomycetota bacterium | reverse complement strand
ATTCGGAAACTCAGGCCTAGGAAAACGTTGATGGTGTAATGATGTGTTCCTTGTCACTGATACGTGTGGCGCTCTCCTGTGAAACGAATTTTCATGGTGCAAATGACGCGTAAGGGGCATAGATGTGGACGGCTGATCGACCGTGCCGGGCCATGTCGCCGGTGGTTCGGTCGGCGTCGTGAACTCGCCGGTCACGGCGGGATGTCACGGAGGGCTCGCCCCGGCACGGCTGGACGCGTCCGTCGTCTCCGGGGGATGTAACGGGTCTGGAACGATTTCTTTTCCCCGGCGGAGTGCCTGTCGGTCGCGGTGACCTGTGGGGGCGTCGGGGTGAGCGCGTCGCGGAGAGGTTCCGCTATGGCATCAGTGATGACCCCAATACCCTTGGTCACGATGGGCGTCACCCTTGGTGGGGTCTCGTGCCGGTTGGGTGCGGTGTCATTGATCAGCGACCGCTCACGGTGGGTCATGGCGGGCTGCTGGACGGGGGGATCTGGCCTGACTGTGGGCTCGTTGCGTCACGAAGTGGCGGCATCCTAAGGTACCCCCGTGGGAGCGCTCCCAATCGGCCTGCCGAGGGGGTGAATCGTGTCGTTCTCGCATTAAGTGGGCCAGGTCTTCGATCGTTGCCCAGTAGGTGGAAAGGGGCACTTCCATGCGCTTCGGTCATTTCGATGATTCGGCCCGTGAGTACGTCATCACGACTCCGCAGACGCCGTACCCGTGGATCAACTACCTGGGGTCGGAGCGGTTCTTCTCCTTGATCTCCCACCAGGCGGGCGGCTACGCCTTCTACCGCGACGCCCGCAAGCGCCGGCTGACGCGCTACCGGTACAACAACATCCCGACCGACGCGGGGGGCCGGTACTTCTACATCCACGAGGACGGCGAGTACTGGACGCCCACCTATCTGCCGGTCAAGCGGGAGCTGGACGAGTACGAGTGCCGTCACGGCCTCGGCTACACCACGATCCGTGGTGGCCGTGGTGGGCTGACCGCCGAGATCCTCGCGTTCGTGCCCCTTGGGGCGGACGCCGAGGTGCACCAGGTGACGCTGACGAACTCCAGCGACCGCAGCCGCTCCTTCACGCTCTTCTCGTTCCTTGAGTGGTGCCTCTGGGAGGCGCAGGACGACGCCACGAACTTCCAGCGCAACCTCAACGTCGGCGAGGTCGAGGTCGAGGGATCCGCGATCTACCACACGACGGAGTACCGGGAGCGGCGCGACCACTACGCCGTCTACGGGGTCAACGCCGAGATCGCGGGCTTCGACACCGACCGTGAGTCCTTCGTCGGCCTGTACAACTCCCTGGCCGAGCCGGACGCCGTCGCCCGGGGGAAGTCCGGCGACTCGGTCGCGAGCGGCTGGTACCCCATCGCCTCGCACAGCCTCGACGTCACCCTCGCCCCCGGGGAGTCGACGCAGTTCGTCTTCACCCTCGGCTACCTGGAGAACGACAAGGACGCCAAGTGGGAGGGCCCCGGCGTCGTCGACAAGTCGGCGGCGCGCGCCCTGCTCGCCAGGTTCGCCACGGCCCGGCAGGTGGCGGACGCCCTCGCCGAGCTGACGGCTCACTGGACGAGGCTCCTTGCGACCTTCTCCCTCGAGTCGCCGGACGACAAGCTCAACCGGATGGTCAACATCTGGAACCCCTACCAGTGCATGGTGACCTTCAACCTGTCCCGCAGCGCCTCCTACTTCGAGAGCGGGATCGGCCGGGGCATGGGGTTCCGGGACTCGGCCCAGGATCTGCTCGGGTTCGTTCACCTGGTCCCCGACCGGGCCCGGGAGCGGATCCTCGACATCGCGGCGACCCAGTTCCCCGACGGGTCCGCCTACCACCAGTACCAGCCGTTGACGAAGCGAGGGAATCTCGAGGTCGGCAGCGGGTTCAACGACGATCCGCTGTGGCTCGTCCTCGGGACCGCGGCGTACCTCAAGGAGACCGGCGACTTCGGGATCCTCGACGAGCAGGTGCCGTTCGACAACGACCCGGACGACGCCGCGTCGCTCTTCGAGCATCTGCGCCGATCCTTCTACCACGTCGTCGAGAACCTCGGCCCGCACGGGCTCCCCCTGATCGGGCGGGCCGACTGGAACGACTGCCTGAACCTCAACTGCTTCTCCGAGGAGCCGGGGGAGTCGTTCCAGACGACGGCGAACAAGGAGGGACGGACGGCCGAGTCCGTCCTGATCGGTGGCATGTTCGTCTTCATCGGGCCGGAGTTCGCCGAGCTGGCGGAGCGCCGGGGGCTCGCCGAGGAGGCCGCCGCGGCCCGCGGACACATCGAGGCCATGCGGGCGGCCATCCGGGAGCACGGCTGGGACGGCGACTGGTTCCTGCGTGCCTACGACCACTTCGGGGGCACGGTCGGCAGCCACGAGAACGACGAGGGGCAGATCTTCATCGAGCCCCAGGGATTCTGCGTGATGGCCGGCATCGGTCTCGACGACGGCCGCGCCGTCCGGGCCCTCGACTCGGTCGGGGAACGCCTGGACACGCCTCACGGCATCGTCATGCTCCACCCGGCCTACCGGCGTTATCACGTGGAGCTCGGCGAGATCTCCACGTATCCGCCGGGGTACAAGGAGAACGCGGGCATCTTCTGCCACAACAACCCCTGGGTGATCATCGCCGAGACGGTGGCCGGGCGGGGTGACAAGGCCTTCGAGTACTACAAGAAGATCGCCCCCGCCTATCGGGAGGACCTCGGAGAGGTCCATCGTCTGGAGCCCTACGCCTACGCGCAGATGATCGCCGGCAAGGAGGCCGTCCGGCACGGCGAGGCGAAGAACTCCTGGCTCACCGGCACGGCGGCCTGGAACTTCGTCGCGGTCAGCCAGTACCTGCTCGGGATCCGTCCCGGGTACGACGGCCTGCTCGTCGATCCGTGCCTCGGGCAGGACCTCACGGACTTCACGGTCACCCGGGTGTGCCGGGGAGCCACGTACGTCATCGCCGTGAAGAACGCCGGTGGCAAGGGCGCCCGCCTCGTCGTCGACGGTCATCCCCTCGACGACAATGTGATCCCCTACGCGGCTCCGGGCGCCACGGTTTCCGTTCGCTGCGAGATCTGATCCGTTCGGTGGAACAGGCATCAGGGGCGGGTTCCGATATGACGACGTCTCCCCGGCGCAGCCGTCCTCCGATCCCGACACCGGTGGCGGGGATCGAGCAGGCCGCGATCCGGTCCGGGGAACCGGCGGTCCACAGGCTGGAGAGCGACACCTGGCGTGTCGGCGTCCTGCCCCGGACCGGCGGCTCTCTGGCCTACGGGATGATCCGGGTCGCCGGCGCCTGGGTGAACCTGCTGCGGCCGACTCCGGCCGGCAGCTACGGCTCGGTCGAGGACTGTGCCAGTTTCGTCATGCTTCCGTGGTCCAACCGGATCGGCGAAGCGTGTCTCGGCTACGCGGGCAGGCACTACCCGCTCCGGATCAACGCGGCTGACGGAACGGCGATCCACGGCACCGCCCGGGAGTTCCCCTGGGAGGTGATGGTCGCCGACGGGTCGATGCTGATCGTCTCGTTCGACTCCCGCCGTTTCCACGGCGTCAACTATCCGTGGCCGTTCTCGGCGACGATCGTGTACGAGGTGTCCGGGTCGCGCTTCACCGTCACCACGGAACTGCGCAACCAGCACGACGAGGCGATCCCCGTCGGTTTCGGGCACCACCCCTACTTCGCCCGGTCGCTCTCCGGCCCTGACGACGTCGCCCACCTGGAGCTCCCGTTCGACGAGTGCTTCGAACTGGAGAAGGCTCTGCCCACCGGGCCGCCGACGTCGGTCGACCCGCGGGTGGACTTCCGCTCCCTCCGGCCCCTCGGGGACGAGTTCGTGGACGATTGCCTCACCTCCCGCCGGCCGGGGGCGCCCGTCCGGATCGTCTACCCCGCGTCGGGACGGCGCCTGACGATGGGTGCCGACGACGTGTTCACCCACCTCGTCGTGTACGTCCCGCAGGACCGGCCGTTCTTCGCGGTGGAGCCCGTGACGAACGCCAATGACGCCTTCCAGCTGCACGAACGGGGGATCCCGGAGTCCGGGCTGGTCGTCCTGTCGGCGGGTGAGGCGCTTCGGGGCTCCTTCTGGCTCGACCTGGAGAACTGACCACCCCACCGTCTCTTGCGAGGATGCACGATGACGTCGTACGGATACTTCGATGACGATGCCCGTGAGTACGTCGTCACCCGTCCGGACACTCCGCTGTCCTGGATCAACTACCTCGGGTCGAGGCTCTACGGTGGCATCGTCACCCAGAACGCCGGGGGGTACAGCTTCCACCGGTCGGGAGGGACCGGCCGGATTCTGCGGATGCGGTTCAACGGTGTCCCGGTCGATCAACCTGGCCGTTACCTGTATTTGAGGGACGACGACAGTTACCTACGGGACGACGTCAGCGGCGACTACTGGTCGGCGTCGTGGCAGCCGGTCGGCAGACCCCTCAGCGAGGACGGCGGTGCGGACGGCCGGTACGCCTGCACCGTCCGGCACGGGCTCGGCTACTCGGTGTTCACGGCCCGGTATGCCGGGATCACTAGCGAGTTCACCTGCTTCGTCCCCGTCGGGCAGGCGTTCGAGTACTGGAACCTGCGGGTGACCAATCCGGGGACGACGTCCCGTCGCGTCTCGGTGTTCAGCTACGCCGAGCTCGCCAACGAGTGGAACTACCGTCAGGACCTGGAGAACCTCCAGTACAGCCAGTACGTCGTGCGGGCGGGCCTTGAGGACGGGATGATCCACCGTACGAACCGCACCCGTCACGCTGTCCACTCGATGTTCTTCGGGCTCGCCGGGGCCCCGGTCGTCTCGTTCGACACGGACCGCCAGGCGTTCCTCGGGCCGTACCGCACCCCGGCGTCCCCGCAGGCGGTCGAGGCGGGCCGGTGCGGGAACACCGAGACCGTCGGTGACAACGCCTGCGCGTCCCTGCACACCACCGTCGACCTGGCCCCGGGGGAGTCCCGCGACCTGGTGATGATCCTCGGGGTGGGGCATCCCTCCCGCGCGGGGGAGGGCCTGCCGTCCGGGCGCGCGATCCTCGACGAGTACGGCACCCCCGGGCGCGTGGCGGCGGAGCTGGACCTCCTCCGGAACGGCTGGGCGGACCGTCTCGCGCCCCTCCAGGTCAGGACCCCCGATCCCGAACTCAACAGCATGATCAACGTCTGGCACGCCTACCAGACGCATATGACGTTCAACTGGTCACGTGGGGTGAGCCTCGTCGAGGCCGGGGACCGTGACGGCCTCGGGTACCGCGACACGGTCCAGGACATGTTGTCCGTCGCCCACAGCATCCCGTCGGAGGTCCGGGCCCGCCTGGACCTGATCCTCACCGGCCAGACCGCCGAAGGTGGCGGGATGCCGCTGGTCAAGCCGTTGACCCACACGCCGGGGAAGGAGTCCGCCCCGGGCGTGGAGCGGTACCGCAGCGACGACACGCTGTGGCTCCCGCTCACCGTCGCGACCTTCGTGTATGAGACCGGCGATCCGGCATACCTGGGGAGGGTTCTCCCGTACGCCGACCACGGCGAGGCGACGGTCCTCGACCACCTTCTCCAGGCGCTGCGGTTCTCGCTCGCCCACCGCGGCGTCCATGGCCTGCTCCAGGGCCTCGCCGCCGACTGGAACGACTGCGTCCACCTCGGCGTGACGGGCGAGAGCGTCTTCTCGACGTTCCTCTTCCACGCCGCGGCGCTTCGGGTCGCCGGGCTCGCCCGGCTGGCCGGTCGCGAGGAGGACGCCGCCTGGTGCGACGAGCAGGCCGCCGCCATCCGGGCCGCCGCGAACGAGGCGGCCTGGGACGGCGAGTGGTTCGTCCGCGGAATCTCCGCCGACGGTGTGCGCCTGGGGAGCCGGTCGGCGGCCGAAGGGCAGATCTACCTGGAGTCGAACGTCTGGGCGGTGATCGGCGGAGCGACGTCCCGGGAGCGGGGGATCACGTGTCTGGACGCCGTCAACGCCCGTCTGGCCACCGAGCACGGCCTCGCGCTCCTCGACCCTCCCCACACGACGCCGCAGGAGGGTGTCGAACTGTCGCTGCTCGTCTTCCCTCCGGGGCACAAGGAGAACGGCGGGATCTTCTGCCACAGCAACGCCTGGGCGATCGTCGCCGAGACCGTGCTCGGACGCGGCGACCGGGCGTACGAGTACTACCGCAGCTTCCTCCCCGCCCGGTACAACGATCAGGCCGACGTCCGTCAGGCCGAGCCGTACGTCTACAGCCAGTTCACGCACGGCCCCGCCTCACCGAGGTTCGGACAGTCGCGGAACTCCTGGCTCACCGGCACCGCGAGCTGGACCTACGTCGCGGTGACGCAGTACCTGCTCGGGATCACGCCCGTCGCGGACGGGTTGCGGATCGAGCCGTGCCTTCCCTCGACGTGGGACGGGTTCTCCGCCCGGCGGCTGTTCCGCGGGCACTGGCTCGACATCACGGTGACCGTGTCCGCGGGTTCCGGAGGGTCGCCCGGAGACCCCGCCCTGTCGCTGACGATCGACGGGACCGAGGTCGGGGGGACCGTCGTCCCGGCCTGCCTGCTCACCGGCGGGCCGGGGACGACGCACACCGTCGCCCTCACTCTGCCGGCCCGCCCGCCCCAGGGCCCGTGACGCGGGACGTCAGTACGCCACGGTCACCTGGAAGACCGGTTTGCCCTTGGGCAGCGCCGTCACCCTGGTCGAGCTCGCCAGGACCACGGTCGTCGTCCGTCCCTGGCCCACATTGCTCGCCGCACCCTGGAGCAGCAAGGGCGTTCCGTTGAGGTCGTAGGTCAACTGCATCATCGCCGAGGTGCTCGTGCCCCCGTTCCTCACCTGGACCCGCGCGGAGAGGATGCCCATGTCCGCGCTGAGGGAGGGCGTTCCCACGAGCTCCCAGCCGTAGTTCGACTCCGTCACTCCGGCCGGTGTCGTCACCGGCGGCGCGAGGGCGTTCCCTGAGAGGCCGCTGTCCGCGGCCGGGGAATCGCCCGCGAACGGGTTCACGGAACAGCCCGTCAACGCCGCCGTGACGGCGAGTACGGACATCGACATGGTGACGACCCTGCGCATCTGCGATCCCCTGTTCATGATCTACGGCCCGGACCGTAACGCCTGTGATGACGTGCCGAGACCCCTTGTCATGATCTCGCGAACATCACGGGTCAGTATTGGGCAAATAGGGACATAGGGGAACCTGGGGCCAGTGCCTGGCTGAATTTCCTTCAATGATCGAGAGTTCGGGTCCGAGGGCGTCGGAACATCCGGCGCCGTCGTCACCTCAAGTTCCCGATCACGTCGGGTGCGAGATGGGTCAGGCGGCGGCGACGCGCAGTTCGCTCGCGACGCGGACGAGGGAACGCGCCGTGTCGAGCTGCGGCACCGTGATCAGGACCAGGCGCCGGACGCCGGGCATGCGGGCGATCACGCGGAAGCTGTGGTCGTTGCTGGCGACGACGACCTCGCAGTCGCCCTCGCGGGCGAACTCGCGGGCGGCGGAGATCAGAGCACGGTCGGCGGCGTCCGGCCGGTTCGTCACGCGCCGGTGGACGTCGACCCCCATCGTCCGGAGCAGGCGGTCCAGCCGTTCGTGCTGGCTGGCCGCGGACGCGGCGATGATCTGGTCGACCGGTCCCGCGGCGTCGAGCACCGCGCGCAGCCGGGACTGGGCGCGACGCCAGCGCCGTGAGCCGGGGCAGACGTTCTCGACGTCGAGGATCAGGACGCGACGAGCGGGCGCTGCCTGCTCGGGGGACCCGGAGGCCTTGGTGAGCGGTTCCCAGACCAGGTCGTCATCACAACCGAACCAGTCAACGCCGCTCCAGGTGGGGAGCTTGTTCATTCTGACCGCAACGCCGCATCGTGCTCGAGCGCAGCTGGGCCGGAGGCGGACGCTGAGGCATCGGCCTGCGGGACGGCGGCTGCGCGAGACGTGGGCGCTGCGTTCCTCCTTGCCTTGATGAGTCGGGGCGGGACGGCGTCCCGGCCTCCGCGAGCCGGGCGTCGCATCTGCCCGGCACGTCTTCCTCGGCACCGGCGGCCGCCGGCTTGAGCCAGGGCCCGGCGGGACCGGATGACAGCCAGTGTGCCATGCCCTCCCGGGCACCCGCTTGGAACTTTCGGTGGGGGAGGGCCGAACGGATGGCAAAAACCCAGATGTGAACGATCACAGGGCGAGTCTTGTGAGGTGTGTCGCGCCAGTGCTTCGGTTAGCACCATACCGCAACAAGCCTGGTCACGTTATGGAAGCGTTACCGGCAACAGCGTTGACGACCCTGCGTGTTAGCGCTAACAATTCCTGTGCTGCCTACTCGGTGGCTCGTAAGATCCGGTTCCTTGGGAGGAACCGTCCCAGCGAGGGGAGGAGGTGCGGTGGCCCGCTCCGTTCCACCCCGCCCGCTCAGCCTGCGCCCCGCGTGTCCGGCCGGTGCTCCGCCAACCGGGCAACCGGCCCGCACAACCGAAGGCCCTCGCCTCTTCGCCCATGTCACGCACCCCGGGGAGACACAATGAAGTTCACCCGATCCGCCACGGCAACTCTCGGACTCCTGCTCGTAGCCGGCCTGACGGCCTGCGGTTCCAGCGCCAAGACCGCTGACACAGCGTCGTCGGGAGGCTCCGGTGCCGGCTCCCTCGTCGGCGTCACCATGCCGACGAAGTCGTCGGAGCGCTGGATCCACGACGGCAACAACCTCAAGAGCTCGTTGGAGAAGCTCGGATACAAGGTCGACCTCCAGTACGCCGAGAACGACATTCCCACCCAGGTCAACCAGATCGAGAACCAGATCACTCAGGGGGCGAAGCTTCTCGTCATCGCCTCGATCGACGGCACGGCGATCACCACGCAGCTCCAGGAGGCCGCCGACAAGAAGATCCCGGTCATCGCCTACGACCGGCTGATCCGCAACAGCCCGAACGTCGACTACTACGCGAGCTTCGACAACTTCAAGGTCGGCGTCGCGCAGGCGACCTCCCTGCTCATCGGCCTCGGCCTGAAGAAGGCGGACGGGACAGACGGCACCGCCAAGGGTCCCTTCTCCGTCGAGATCTTCGCCGGTTCCCCGGACGACAACAACGCGACGTTCTTCTACAACGGCGCGATGGAGACCCTGAAGCCGTATATCAGCTCCGGGAAACTCGTCGTCAAGAGCGGCCAGACCGACTTCAAGACCGTCGCCATTCTCCGGTGGGACGCGGCCACGGCGCAGAAGCGCATGGAAGACCTGCTGACCAAGACCTACCGTGGCGGCGCCAAGGTCCAGGGTGTGCTCTCCCCGTACGACGGACTGTCGATCGGCATTCTCTCGGCCCTCAAGAGCAACGGGTACGGAACCGCCGGACAGCCCTACCCCGTCGTCACCGGTCAGGACGCGGAACTCGCGTCGGTGAAGTCCATCATCTCGGACGAGCAGTACTCCACGATCTTCAAGGACACCCGTGAGCTCGCCAAGGTCACGGTGACGATGGCGGACGCCGTCCTCAAGGGTGGAAAGCCCAAGGTCAACAACACCACCGACTACGACAACGGCAAGAAGGTCGTTCCCTCGTACCTCCTCCAGCCCACGATCGTCGACAAGACGAACTACACGAAGACTCTCGTCGAGACCAACTACTACACCGCCGCGCAGCTGGGCTGACCCGCCGCCGGCTCCCTGCCGCCGTCCGAGGTCCGCACCACGGCCGGACGGCGGCAGGGCACCATCCGGCTGCGAGCCGGGCACCAGGCGATCTGTTCCCGTGACGATCTGTTCCCACGACGGGCTAAGGCGGCCAGCGATGAGCCACGACATCCTGCGGATGCGCGGGATCACCAAACGTTTCCCCGGGGTCCTCGCCCTCGCGGACGTCAATCTGAGTGTTCGTAAAGGCGAGATCCACGCCATCTGCGGGGAGAACGGCGCAGGGAAATCCACCCTGATGAAAGTGCTGTCCGGAGTCTACCCCCACGGCTCCTACGAGGGGGAGATTGAATTCGACGACGAGCCGTGCGCCTTCGGTGGCATTCATGACAGCGAACAACGCGGCATCGTCATCATTCACCAGGAGCTCGCGCTCGTCTCCCAGCTGTCGGTCGCTGAGAACATGTTCCTCGGTAATGAGCAGGTGAGCCGGGGGCTGATCGACTGGAACCGGACCAACGCCCTCGCCGGGGAACTCCTCGACCGCGTCGGCCTGGAGGAGAACCCGGTCACGCGCATCCAGGATCTCGGTGTCGGCAAGCAGCAGCTCGTCGAGATCGCGAAGGCGCTCAGCAAGCGGGTCAAGCTCCTCATCCTCGACGAGCCGACGGCTGCCCTGAACGACGACGACTCCGAGCATCTGCTCGATCTGCTGCGAGGGCTCCGGGAAGAGGGCATTACCTGCGTCATCATCAGCCACAAGCTGAACGAGGTCGTGGAGATCGCCGACCGCACCACCGTCCTGCGGGACGGCCGGACCATCGAGACCCTCGACATGGCGTCGCCCGACGTCACCCAGGACCGCCTGATCCGCTCGATGGTCGGCCGTGACCTCGACCACCGGTTCCCCCCTCACGAATCGACGGTCGGCGAGGAGATCCTGCGCGTCGAGGACTGGACGGTGAAGAGCCCCACCCAGCAGAACCGTCTGGTCGTTTCCGGAGCCTCGCTCACCCTGCACCGCGGCGAGATCGTCGGGCTCGCCGGGCTGATGGGCGCCGGGCGAACCGAGTTCGCGATGAGCCTGTTCGGCCGCAGCTGGGGAAAGGACATCACCGGGCGCGTCTTCAAATCCGGTCAGGAGATCCAGATCCGTTCGGTCAAGGAGGCGATCCGTCACGGGATCGCCTACGCGACCGAGGACCGGAAACGGTACGGCCTCAATCTCGTCGAGGACATCAAGCGGAACGTGTCGGCGGCGGGCCTGGAGAAACTGGCCCGGCGAGGCTGGGTCGACGGTTTACGCGAGTACGAGGTCGCGGCCGGGTTCAGGACCGACCTCGGCATCAAGGCGCCGAGCGTCCTCTACGGGACCGGGAAACTCAGCGGCGGGAACCAGCAGAAGGTCGTCCTCTCGAAATGGATCTTCACCGATCCAGAGGTCCTGATTCTCGACGAACCGACCCGCGGCATCGACGTCGGCGCGAAGTACGAGATCTACACCCTCATCAACCGGCTGGCGGACGAGGGGAAGGCCGTGCTCGTGATCTCCTCGGAGCTTCCCGAGCTCCTCGGCCTCTGCGACCGCATCTACGCACTGTCCGAAGGCCGGATCACCGGTGAGGTCCCCCGCGCCGAGGCGACCCAGGAAAGGCTCATGCACCTCATGACGATGGACACGACCGCGCGGGACACGACCGCGCGGGGAACGACGGGACAGGAGCAGCAGTCATGAGCGAGAAGGTGGCTCCCGTCGCAGGGAACCGTTTCCACATCGACCTGCGGGAAAGCGGCATCTACATCGCCTTCTTAGCGATCATCGTCCTGTTCTCGGTGCTGACCGACGGTGCGCTGCTCGAACCGCAGAACATCTCGAACATCATCGTCCAGAACAGTTACATCCTGATCCTCGCCATCGGGATGATCCTCGTCATCATCGCGGGACACATCGACCTGTCGGTCGGATCCGTCGTGGCGGTCAGCGGCGCGATAGCCGCCGTCCTCATGGTGAACAACGACGTCCCCTGGCCGATCGCCCTTCTGATCACCGTCGCCTGTGGTGCGTTGATCGGAGCCTGGCAGGGGTACTGGGTCGCCTACTTCGGTATTCCCGCCTTCATCGTCACCCTCGCCGGAATGCTCGTGTTCCGCGCCCTGACCTTGACGGTGCTCGGGAACCAGGGAATCGGCCCCTTCCCGGACACCGTCCGGACGATGGCGAACGGGTTCACGAACGGGTTCTTCGGCAACATCGGGCTCGGCGCACTCGGCGGTGCTGACCTGTTGAGCATCCTTGTCGGTCTCGTCGCCGTCGCCGGAATCGTCATCAGCGGATGGCGCACCCGGTCGGCCCGTATCTCCTACCGCCAGGGCGTCGACTCCCTGCCCCTCTTCATCCTCAAGACGGGTAGCGCGTCGGCCTGCGTCCTGTTCCTCGTCGTCCAGCTCGCGCGGTTCAAGAACCTGCCGTGGGTCCTCGTGCTGCTCGCCGTGCTCGTCCTCGGGTACACGCTCGTCGCGGGCCGGACCGTGTTCGGCCGCCACATCTACGCCGTCGGCGGGAACCTCCAAGCCGCGCGCCTGTCCGGTGTCGACGTCCGCAAGGTCACCTTCTGGATCTTCGTGAACATGGGCATGCTGGCTGCCCTCGCCGGTGTCATCTTCGCCGGACGGCTCAACCAGGCCGGCCCGACCGCCGGGAACAGCTTCGAGCTCGACGCCATCGCGGCGGCGTTCATCGGAGGAGCGGCGGTCCAGGGCGGAGTGGGCAAGGTCGCCGGGGCGATCACAGGTGGCCTGATCATGGGTGTGATCAACAACGGGATGTCGCTGATCGGTTCTCCGAGCGAGCAGGTCATGCTCGTCAAGGGCGCCGTTCTGCTCGCCGCTGTCGCGTTCGACGTCTGGACCAAGCGCCGCGCTGACGGTTCCGCTCAGTGACGCACGCACGTCGGGGGCCCCGCGCGATCACTCCGCGCAGGGCCCCCGACGTGCGTCCGGGCTGACGACCGGTCGTCAGGCCGTCAGCCGCCCGGCTGGGTCACCCTGTTGGCCGTCAGGGTGTAGGGCGCGAACTGCTGGACCTGCCCGGTCGGGTCGTCGGAGGCGACGACGGCGACCACGACCGGGTACCCCCGGAACTGCGTGAGGTCACGGCCGGTCAGCGAGAACGAGGCCTTGTTCCTGGCGCGGCGGGAGACGTCGAGGACCAGGACGCGATGGGCCGGCTCGTCGAGGCCGACCAGACGGACGCTCCACCCCGCCACCGGTACCGGTGAGACCTGTGTGAGCGAGCGGAAGGCCGTCACAGCGGATCCGTCGCTGACCAGGGTGGTGCCGACCTTGACGTCGTCGACGTACCAGCCGCCCTCGTCGGTGCCGGCGTCGCTGACGTACCGGAAACCGACAAGCACCTTCTTGCCCGCGTAGGCGGACAGGTCGAAGGTCTGCTCGGCGAAGGCCTCGGCCTTGCCGTTCAGGGCAGGGCCGAGCGGTCCCTCGACGGTGTTGGCGTTCGACAACACCGTGTAGGTCTTGCCGCCGTCCGTGGACACCGTCGTGTAGGCGTAGTCGTAGTTCGCCTCCGCGAGATGGAGTTCACGGAAGGTCAGGACCGGGCCGGTCGTGGGCACGGTGACCTCGGTCACCGCCGAGGCGTCGAGGTTGGGGGCGTTACCGGACCACAGCGCCGGATTCCCCTCTCCGCCCGGCGGGTTCGTGGCGACGGTCCACTTCAGGGCCTCTGTCGGCAGAGTGGTCGCCCCCGCGAACGACAGGGAACGGAGCGCCCTGCCGGCGACGGCCGTCCCCGCGGCGTCCCGCAACCGGACGTAGTCGGCGCCGTTCGGTGCGGCTCCCGGGATCGCGTAGGACGACGGGTTGTCCAGGTTCAGCCGGGCCTTGAGGCTCTTCGTCGTCACCCGGGCACGATCGGTCCCCACGACCCTGCCCCTCGGTCCGACGACGCCGTCGACGAGGTTCATCACCTGGTAGTCGTGGATGACATCGGCGACCTTCGTGCCCTTGGCGTACGTGTCGAGCTGGACCTGGACGCCGTTCAGCCCCTGATGGTCGCCGTCGCGGTGAAGGGCGGAGACGAAGTCCAGACCGTAACGGTCGTAGAGGAAGAGCAGGAAGGACCAGGCGTTTCCGTAGTCGGCCAGGATCTCGTCGGCGGAGCCCTCGTCACCCCAGATCGTCAAGGAGTTCTGCGGGCCGCCGCAATTTCGGGGATTCGGGTTGTACGGCGTCTTCACGGTGCCGTAGCCGTTGAAGCAGTGGAGATGGCTCTGCGTCCCGGGCTCGTTCACCGACGCGAGTGTGTCGGCATAGCCGCTCAGGGAGACCGCCATGTCCGAGAGCCCCTCGTTGATGAGGTTCGTCTCGATCGCGTCCTGGTAGCGCTGCAAGAGGTGCTGGTACTCGTGGGCGAAGACACCCTCGTAGAGACGAGCGCGCGCCGGGCGGCTGGTGCACGGCTCGGACGTCGGCTCGTCCGGGGGAGTCGCTCCCGTCCGGTGCTTCCAGTCGAAAGCGTCGATCGTCATCACATTGCGGTCGAGCAGATCGTTGATCTGCGAGGAGAAGAAGCCCGCCGTGTAGGTCTGGCGTGCGGGGAAGTCGTAGAAGTTGTCGTCCCGGATGTTGTCGACCAAGGTGACGATCTTGTCGCCGGAGCCACCGTAGTCGCCGGTGAGCTGGGCGTTCGCGCCGTCCCGGTCCGGTGCGGTGCTGAACGCCGCGGCTTCCTTGGGGAACATCGTCGTGTCGAACTCGGACGCGAGCGCCTTCGCCTGGTCATCGGTGATCTCCGTGGATCCGGCGACGTTGTTGCGGCAGTCGCCCTCCCGGAACGCCGTCCCTATCGACACCGCGTCGGTGTCCGAGGCGACCCACACCTCGATCTTCGTTCCGACGGCTCGGAGCGTGTAAACCTTTCGGTAGAGGCCGCCTCTCTCGTCGTCGAGGGCCACCCATTCCCGTCTCGTTCCGACGGCGGGCGTCTCGCGCACGGACTTCGCCCGCGGGGCCGATCGCTGACGGGACTTGGCGGCCTTGGCCTCTTGGAGTTCCTTGGCAAGAGGGAAGACCTTGTTCGGGGCGATCTCGCGGATCCCGGGGGCTGATCCGGTGGACGATCCCGGAGATGATCCGGGAGAGGGAGGGGCAGCCGATGCGGTGGGGAGCATGCTGATCGGGGGGAGGAGGAGCGCGGCGAGAACTCCGGCCGCGGTGACGGCCGACCGTCTGGACGGGTGCATATGCATCCCTTCACGTCGTGTGGCGGGGCACACCGCCGACGGTTTAGTTGCCGTTGCGATGTGGTTCGGGAATCTTGTCCCAAAAATAAGTTCTGCTCAAGGGGCAGTGTGATCCGTCCGCCGTCCCGGCAATGATGTGTCCGGTGTTTTCGGGCGGTTGGTCAGGGTTGGGCGGGATCGGAGTCGTTCGGAGGGGAATGATTCGAGTGGCGAAACGATGGATCGTTCCCGTCGCGGGCGTCACCTCGAATGCTCGAGTGTGGCACGTGGGCCCCTCAAGGCCCCGAGTGTCGCGCGTGTCGTCGACACCCGCGCCGTCGAGGCGTGATCGGGGACCTGGGCTGCCGAAACCACAAGGCTCAGGCGGGGTCTTCCCCGAGGGGGATCACCTTCGCGGTCAGTCGCTCCCGCAGTTCGGCCTGCTTCTGGAGGCTCCAGGCGTCCATGACTTCCTCGCGCCGACGGGCGAGCGCGGCGAGTTCATCGCCGCCGAGTGCCCTCGCCGTCCGGGCCGGGTCCGTCGTCCCTCCGGCGCCCGGGTCCGCAGTCCCTTCTGCGCCTGGGTCCCTGCGGACGGGCCGGTCCATGCTTCCACCACCTCGGTCGAGCGGCCGATGTCGGTACCTGCCGTCTCTTTCGGGCATCTTTCCTGGTGAAGCCCGGTTTCGGTCAAGCGTTTGGACTGAGTGACCAGTCACATCATTCGATTAATGAATTGCGCAACTGATTGCCTGATCGGGATGGTCGTGTCAGACTCGGGGGACGACGTACCGGAGGTGGTAGATCATGTCTACGACACCGAAGACCTCCCCGGAGGGATCCTTCTCCTCGTATCGCGGACCGCTCCTTCGACGGTGTCTCCAGGTCCTGTTCGAAGCCGCGCTCTTCGGCGTGGTCCTCCTCGTCTCCGCGGGGGACCTTCGCTGGGGGAACGCCTGGTTGTTCGTCGGGCTGTTCCTCGTCCAGGTGATCGCCTCTGCGATCTACGTGATACCGCGCAACCCCGAGATCGTCGTCGAGCGTGGCCGTCTCCACGAGGGCACCCAGGGCTTCGATCGAGTTCTGATGCCCTTCTACATGGTCACCGATCTCGGCGTACTCGTCGTGGCAGGCCTCGATGGCGGCAGGTTCGGGTGGGCTCGCCTCGGCTGGCCGTGGGTCGCGGTCGGTGTGCTGCTCATGGTTCTCGGCGCCGTTCCCGTCGTATGGGCGATGGGTGTCAACCGGCATCTTGAGAAGACGGTACGGATCCAGTCCGAACGTGGGCATCAGGTCGTCACCGGAGGCCCCTACCGGTTCGTGCGGCACCCGATGTACCTGGGTGCGATCATCCAGATGATCGGGACCGCGCTTCTTCTCTCGTCCGCCTGGGCCCTGCTGCCCGCCGTGGCGTGCGGCGTCGTCCTGGTGTCGCGCACCGCGCTGGAGGATCGATTTCTCCGGAGGAGCCTTCCCGGCTACGCCGACTTCGCCGCGACGACCCCGTACCGCCTCGTCCCCGGCGTCTGGTGACTTGAGGCGTGCACGCCCGTCAGGACTCTCGCGTGGCACCGTCGCACGGGAGGCCAAGTCGCACGGGAGGTCAAGTCGCACGGGAGGTCAAGTCGCACGGGAGGTCAATGAGCCGCGTCCGCTCGGTGTGGGGAACGGCCATGGAGGATGATCCGAGCCTGTCGCGCACGTCCCAGGCCTCAGCCCTCCCTCGGGAACGCCCTGCCTGAACCGGAGGCCAAATACCTCACCCGGAGACCTCGCAGGTCTGAGAACGCACCTTGGACCGAATCAGGTGATCCCAGAAGTGCGTAGAGAAAGTGCGAATTCCGTGGCGAGTAGGTGTCGAATATCAGTACTTACTCGTCACGGAATTCGCACTTTCTCTACGCACTTGACCTCATCGGGTCTCAGCCCTATCCATCTGAGGGAACGGGCTCCATTTCTGATCCGCTGGACAGACCCTAGCGGCGCAGATCGTGCCAGAGATGGGATCGCCGCGGGCCGTGAGCCCACAGCCAGCGCATGTCCTTGCGCCGGTCGTACGAGAGCTGGACGTGACGTGTTCCAGAACCGCCATCGTCGTGAAGAGGAGACCGGGGATCGTCTCCCGCGAGGGGTCCCGGAGGACGGCGACCCCGACGGCTGCGACGAGGAGCGGGAGGGCATCTCCGCACCGTAGTGCGCAGATGCCCTCCGCGCTCGGCCGTTCGGCCGGGGCGGAACCGATCATCTGGGTGATGGTGCTGTTAGCTGACGGTGCAGGCGGAGCCGTTGAGCGTGAAGTTCTCCGGCGTCGTGTTCGTACCGCTGTAGCTGCCCTGGAAACCGAAGGAGGCGGTTCCTCCGGCCGTGATCGCGGCATTGTGTCCCGCGTTGCGGGCCGTGACCGCGCTGCCGGACTGGGTGACCGTCGCGTTCCAGGAACTGGTGATCTTCTGGTTGCCGGGCCATGTCCAGGCGAGGGTCCAGCCGCTGACCGGGGTGTCGCCGGTGTTGGAGATCGTGACGGCCGCGGTGAAACCGCTGTTCCAGGTGTTGTCGGTGTAGCTGATCCGGCACGCGGCCTCGTCGGTGGGGTCCGTGGGCGTCGGGTCGGTGGGCGTCGGGTCGGTGGGCGTCGGGTCGGTCGGCGTGGGGTCGGTGGGCGTCGGGTCCGTCGGCGTGGGATCGGTCGGCGTCGGGTCCGTGGGCGTCGGGTCCGTGGGCGTCGGGTCGGTCGGCCGTCCCTTCTTGAGCTCGTTGAGCACCGCGGTGTAGGCGGCCTTCTTCTGGTAGCTGCCGTTGCCGCCGGTGAAGAGCAGGCCACGCTCGGAGGAGCGCCAGGACTCGCTGTCGGAGATTCCCCAGACCGTGATCCCGGTGCACTTCGGCACGTTCAGGCAGGCCCTGACGACCTTGCGGTAGTTGTCCGCCTGGCCCGTGCCGATGTCGTTGTTGCTGAGGTCGTCGTCGATGTCCAGTTCGCTGAGATGAACCTCGACACCCAGTTCGCCGAAGCGTCGGATGTTCGCTTCGAGGTCATTGGTGATGATGCTGTTCGGGTTGTCGTTGAAGTGGCTCTGGAACCCGACGCAGTCGATGTACTTGTAGGGCGCCTGGCTGTACTTCTTGACAATGTCGTACATGGCGTCGGCCTTGTTGTTCTTGCCGCCGCCCTTGACCGTCAGACCCTCGATGTCGTAGTCATTGATGCACAGCTTGGTCTTGAGGTTGTTGGACTGGACCACCTGCCGCGCCTGCTTGAAGGAATCCCTGATGTAGTCGGTGTCCGCGTCGTCCAGGAAATCGCCGTCGTTGTTGGAGTCCTTGTCGAGGGTGTGGGGCCACTGGTTGCGGCGCTTGCCGCTGTTGTTGTCGTCCAGCGATTCGTTGACGACATCCCAATAGGTGATCTTGTTGCCCCATTTGAGCAGGGCGTTCTTGATGAAGTTGTTCAGCGTGGACTGGTTCGCGCCCTGCAATGATCCGGCCTGCGAGTACCACACCATGGTGTGGCCACGGACGATCATGTTGTTGTTCTGGGCGTAGTTGACGAGCGTGTCCGCGTTGCCGGTGTTCTGGATCGAGCCGCCGGATCCGGCGATCGTCTCCGGTTTCATCTCGTTCTCGGGTGTCAGCTGAGTGAACTCCTGGCCGACGAAGCTGCTGAGCCGGCCGGGCGAGGCCGCGACGCCGAAGAACATGCCGGCCTTGGAGGCCGCGACACCGAGGCTGTCGCCGGTGGCGGCCTCGGCGATCGAGGTGCTGACCGTCGCGGCTCCGGCGGCCACGAGCGCCGCTGTCGACAGCACGATCACGGTTGAACGAATCCTAGAGCGGTTCGAGCGCCTGCTCACGAGGGCTCTCCTTCCAGGCGGGGGAGGCGGCGATCACGATCGAAGATCACCAACTGAAGTGCCTCAAGCCTCGAACCGGGGGTGTTCGAGCGTCAATACCCGCCCGGGGGAACGGATACGGCTCCCGGGTTTTCCGGTTGGGTTTCCGCTGTGTTCCGGGTTCTGCCGTCCTGCCGTCGGCCGGCCGGTGAGGGCTGGTCGGCCGACGACAGGACGCTGCTGTCCGGTGTCCGCGGCGCCGAATTATGCCTGATGGTGCCGGGTTGCCCGGGGCGATCCTCGCCGAAACCCTGACGAGAAAGTTCGAAACATTTCACGATTCATTTCGTAGCCCTCGTGGAATGCTCACGGTAGGTGATTCGGTAATCACGGGCGACCGGATGTGTCGTGCCGTGAAACATTACCCGTTTAGTGAGCCCGAACGGTGGCTCGCCACCCGGGCGCCGCCTCGGCGGGAGCGGCGTCCCGCGCTGCGCTGGACACCCTTCCTCGCGGGCTCGGGCGAGGAGATCACCTTGACGACGACCGGTTCCCCGGACGCCGCGACCTCGCGAACCGCCGGGTGCCCGGGGTGGACGGCCTGCATCGTCGCCGTGACGCGGGCGTCGTTGTGCAGCTGCCGGAATGCCGGGAGCTCATCCGGCTGGACGAGGGCGATGACGGTTCCCAGGGTGCCGGCGCGCGCCGTCCGGCCCGAACGGTGCAGGTAGTCCTTGTGGTTGTTCGGGGGGTCGTAGTGGACGACGAGATCGACACCCTCGACGTCGATGCCCCGGGCCGCGACGTCGGTGGCGACCAGGACACGCGTGCTCCCGGCCGAGAAGGCCGCGAGGGTCTTCTGCCGGGCGCCCTGCCCGAGATTGCCGTGGATGGCCGCGGCGTCGACGCCCGCACGGCTCAACTGCTTGGCCAGCCGGTCGGCGCCGTGCTTCGTCCTGACGAAGAACAAGGTCCGCGCGGGCCGGGCGGCGACCTCGGCGGCGATCGTCGGCTTGTCGTCGCGACGGAGCGTGAAGACACGGTGGGTCATCGCCTCGACCGAGGCAGTCGCAGGGGCGACCGCGTGGACGACCGGGTCCTTCATGAAGGTCTCGACGAGTCCCGCGACACCGCGGTCGAGCGTCGCCGAGAAGAACAGACGCTGGCCGCCGTCCGGGATCTGCTGGAGCAGACGGGTGACCACGGGCAGGAAACCGAGGTCGGCCATGTAGTCGGCCTCGTCCAGAATGGTGATCTCGACACGGTCGAGGCGGCAGGCGCGGCGCTCGATCAGGTCGACGAGGCGACCCGGGGTGGCGACCAGGACGTCGACGCCGCGGGTGAGCGCGTCGATCTGGCGGCCGTACGGCGCACCGCCGACGACGCTTGTCACCTTGAGACCGCTGGTGTCGGCGAGCGGGGCGAGCACCGAACTCACCTGCTGGGCCAGTTCGCGCGTCGGGACGAGGACGAGCGCCCGGGGGGCGTTCGGAGTGCGCTGACCAGCGTCGTTCGCGAGCCGGGTCAGCACCGGCAGCCCGAAGGCCAAGGTCTTTCCGGACCCCGTCTGGGCCCGGCCGAGGACGTCGCGCCCGGCGAGGGCGTCGGGGAGCGCCCGGGTCTGGATCGCGAACGGTTCGAGGATCCCGCGGCGGTGCAACGCCGTCACCAGCGAGGCCGGCAGCCCCAGCTCGGCGAAGGTGCCGACCGGCGGGTAGGTCCGGCGCAGGGCCTCCGCGAGTGCCCGGTCGAGGGCGGACGCGGCCTTGACGCTCGCCCGGATCGGTGCGGTCTTCGGTGCGCGGGTCCGCTGAGCCGATCGCGTGGAGGGGGCCGACCTGGTGGAGGAGCCCGACCGGGTTGTGGAGGCCGACCGCGTGGAGGAAGCCGACCGCGTGGAGGGGGCGGACCGGGTCGCGGGAGCCGACCATGCGGCCGTGGTGGAGGGTGAACGCCGTGAGGACGCGCGGACGCGGCCCGACCGGGGCTGGGTCATAGGGGGTGTAACTCCGTCGATGTCTCATGACCGACGCACCGGGGCGAAGTGGTCGCCGTCGGAGCCCGGTCCAGGGTGGGGCCGCATCGTCACAGTGAATGTCGTCCCTCGCATGAGGACGACGTCGCCGGACCGGCCTCGAACACCGGGAAGCGCAACACTCTCGCGACCTCGTGGCGGCGGTGCCGACCACGGTGACGGGCGGCTCTTTCCGCCCGATCTCCCCTGGAGCCTACCAGGGGTAGTTCTCACCTCGTGCCGAGGAGCCCCGCGACGTCCGGGGCCTTCCAGAGGGTGCGGAACTCGTGGGCGGCGTCGCCCAGCGCCTGGGTGGACTCCTCGGCGAGGTCGGAGGTCCAGTCGGGGAGCACGATGGCCGACGCGACCGACGAGGACACCTTCACGTAGGTGTCGAGGATTTCGAACACCTCGTTGGTATGTGACGAGGCGTAGTGCGTCGCCTCTTTCAGCCCGTCGCGGAAGGCTGCGACCAAGGCGTTGTCCTGCTGCGTCACCTGCTCGGTCGTGAAGAACTGGGCCACCTGCACCTTGGGGTACGTCTCGGTGAGATTGTTGAACAGGAGCCGCCCGCCCGAGGCGAGGGAACTGCTCCGCAAGGGTTCGGACACCCAGATCGCGTCGACGGCGCCCGAGGCCAGTTTGCCGGGCATCTCCTGGAAGGGGACCCGGACGAACTGGACTCGCCAGTGGTCCCCGCCGTCCCTCTTCACGGCCACCCTGACCGTCGTGTCGCCCAGGTTGTTCCAGGCGTTGATGGCGACCTTCTTGTCGACCAGGTCACGGGGGGAGCGGAGCCCGGAGCCGTCGTTCACGATGATGGCGTTGATGTCCTTCACCGGGTCGCCGGTGGAGGTCCCGGCGCCGGCGACCGACACCAGCGGAACACCGCGTTCCCGTGCGGCCAGCAGAGAGATGACATTGCTGAAACCGATGTGGATCTGACCGGAAATCACGGCAGGCATGATGGCCGAACCGCCCGGGAACTGGCTGGGCACGAGGTCGAGGCCGTGCTTCCGGAAGATTCCCTGCCGGAGCCCGAGGTAGAGGGGCGCACACTCGACCACGGGAAGTAGTCCTACTGTCACCTTGTGGGGTTTCTGGGGGGAACCCGGTGGGGGAGTGCCCGCAGGTGAGGAACAAGCCGTGAGAGCGAGCGCCGCGGCGGATCCGAGGGCGGTACGGCGCGGGATGGCTCGGTTGATCATCTGTCCTCCGGGGTGTCACCCACAGGTCGCATCGTGGAGTGCCTTAATGCTTGACGGACGGTGACGATTCCGATGCGGATGCCTGCGCCAATTATGTCATAAAGCATCTACCGCCCAGATCCGACAAGTCGGAGAAGGGGGGATGTGATGCCGATGGACACGATAGGGGTCTTCTCACGAAAAATGTCATGATTCAGGTGGATCTTCGCCGCAAACTGCGCCTAGACTCCTGCGCCGTGGCGACCTACCCGGTTGTGGCTGAACCATCACCGACGGTGGCGCGATGTCGGTGATGGCCGTGACGACGTCATGAAGTCCGGTGGCGTGTAAGGGGATGGTCGTGCGGACTCCTGCTGGTCTCTGGTCGGGCGGATCAGGCCTTAGGGCCCGGATCCTGGCCGTCGCGCTGGTTCCGAGCCTCTCGTTGATGTTCGTCGGCCTGGGCGCCGCCGCGTACACGGGGTATCGCGGTCGCCAGGCGACGACGGCGAGCGGGAGATACTCCACTCTCGCCGGGGCGTCGGACACCGGCGCGGTGTCGACGGCCGTCCGGGAACTCCTCCAGACGTTGCGGGACGAACGCCGTCGAAGCGGTGAGGTTCTCGCGGATCCCGCGGCGTCCGCCGGCGCCCTCCGGGACCAGTGGGAGAAGTCCGACCGGGCGATCGCCGCCGTCCGGTCGATCCACGGCTCGGGGGTGCCCATCGCCCAGGTCGACGCCCTCGTCACGGACCGGCCCAAGATCCTCGCCCGTCAGGTGTCGCTTGTCGACGCGGTCGAGAGTTACTCGTCCGTCATCGTCGAGGTGGAGAGCCGACGCAGCACCAGCCTGTCCGCGGCGGTCGCGGATTCCCGGGTCGTCCGTCAGGACGAGATCAACAAGCAGCTGACCGACCTGACCGAGACACTGGACGTCAGCGACGCGCTGTCCTTCTCGGCCTTCTCCGCCCAGGGCATGACGAGTGAGGCGCTTCAGGCGTACGCCCGGACGACGGGTGACTTCCTCACCTTGCTGACGGATCTTCAGCGGTCCCTCCCGTCGAACGAGGCGGGCGAGCTCAACCGGCTGACCGGCGGATCGGACGGCGAGGTCGTCTCCGTCGTCCAGCGCAGCATTCTCCGGGGGAGCCTGACCCGGGTCGCGGACGATCCGGGGAAGGCCGGCCAGCCGGGCGGCTCGGTGCGTAGCGTCACCGCCGAGGAGTCGCGTCTGGAGGGCACCCGTGTCCGCGCGGTGCTTCCGGTCCCGCGCACCGAGTGGCGGACGGCGACGAGCCGGATCGCGGCGGGGCTCGTCGCGTTGCAGCGTCACCATCTCCGGTACGCCGCGGCGATCGCCCAGGACGTCGGCAACGAGCAGTTGCGCAACGCCTCCCTGGGCAGCCTCGCCCTGTTCGCCTTCGCCATCGGCGTGTTGATCGTGACCTTGTCGGTGTCCCGTTCCCTCATCGGACGGCTCCGACGCCTCCGCGGGGACACGATCGAACTCTCCCGGACTCGTCTGCCGGACATCGTCGACCGGCTCAGGGAGGGCGAACAGGTCGACGTCGACCGCGAGCTGCCCGCCCTCGACTACGGGTCGGACGAGATCGGCCAGGTCGCCGCGGCGTTCGGTGAGGCCCAGCGGACGGCGGTCACCGCGGCGGCGAACGAGGCGGAGACCCGGGCGGGACTTCGCAAGGTGTTCCTCGACATCGCCCACCGGAGCCAGGCGATCGTCTACCGGCAGCTGAAGCTGCTCGACAAGGCCGAGCGTGGCCAGGAGGACCCGGACCAGCTCGAACTGCTCTTCCAGCTCGATCACCTCGCGACCCGGGCCCGGCGCAACGCGGAGAACCTGATCATTCTCGGGGGCGGTCAGGCCGGTCGTCAGTGGCGCGGTCCCGTACCGCTGCGCCAGCTGATCCGCAGCGCGATCAGTGAGGCCGAGCACTACGCCCGCGTGACCGTCACCACGGTCCCCGAGGTCACCGTCCTCGGTGGCGCCGCGGCGGACCTGATCCATCTCCTGGCCGAACTGGTGGACAACGCCACGGCGTTCTCCCCGCCAGCGGCGGGGGTGGAGGTGCGGGGCAACATGGTCGGGCGCGGCCTGGTGATCGAGATCGAGGACCAGGGACTCGGCATCCAGCCGGAGCAGCTGGAGCGCTTCAACGAGATGCTGCACCACCCGCCGGACTTCCAGATGATGGCCCTGGCCGTCGAGCCACGGCTCGGTCTGTTCGTCGTCGCGCGGCTGGCGGCACGGCGCGGGATCCGGGTGACCCTCGCCCTCTCGGAGGCCTACGGCGGCACCAAGGTGATCGTGCTGATCCCGACCTCGTTGCTGGTCGGGGATCCGCAGCAGGCCTCGGCTCCCGAGCTCGTCGTGTCACCGCCCGCGGTGGATCCCGGTGCCGGTCTCTCGATGCTCGCACCGCAGCAGCCGCGGTCGATCATGCCTCCGCAACTGCCGGTCCGCCATCGGATGACCCACCTGTCGCCGAAACTCCGGGAACGTCCCAAGGAGCGCCCGGGGGTGGAGACCCAGACCTCCGCTCCCGTGGACGCCGAGACCGCCCGGCGCCGGATGACCGCGCTGCAACGCGGCACGATGCGAGGCCGCGCGACCGAGTACGAGGAGCCCCAATGACCGTACCGTCGGATCCGAGCAGTCTCGACTGGTTGCTGGACGATCTGCTGATCCGTCTCCCGGGGGCCGAACAGGCGATCGTCCTGTCGGGCGACGGCATGCTGATCGGCCGGTCCGGCTCCGTCACCCGGGACGACGGCGAGCACTTCTCGGCGGTCGCCTCCGGAATACAGAGCCTGGCGCGGGGGGCCAGCCGGCATTTCGGCGCCGGCGCCGTGCGACAGACCACCGTCGAGATGGAGGACGCCTTTCTCGTCGTCACCGCCGCCGGTGCCGGCGCGGCGTTGGCGGTACTGGCCGCGACCGATGCCGACCTCGGGCTTCTCGCCTATGAGATGAACCTGCTCGTGAAACGGGTGGGGGCGTATCTCAGCGCTCAGCCCCGGTTCGCCGGAACAGGTTCCGGCCCCGATCCCGGGGCTATCGGGCGGCGTTGATGAATGATGACCAACCGTGGGACGACGAAGAAGAACTAGGGCCGCTGGTCCGTCCCTACACGGTGACACGAGGCCGCACCCGCATCGGGCGCCCCGATCTCCAAGTCATTACCCTTGTCGTCGCCGCCCAGCCGGAAAATCAGGTTCCGGGTGCCGGTCTGGACTTCGAACACCTTCAGATCCTGAGGTGGTGCCAGAGACCTCTGTCGATCGCTGAGCTGTCCAGTCATCTACAGCTTCCGCTCAGTGTGGTCAAGATTCTCGTCGCGGATCTGATCATGCGAGACTTATTGATCTTCCGCGCGGCCGTCACTCCGGATATCCGGGTACTTCAGGCGGTGATCAACGGTATTCGGCAGCTCTGATCCGGTTTTTTTTGATCCGGGGTGTCGTCAACGGTCCGGCGGGCATTCCGGGCTGATACGGTCTGATCGTCAGACGGGTTGCCGTCCATCTGTTCTGTTTGTGTAGTGCGACATTCTCCGAACAATTCGACGAACAAGGTTTTCTGTCCGGTCCTGCCGTTGGACGGAAGTACTTCGTGCGCGGGGCCGGGCGGGAAGGCTGGAGGAAATCAATGACGAACATCTCGTCGCGCCGGACGGTCCTGGCGGCTCTGGTGGTCGTGACCGGTGCGGCTCTGTCCGGGTGCGCGGCGGACGGCTCCGCATCGGCCAAGGCGCAAGGCGGCGGCGCGGGCACCACCAAGATCACTATCGGTGTTCTTCCGATCCTCGACGTCGCCCCTCTCTACCTCGGGGTCCAGAAGGGCATCTTCGCCAAGCACGGTCTGGACGCCTCGATCAAGCCCGCTCAGGGAGGCGCGGCGATGGTCCCCGCGATCCTCTCCGACGAGATGCAATTCGGGTTCAGCAACGTGGTGTCGCTGCTCACCGCTCGCGAGAAGGGTCTCCCGATCGTCGCGGCCGCCGCGGGATCCAGCTCGACGGGGGAACCGGACAAGGACATCAACGCGATCCTCGTCGCCAAGAACTCCCCTCTGAGGACCGCCAAGGACCTCGAAGGCCGAAAGATGGCGATCAACGCCCTGAACAACATCGGTGACACGACCATCACGACGGCCGTGAAGAAGGCCGGCGGCGACCCCGCGAAGGTGAAGTTCGTCGAGGTTCCCTTCCCCGACATGCCGGCACAGCTGGCGGCCGGAACGGTTGACGCCGTCTGGGAGAGCGAGCCGTTCCGCACCCAGATCCTCGACGCCGGCGGACGGATCCTGTTCAACAACCTGACCGAGACCTACCCGAACCTCCAGATCGCGCAGTGGTTCACCAGCGAGAGGCTCAAGAAGGAGAAGCCGGACGTCGTGGCGCGGTTCACGGCGGCGATGAACGAGTCGATGACCTACGCGTCCGGGCACTCCGACGAGGTGAGGGCCTCTCTCGGCTCCTTCACCAAGATCTCTTCAGGGGTGGCGTCGAGGCTGGTGCTCCCCAAGTGGCCGACCCAGCTCGACAAGTTGTCGACCACGGCGATCGGCGAGGCCTCGCGGAACCGTGGCACCCTCGCCACGGCCCCCGACGTCGCGGGGCTTCTCGGTGGGTGAGCCCCGGACCGAGGTCCTGTCGGCCCGGACGGGGACCCCGCCGGAGGACACACGGGCGCGCATGCTCGACGTCCGCGGTCTGCGGCAGGTCTACGCCGCCCAGGACCGGCACGTGGAGGCCCTCCACGACCTGACGTTCGACGTCCGGGCTGGTGAACTCGTCACGCTCGTCGGGCCCTCGGGCTGCGGCAAGACGACTCTCCTCCGCCTCCTCGCCGGTCTCCTGCGGCCGACGAGCGGCGACGTCCGGGTCGAGGGCAGCGAGGTGAACGGCCCCCCGCCCGGCACCGCGGTGGTGTTCCAGGAGTACGGACGCTCGCTGCTCCCCTGGATGAGCGTCGCGGCCAACGTCGGCCTCCCGCTGCGGTACAAGCGGAAACTGGGGCGCCGCCACCGGGCCGAACTGGTGGCCCGCTCCCTCGCGGACGTCGATCTGGCGGACGTCGGCGACGCCTACCCGTGGCAGCTGTCCGGCGGGATGCAGCAACGGGTGGCGATCGCCCGGGCCCTCGCGTACGAACCTCGCCTGCTGCTGATGGACGAGCCGTTCGCCGCCGTCGACGCCCAGACCCGGGCCGATCTGGAGGATCTGATCCGGTCGATCTGGAGATCGACAGGCGTCACCGTCCTGTTCATCACCCACGACATCGACGAGGCCGTCTACCTCGGCGAGCGCGTGATCGTGCTGTCGTCCTCGCCCACCGTCGTCCAGGACGACGTCACCGTCGACCTGCCGGCCGACCGTGACCAGCTCGACACCCGCGCGCTCACCCGCTTCGTCGAACTGCGCCGGTACGTCTACGCCGAGATCCGGACGGCGAAGAACGGCCCGGCCCTTCAGGGGGCGCGGTGAACGCCGGGAGGGGAGGCCCCGGAAGGTGGGGCGCCGCGGCTCTCGGCGTCCTCGGGGTGGCCTGCGCGGCGGTGATCTCCGAGGTCGTGCCCCGGGTTCTCGCCCTTCCCGGAGGGGTGCTGCCGCCGCTGTCCGAGATCGTGACGGCGCTGAGCGGGGAGGTGGCCACGGGCGCCTTCTGGGAGTCGCTGCTGGCGACGGTGCGGCAGTGGGCCCTCGGGCTCGCCTTCGCGGTCGTCGCCGGGATCGGGCTCGGCGCCGTGCTCGGTTCCGTCGGGTGGCTGCGCCGCGCGACCGCGTCCACGATCGAATTCCTGCGTCCGATCCCCTCGGTCGCCCTCGTCCCGCTCGCCGTCCTTCTCTTCGGGACCCAGCTGTGGTCGGCCGTGCTCCTCGCCTTCTACGCCTCCTTCTGGCAGGTCCTGGTGCAGACTCTCCACGGGGCCGTCGACGTCGATCCGGTCGTCGACGAGACGGTCCGTTGCTACGGCCTGGGCCCCCTCGCCCGGATCCGTCACGTGCTCTGGCCGACAGCGTTGCCGTACGTCGTCACGGGCGTCCGGCTCGCCGCCGGCGTCGCCCTGATCCTCGTGGTGACCGCCGAACTGGTGATCGGCAGTCCGGGCCTCGGCCAGCAGATCATGGCGGCGCAGAGCGGTGGGGCGACGGCCCTGGTCTACGGCCTGATCATGGTGACCGGGTTGCTCGGGTTGCTGGTCAACGTCGGGGTCCGGGCGGTCGAGCGCCGCCGGCTCGCCTGGCACATCTCGGTGCGCGGGGAGGTCGCGGCGTGAGGCGGCCGGGACGCCGGGCCGGCGACGTCGTCTGGATGCTCGCCCTGCCGACGGCGCTGACCGCCGTGTGGTGGGTCGTCAGCGACACCAGCGACAACCTCTACTTCCCCCCGCTGCGCACGATCCTTGAGGTCTTTCCCGCCACCTGGCTGGACGGCGGGAGCGAGTCCCGGCTCGTCCACGACGTCGTGCCCAGCCTGGCCAGGCTCCTCACCGGGTACACCGTCGCCGCCGTCGCCGGCGTGACGTTCGGTGTTCTGATCGGGCGACGGCCCTGGTTGCGGGCGGTGGTCGAGCCGGTGATCGAGATGTTCCGGGCCGTCCCGCCGCCGGTGATCGTCCCCGTCCTCGTCGCCCTGGCCGGGATCGACGACACGATGAAGATCCTCGTGATCGTGTTCGGCTGTCTCTGGCCGATCATGCTCAACACCGTCGAGGGGGTCCGGGTCCTGGATCCCGTCGCGGACGAGACCTGCCGGTGCTATGGCGTCCAGGGGCCGGGCCGTCTCGCGGTTCTCGTTCTGCCCGCCGCGTCGCCGCGGATCGTCACCGGGCTCCGCCAGTCGTTGTCGATCGCCGTCATCCTCATGGTCATCAGCGAGATGGTGGTCTCGACCAACGGGCTGGGTTTCACCGTCGTCCAGTTCCAGCGCACGTTCGCCCTGCCCGAGATGTGGACCGGGATCATCGTGCTCGGCGTCGTCGGTGTGCTGCTCTCGATGCTCTTCAGAGT
>JAUPKQ010000221.1 GCA_030837345.1 Actinomycetota bacterium | reverse complement strand
GCGGGGTCGTTCGGCAGCACCCCCGTCGTCCTGGTGACGAACCCGGCGACCCGGGCCGCCTCGGGGTGGGGAACCGCCGCGCCGTCGTGGCTGGCCGCTCTCGACGGAACCCACCCGCTCGCCGTGCCCGAGCTGGAGACGAACAGCGCGGGGATGCTCGGCATGCAGGCGTTGTGGCAGGTGGGGGGCAAGAAGGCGCCGGCAGAGCGCCGGCTGGCCGCCGCGCTGCTGCGTAGCGGCCGCAGCGCGGTACCGACGGAGGGCGAGGCGCTCCGCGCGGTGGCCAAGGGGGCGACGGGCCAGCCGCTCGTCGTCACCAGCGAACGCGCGATGCTCGCCGTCAACGCCGCGAGCGCCAGGCCGGACCTCGTGGCGGTGTTCCCGTCGGAGGGGTCTCCGGCGCTCGACTATCCCGTGTACCGGGTCGCGCCGGAGGCGCGGACGGCGTCCCAGGGGGCGGGGGTGGACGCCGTGGTCGCCGCGCTGACCGGGGCGGAGGGGCTGGCCGCGGCGCGGGCCGCGTACCTGCGCTCCCCCGACGGGAGCGCTCCCCCGGCCGGTGCGGGCGGGCGTGTCGTCCGGATGCCGTCCCCGGGGGCCGTGGAACAGGGGCGTTTCCTCGTGCGCCTGGCGTCGATCGCCAAGCCGTCGCGGGTCCTCGTCGTCGTCGACGTGTCGGAGTCGATGCGGGCCGCCGTACCGGGGACGGGTCTTTCCCGTGTCCAGGTGGCGGGCAAGGCCGCGGCGACGGCCGGTGACCTCCTGACGGACGCGTCGTCGGTCGGGCTCTGGGTCTTCGCGGTGAACCTCGACGGCGGGGCGCCGTACGCGAAGGTCGCCGCGGTGCGTCCCCTGGGGACCGCTCTCGGCGGCCGGACGCACCGGCAGGTTCTCGTGTCGTCGCTGCTGGGGCTCGACGAACGGTTGGCGCCGGGAGGGACAGGGTTGTACCGGACGGCGCGTGACGCCGTCCGCGCGGCGCGGGAGGAGTTCGACCCCCGCGCCGTCAACACGGTCGTCCTGATGACGGACGGCACGGACGAGTTCGGTGGGGGTCTCACCCGCGAGCAGTTGGTGAGGACGTTGACCGTCGAGGCAGGGTCCGCCCCGGACCGTCCCGTCCGCCTGGTCGGGATCGGGATCGGTCCGTCGGCGGATCTCGGCGCGTTGAGGGCGATGGTCGCTCCGACCGGGGGGAAGGCCTATCGCGCCGAGACTCCGGCCGAGCTGCGGCAGGTGCTCCTCGACGTGCTGGCGCGGCGCGGCTGAGCCCGGCGGGCCGGGTCAGCGTCCGTCGAGGGTCCGGGCACGCTGTGCCAGGTCGGCCCGCTGCCGCTCGAAGATCATGCGAACGAGGTGTTCGGTGTCGGCGGGGGCGATGTCGAGGAACCGTCCGTGCAGCCGGTGGTCGCCGAGCTGGACGACGTACACGACGGCGGGGACCAGGCGGCCGTCCGGCAGGGTGAGTTCGAGGTAGAGACGCGATCCTCGTGGCGCGGGGACGCTGCGGGGGTGCAGCTCGACCGACAGCCCTCCGGCGGAGACGTCGACGGTCACCCCCTCGATGACGGACGGCCCGAGGACGGCCTCGGCCGCGCCGTCCGCCGCGGCCGCGCGCAGCGGCAGGCTGATCCGCCCGCGGACGTCACCTCGTCGTTGCAGCAGGGCGGGCTGGCCGGAGACCCCGGGGACCAGGTCGAGGACGCCCTCACCGGTGCGCAGGTGGGCCGGGGCGCTGAACAGTCCGGTGTCCGTGACGATCTCGACGACGCCGTCGCCGTCCTGCAGGGCCCTCAGCGGAGCCAGGACGGGAAGGGACCAGAGGCCCTCCAACCGGACACCGCGCAGGGCCCGCAAGGGAACGTTCCCGCCGTCCGTGCGCCAGACCAACCGGGCTCCCGCGGACACCAAAGCCATCGCGATCTCCCTCCGCACCGCTTCCGCGAGTGCCCCTGGGAGAAGTGTTGCCCTTGACAGGGCCTCGTGGGGCCGCCTCCGCGAGGCCGTCACCCGAAGCGCCCACCTTTCCGTGGTTTTTCCCCCGCTTTCCCCCAGCTTTTCCCCGGGTCAGCAGGGCACCCCCGTGCCGAGCCTGTTATCACTTGCACGGCTGGACGGGCCGGACCGAGAGCGGACAGCGCGGTGGCAGCCGACACACACGGGGTATGGACCCGAGGTACAGACCAGCTGGGATCAGCGTGTGCAGTTGCTGTCGCGATAACGACAGCAACTGCACACACTGATCCCTCAATGCCGAAATGACGGGTCGGTCACCCTGTATCAGCATGCCAGATGCGATCACTGCTGAGCGATCAAGGGACGCGGTCCTTTGATCATCGCTTCGCCCCAGGCTCTGAACCACACGATCACGAACCTCCGCCACGCAAGGCCATCAACCACTACGCGGAAAGACTCACCGATTAGTCCAGCTGATCCGCACGGCGTGATGCCCGATCGTGTCGTCTGCCGGACCCTGCTCATCCTCCAGGAGGGCCCGATCCGGTCGCAGACGACCTTCGGCGTACCAGGGATCGACCGGGGATCGACCGGGGATCAGTCCGGGATCTGCGGCAGATCGGCCAGGGACGGCGCGAAACGGTCGTTCGTGACCTGCTCGTCGGTCATCCCACCGGAGAGGTAGGCCCGGTAGGACGACAGGTCGAGGTGCCCGTGTCCGCTGAGCACGCTGAGGATGACCTTCTCCTCGCCCGACTCCTTGCAGGCCAGCGCCTCGCGGATGCAGGCGGCGAGCGCGTGGGTCGGTTCGGGGGCGGGAACGATTCCCTCGGTGCGGGCGAACTGGAGAGCGGCGGCGAAGCACTCGGTCTGCGGGACGGCGAGCGCCTCGATCAGGCCGAGCTGGTAGATGTGGGACAGCAGGGGTGACATGCCGTGGTAGCGCAGGCCGCCGGCGTGGATGGGGTCGGGGATGAAGTCGTGGCCGAGGGTGTGCATCTTCATGAGCGGGGTGAGTCCGGCGGTGTCGCCGTAGTCGTAGGCGTAGACGCCTCGGGTGAGTGAGGGGCAGGACGTCGGCTCGACCGCGCGGATGACCGGGGAGATCCGGCCGGCGAGTTTCTCGCGGAGGAACGGGAACGCCAGTCCGCCGAAGTTCGATCCGCCGCCGGTGCAGCCGATGATGAGGTCGGGCGTCTGGCCGATCTTGGCGAACTGGAGCAGGGCCTCCTCGCCGATGATCGTCTGGTGCAGCAGGACGTGGTTGAGGACGCTTCCGAGGGCGTAGCGGACCTCGGGGTCGGGGGCTGCGACCTCGACGGCCTCGCTGATGGCGATGCCGAGGGATCCGGGGTGGTCGGGGCGGCCGGCCAGCAGGCGTCGTCCGGCTTCGGTCAGGGTGGACGGCGACCGGTGGACGCGGGCTCCGAAGACCTCCATCATCGTGCGGCGGTCCGGTTTGAGGTCGTAGGAGGCGCCGACCTGCCAGACCTCGCACTCCATGTCGAACAGGGAGCAGGCGAAGGCGAGGGCGGTGCCCCACTGGCCAGCGCCGGTCTCAGTGGTGAGTTTGCGGATGCCCGCCTGGAGGTTGTAATAGGCCTGGGGGACGGAGGTGTTCGTCTTGTGGGACCCGGCCGGGGACACGCCTTCGTATTTGTAGTAGATGCGGGCGGGGGTGCCGAGGGCTTGTTCCAGGCGGTAGGCCCGGTAGAGGGGGGAGGGCCTCCAGAGGCGGTAGATGTCCTGGACGGCCTCGGGGATGTCGATGTATCGCTCGGTGCTGACCTCTTGTTCGATCAGCGCCGGGGGGAAGAGCGGGAGGAAGTCCTCCGGTCCGGCAGGCTGCTTCGTGCCTGGGTGCAGGGGCGGGGGTGGTGGGCTCGGCAGGTCGGGCACGATGTTGTACCACTGGGTCGGCATCTCCGACTCGTCCAGCAGTACCTTGTGGAGCGGGAGCTCGGCCAACGCGATCAGACTCCTTCGAGCGAGCGGGCAGACACCGGAGTACCGGGAGATTCCTGACGCCCTACGGTCGGGTCGCCGGTCATCTCGCGCACACTGTGGCAGAAGTGGTTGCCGAGCGGCACGGGGCCGGGGAACAAAGCCTCGGCGTCCGGGGAGTCTCTTACGCGGGGAGGGGCCAGGTGTGGACGGGCTGGCCGGAGTGCATGCCCTCGCAGTAGTGGGCGAGCATGCGGGTGAGGGCCTCGCGGCGGGTCAGGCCGTGTTCTTCGAGGGCGTGGACGGCGGAGACCTGCCAGGAGGCCCCGTTCCGCCCGCTCTTCACCCGGTCCTCGACGACGCCGAGCAGGCGTTCGCGGATGTCGCGGTCGACGCCGATGCGGTCGAGTCCTTCGTGGGCCAGGGGGATCAGCCGGCGTAGCAGGAGTTCGGAGGCGGGGATCTCCCCGACGCCGGGCCAGTAGCAGACGGCGTCCAGGCCGTGGCGGGCGCAGTCGTGGAAGTTGTCGGCGGCGGTGGGGAACCGCAGCTGGGACCACAGGGGTCGTTCGTCGGTGCGCAGGACGTGTACGGCTCCGTAGTAGAAGGCCGCGTTGGCCATGACGTCGATCACGGTGGGTCCGGCGGGGAGGACCCGGTTCTCGACGCGGACGTGGGGGCGTCCGTCGACGACGTCGTAGACCGGTCGGTTCCAGCGGTAGACGGTGCCGTTGTGCAGGCGTAGTTCGCGCAGGTGCGGGGTGCGCCCGGCGCGGTACTCGGCGACGGGGTCCTCGTCGCTGATCTCGGGCAGGAGGGCCGGGAAGTACCGGACGTTCTCCTCCAGGAGGTCGAAGATCGAGGTGATCCAGCGTTCGCCGAACCAGACCCGGGGCCGGACTCCCTGGTTCTTCAGTTCCGGGGGACGGGTGTCCGTGGACTGGGTGAACAGTTCGATGCGGGTCTCGCGCCACAGTTCTTTGCCGAAGAAGTACGGCGAGTTCGCCCCGAGCGCCAGTTGCGGTCCGGCGAGGAGCTGGGCGGCGTTCCAGGTGCGGGCGAAGTCGGTCGGTGCGACCTGGAGGTGCAGCTGGACGCTGGTGCACGCCGCTTCCGGGGCGAGTGTCGGCGAGTGGGCGTTGAGCCGTTCGACGCCGGAGATGTCGAGCTGGAAGTCCTCGCCGCGGGCTGTGAGGATCGAGTCGTTGAGGGCGGCGTAGCGGGGTGAGCGGCTCATCCACCCTGTGCCCTGGAGGTGCTCCGGCATCAGGGTGGGGAGGATTCCGATCATGATGAGGTGGCTGCCCCGGCGTCCGGCCTTCGCCTCGGCCGCGTCGAGGGACTGCCGGAGGCCTTCTTCCAGGGCCCGTGCGCCGTCCCCGTGGAGCGGCCGGGGCGGAGCGTTGAACTCGATGTTGAACGCCCCGAGTTCGGTCTGGAAGGCGGGGTCGGCGATCTCCTCCAGCACGGCGAGGTTTCCAGGGAAGGGCCGGTGCTCGCCGTCGACGAGGTTGAGTTCGACCTCCAGCCCGGCGAGCGCGTGCCGGTCGTTGAAGGTCGATCCCGCGAGCATCTGGCCGAACACCTCCAGGCACAGCTGGACCTTGGCGCGGTAGAGCTGCCGCTGTTCGCGGGAGTACCCGGTCGCGGAGATCTCTTCACCCATGGTCCGACGAAAGCACACTCGCGAGGCCCGGGCCAGATCTGACGGCGGCGCGGCTCGTGTCGGCCCTCCCGGGGAGTATGCCTGCGTCCGGCGTGGCCGCTGCCTAGAGTCGTCACCGTGCGGATCCTCCACACCTCGGACTGGCATCTGGGACGTACGTTCCACCGTGCCGGGATGCTCGACGCCCAGGCGGCCTTCAGCGATCACCTCGTGGACGTCGTCCGCGCCGAGAAGGTCGACGTCGTGCTCGTCGCGGGGGACGTGTACGACCGGGCCCTGCCCGGCGTCGACGTCGTGTCCCTGCTGGACGACACGTTGGCGCGTCTTTCCGGGACGGGCACGCACGTCGTGATGTCCAGCGGGAACCACGATTCGGCCCGGCGCCTCGGGTTCGCCTCCCGGTTGTTGTCGGCGGCGCGGGTCCATGTGCGCACCGAGGTGGGTTCGTGCGCGGATCCGGTGGTGCTGGAGGACCGGCACGGGCCGGTGGCTCTGTACCCGCTCCCCTATCTCGAGCCCGGGCTCGTCGCCGCCGGGTTGGGGACCGGGCGCAGTCACGCGGCGGTCCTGGGGTCGGTGATGGACGCCGTCCGCGACGATCTCGCCGGGCGGCCCGCCGGTACGCGGTCGGTCGTGGGGGCGCACGCCTTCGTCGTCGGGGGGACGGCGAGTGACAGCGAGCGCGACATCAGTGTCGGCGGGGTGCCGTCCGTGCCCGCCGAGACCTTCCGGGACGTCGACTACGTCGCGCTGGGTCATCTGCACGGGAGGCAGCGGCTGAGGGAGGCGGTGCGGTACTCGGGGTCGCCTTTGCCGTATTCGTTCTCGGAGGTGGGGCAGGTCAAGGGCAGCTGGCTCGTCGAGTTGGGCGGGTCGGGCCTTACACGGGTGGACGCGGTGGAGGCTCCGGTGCCGAGGCCGCTCGCGGTGCTGTCCGGGGAGCTGGAGCCTCTCCTTTCCGATCCGGGGCTCGCCCGGCACGAGGGGTCGTGGTGCCAGGTGACGCTGACGGACGCCGCGCGGCCGGTCGACGCGATGGCGCGGGTCCGCGTCCGGTTCCCTCACGCGCTGGAGCTGCGTTTCGCACCCGCCGGGCGCCCGGCGGCGGCGGGCCGGTACGCGGAGCGGATCAAGGGTCTCGATGATCTCGCGGTGTGCCGGGGGTTCCTGGACCATGTGCGAGGGCGTCCGGCCGACGACGCCGAGGCCGCTCTCTTCGAGTCCGCGCTCGAGCACACCCGGCGCGGGGATCCGGAGGAGACGGGGGTGAGGCGCCGGTGAGACTGCACCGCCTTGAGATCCGCGCGTTCGGGCCGTTCGCGGACACGGAGGAGGTCGACTTCGACGCGGTGACGCGTTCGGGGCTGTTCCTGCTCCACGGGCCGACGGGGTCCGGGAAGACCAGCGTGCTCGACGCCGTCTGCTTCGCCCTGTACGGAGCCGTCCCCGGGGCGCGCGCCGGGGCGGGCAGGCTGCGCAGCGACCACGCGGCCCCGGACCTCGCACCGAAGGTGACGTGCGAGTTCAGCATCGGCCCGCGCCGGTTCGAGGTGGTCCGCTCCCCCGCGTGGGAACGCCCCAAACGTCGTGGTGAGGGTATGACGACGGAGCCGGCGAAGGTGACGGTCCGTGAATGGGCCGACGGCTCGTGGCTCACCCGTACGACCCGTCCGGACGAGTCGGGTCACTTGCTGACCGGTGTCCTCGGGATGGGTCATGACCAGTTCACGAAGCTCGTGCTGCTGCCCCAGGGGGAGTTCGCGGCCTTCCTGCGGGCGGACGCCGAGACCCGGCGGGTGATGCTGGAGAAGCTCTTCGACACGGACCGGTTCTCCGCCGTCCAGCAGTGGTTGCGCGACACCACCGGGCTGCTGCGGCACCGGGTCGACGAGGACCTCGCCGTCACCCGTGAGTTGCTCGCCCGGGCGGACCAGGCGGTCCTCGCCCTGCCCGGCGACGTCCCGGACCCGCCGGGTGCCTCCGGCCCGCCGGATCCCCCGGACGACGAGCCGTCCCCCCGGGACCGCCTCGCTGGCCACCTCGCCCTCGCCCTGCGGGCCCGGGAAGAGGCGACGTCCCGCCGGACCGCCACCTCGGCCGGCCTCGCCCGGGCCCGGCAGGCCCGCACGGCGGGCGTCGACCTCGCCCGTCGTCAGGCCGACCACGCGCGTCTCACGGCGTCCGCCCGGCGCCTCGACGCCGGGGCGACCGTCCAGGAGGAGAACCGGCTGCGGGTCCGGAACGCCGAACGGGCGCTCGGCGTCGCCCCGGTCGCCCCCGAGGTGCACGACGCCGAGCAGGCCCTCGACACCGCCCGCGCCGGCCTCGACCACGCCGTCACCAGCCTCGACCACGCCGCCCAGGACGACGCCGCTCTCGCGAGCGCCTCGGAGGCCCTGCGGGAGCGGACGGGTCTGCTGCGCGGGATCGCGGTGGAGGCCGAACGGCTGCCGCAGGTGGAGGCCCACCGGTGCGGGCTCGCTGACGAGGTGGACCGTGAGCGCCGGGCGCTCGCCGGCGCCGTCGCCGCCGCGGCCTCGTTCGGACCCGCTCTCGCGGCGACGCTCGAACGCCTC
>JAUPKQ010000032.1 GCA_030837345.1 Actinomycetota bacterium | reverse complement strand
GGCTCTGCTGAACTCCTACCGGTGGGACCGCGCCGCCGTCCGGGACCTGCTGGCGCGCCGAACCGTCGCGTGATCGAGGAGTCAGGTGACGGATGTGACAAAGGATCATCAGATCCGTCACCTGAGTCCCCGGTCACGCGCGCCAGAGCTGAAGCCCGAGTCAGTCCTGCTCACGGGAGGGCGCGGCGGACGAGCCAGCGTCGTCCGTCCGGTGAGGGAACGAGAGCCAGCACGGCACGACGGGTCGACGCGGGCACTCTCGCATGGACCCGGCCGGTCCGGACGTTCACCTGTCGGTGGGCGGAGGTTCTCACTCTTGCCTCAATGACGGCGAGGCCCACCGTCGTCGTCACCCGCCGGACCTCGTTCACCTCGAATCTCAGACCGTCGAGACGAAGGCCGAGCCCGTCCAGGCGGGTCACCAAGGTGGTATCGGCGGTCATGGCGGGCGATCCGGGCTCATCAACCGCCCGGAGAGGTTCCAGTGATACGGACTGGAAGGCGTCCGACCGACCGTGGGCCAGACGCGCCACGGCCCCCTCCAGCGACTCGGTGGGCGCAGATGACGACGAGGGACCCGACGGTGCGGGAGTAGACACCGGTACGGGAGACGACACCGGTACGGGAGATGGCACCGACGCGCTCGACGGCGGCGTGGAGGTGAGGGGCATCGGCATGGCCCGTGAGGTGGAACCAGGTGCCGAGGCCGGAGGCCGTCCGGCGGAGGCGGGGACGTCGGAGGGGCACAGGACCTTCCAGGCGCCCGCGACGACGAACAAGATCACCACAGCGAGGATGAGGCTCCACCCTGCCGAGAAGAGGACCGTCCGACGTCCCCCGGAGGACCGGGCGGCGACCCGGCGCCCCCGGCGGCCGGGACCGCTGGGGCTCTCTGCCCGGCCCGACCTTCGCTGCTGGGGCATGGCGGTGCGACGGGCGGGGACTCGCAGGACGTCGAGGGTGCGGCCTGGATCGGGAGGGACACGGCGGCGGGTGACGGCCTCCGCGGACGTGGCCCGAGGATCGGCTCCGGAGGCTCCGCCCTTGTCAGGGGCCGCGGGGCGTGACCCGGGGAGGGAGAGATCCATGCTTGTCATCGGCAGGATCGTCGCCACGGTGAGTGCGGACGGAGAGTTCCCCCGGCGGGTCCATCCGTGATCCGCGGCACGTTCCCGGTCGCCGTGCCGCTCCGACCGATCGTGCCGGTCAGACCGATCGCGCCGGTCCGGGGACGTCTTCTTCGCAGAGGTCCCGTCGGACCCGAGGGAGAGGCGGACGGCCACCGGCGGCGTCACGGAGGCGACGGCCTGCGCAAGAGAATCCGGGTCGGGGCGCAGAAGGGGATCCGTGTCCAGACAACGGTCGGCGAGAGCCAGCAGGGCGATCGCTGGATCCGGAAGAGCACCCGGCACAGAGGCGGTGCCCGGGCGTGAGGAAGGCGCCGGTGAGCCGGTGAGCGCGAAGCGCATCAGGGCGCCGAGAGCGTAGACGTCGTCCGCCGGAGCGGCGGGACCGGACCGCCGCGGGTCGCTGTACCCGTCGCTCCCCCAGGCGTCGTCGGGGCGGGCGCCGAGGACCACCGCGCAGCCCAGGTCTGCGATCAGCGGAGTGCCCTCGGCGTCGAACAGGATGTTCGCCGGGGAGAGATCGCCATGGACCAGCCCCCGGCCGTGCAGACCGGCGAGCGCCCGGGCGATCGGGCCGATCACCCAGGCCGTTTCCGACGGAGGGAGCGGCCCCTGGCGGGCCACGAGGTCGGCGAGGCTGCCGCCCTCGGCGAGGGCCATCACGAGGGCGCGGTCCCCCGACGGCAGGTCGACGACCCTGCGGAGGCGTACGACGTGGGGGTCGTCGATGCGGCGCAGGAGACTGATCTCACGCGCGAGTCGCTCTGGGTCGGTCCCCTCGCCCGTGCCCGGACCCGTACCGGTGCCGCTGCCGCTGCCCCGGGGGACCTTCACGGCGACCCGTGCCCCGGCGACGACGTCCGAGGCGAGCCACACCTCGCCGTGCCCACCCGCCCCGAGCCGCCGGAGCATCACCAGCCCCGGCACCCTGGGCGTCTGCCGACCTCGTCCCGCGTACGGCGGGCTCCCCGTCCCGTTCACGATCGTCAGCCTGCCCGACCCGCCCCGGTGATCGTTCCCGTTGTCCACAGGTCGCGGTACCGTCCGCCCATGCCTGCTTTTCTGTGGATAACCAAGGCTCCGGCACGGACGACGAAGACCTCCCCGCGACCGGCGGGAGCCGGACATGCCTGCTGAGACGCCGACGATCCTCGCGACGTCCGGCGGGTACGTCGCCCCGGCCGACGCTTCCCGCCAGTACGACCTCGGCCCGCTCCTCCACCACGCGGTCGGCCTGTCGGGGGCGACGGGCAGAGCGCCCCGCGTGCTGTTCGTCGGTACGGCGACGGGTGACCAGCCGGAGAGACAGGCCGCCGTCGCGGCGGCGGGGAGGGCGGCCGGGTTCGACGTCGACCACCTGAGGCTCTTCCCCATGCCCGATCACGAGGACCTCCAGGAGTTCGTGCTCGCCCAGGACGTCGTATGGGTCGGCGGTGGCTCGGTGGCGAACCTCGCCGCCGTGTGGCGGGTCCACGGCCTGGACACCGTGTTCCAGGTCGCGTGGGAGGCCGGGGTCGTCCTGGCCGGGTGCAGTGCGGGCTCCATCTGCTGGCACGTCGGCGGGACGACGGACTCGTTCGGCCCACGCCTGCGCCCGTTCACGAAGGGGCTGGCCCTGCTGCCGTGGGGCAACGGCGTCCACTACGACGCCGAGGAGCAGCGGCGCCCCCTCACCCACCGGCTGGTCGCCGAGGGGGTCCTTCCCACGACGTACTGCACGGACAACGGCGTCGGCCTCGTCTACTCCGGAACGGAGCTCGTGGAGGCGGTCTCGGAACGACCGGGGGCGGGCGCCTACCGGGTCGACCGCGATCCGGTGAGTGGCGAGGCCACAGAGACCGCCCTGCCGGTGCGGTCGCTCGTCTGACACCGGGAGCCGGGCGGCGGGACCAGCGGGGCCGGTGGTGTCAGGCGAGGGTGACGGTCCGGCCTTCGGCGGCGCTGACCCGTGCCGCGTCGAGCACCCCGGCGGTCGCGACGGCGTCCCGGGGATCGACGGGCATCGCCGCCCGGCGGGCCACGGGATCGGGCAGGGCGAGCGCTGCGGCGACCGCACGGTAGAAGTCGGCGGGCTCGCCGGTTCCCCGGGGCACCGCACGCCGGGAGGGACCGGCGATGATCCACCCGCAGTGCCCCTCGCCGTCCTCGGCCCCGGTCGTGAAGGCCGGGTCGTCGTCCTCGAACCTCGTGACGACGTAGGCGCCCCGGTCGCCGAGAACCCGGGTGCGGGGCCCGGGGGCGCCGACGAGACTCCCGGCGGTCAGGTGGCTGCGGACGCCGCTTTCGTGCCGGAGCGAGAGGAACACGTCGTCCTCGGCGGCCGTCGTGCGGGCGGCGAGCTCGGCGTACACGGAGGTGACGGGACCGAAGAACCTCACAGCGCTGTCGACGAGATGGGGGCCGAGGTCGAGCAGGACGCCCCCACCGTCCTGGGCGGAGAGCCGTTCCCTCCAGCGGTCCTTGGGGACCGGCCGCCAGCGCTCCCAGCGGCGCTCGAAGCGGTACACCCGGCCCAGGTCGCCCCGGGCGAGAACCCCGGCGAGGGCGAGGTTCTCCGGGTCCCACCGCCGGTTCTGGAAGACCGTCAGCGGCACGCCGGCGGCCTCGGCGGCGTCGGTGACGGCGCGGGCACCTGCGGCGTCGACGGCGAGCGGCTTGTCGACGACGACGGCCACCCCTGCCGCGACGCAGGTGAGGGCCTGGTCGCGGTGGACGCCGGTCGGGGAGGCCAGGACGACGAGGCCGGGGTCCGTCGCCAGGGCGGCGTCGAGATCCGGCACGACGGCGACACCCGGGACGTCGGCTCGGGCCCGGGCCGCGCGCTCGGGTGAGCCGGTCGCGATGACGGCGGGAGGTACGCCGGCGGCCAGGAGCAGGGGGAGGTGGAACTGCTGCCCCGCCATGCCGTAACCGACGAGCGCGACCCTCGGGTTCGTCACGGGGCGAGCCTACTGGGCCACCAGGTCCGCCTCCCGAGTTCGTGGGCCACGGCGGGGACGAGGAGCGACCGCACCACGAAGGTGTCCAGGAGGACGCCGAAGGCGACGACGAACCCCGTCTGGGCGAGGAACAAGATCGGGATCACTCCCAGTGCCGCGAACGTCGCCGCGAGGACGACCCCCGCACTGGTGATCACTCCGCCCGTGACCGCGAGCCCCGTGAGGATGCCCTGACGGGTCCCCTGCCGGATTGATTCCTCCCGCACCCGGGTCATCAGGAAGATCGAGTAGTCGATGCCGAGGGCGACGAGGAAGACGAACCCGTACAGCGGGATTCCCGGATCGGCCCCGGGGAAGTCGAACACATGGTTGAAGAAGACCGCAGAGACGCCCATCGTCGCCGCGAACGACAGGACATTCGCCAGGATCAGGACCATCGGGGCGACGAGGGAGCGCAGCAGCGCGGCGAGCACCAGGAAGATCACGATCAGGATGATCGGAATGATCAGGGTCCGGTCCCTCGTCGAGATGTCGCGGACGTCGACGTTGGACGCCGTGGTGCCGCCGACGAGCGCGTCCGGGCTGACGGCGTCCAGGGCGCCGCGGAGCCGCCGGACCGTCTCGTCCGCCGCGGGACTGTCCGCGTTGTCCGAGAGGGTCGCCCGGATCTCGGCCCGGCCGTCGACGACAAGCGTCGCGGCGTCCGGACCGGCGGGACCGGCGCCGCCTGCCTGCCCGGCGGGAGCAGCCGTCGTCAGTTCGGCGGAGGCGACCCCGGGGGTTCCGCGCGTGGTCGCGAGGAGGGCGCCGGCCTTGTCCGCGGGGCCGATGACGACGGTGGGGTCCCCGGAGCCGCCGGGGAAGTGCCGGGTGAGGGCCTTGCCTCCGGCCACGGACTCGACGGGGGCGAGGAAGATGTCCGCCGTCGTCACGCCGTCCGCCCGCAGGGTCGGCAGGAAACCGGCCAGGAGGAGCAGGACGACGCCCGGAAGGACCCAGGAGCGGCGGGGATGACGCCCCACAGACCGCGCGACGGACGCCCAGAGACCTGCCGACTCGTTCCCGGCGCTCCCGAGGTGCGGGACCGTCGGCCAGAACAGCCACCGCCCGAGCTCGTGGACCTCGCCGCTCTCGGCGCGACGTCCACGGTGGCGCCGGGCGACCACCAGGCCGGTGACGACGGCGGCGAGCAGGGCCGCGCAGCCCCCGGCTGCGGCACCGGCCTGTCCCCCGGCCAGCGCCCCGGCACCGGCTGCGGCACCGACGCCGACGACGGACATCACCGGACCGGGCAGGACGAGGGCCGCGGGCAGCAGGGTGAGGGCCGTCGCGGCCGCGGAGGCGACGCCGAGCGCCCCGACAGGCCCGAGCCCCCGGGTGGACCGAAGATCGCTGAGCAGGAGGCAGAGCAGCCCCAGGACCACCGTCGAGGCGGAGGCGCTGATCGGCTCGACGGACCGTCGCCACGCGAGCCACATCGCCTCGTACCGGTCGTCGTGGCGCCGCAGCTCCTCCCGGTAGCGCGAGACGATCAGCAGGGCGTAGTCGGTCGCCGCGCCGATCACCAGGATCGACAAGATGCCCTGCCCCTGCCCGTCCAGGGTGATCACGTCGGCGTCGGCGAGCAGGTAGACGAGCCCGGCCGACAGCGCGTACGCGAACCCGACCGTCATCAGCACGACGACGGGGACGAACGGGCTGCGGTAGACGACGAGGAGGATCAGCAGGACGGCGGCGAGCGCGACGTACAGCAGAAGGCCGTCCACCCCGCCGAACGCGTTGACGAGGTCGGCCACGAGGCCCGCGGGACCCGCGACGTACGAGGACACCCCGTCCGTCCGCAGGCTCTCCTGCGCTTCGCGGATCTCCTGCACGGCGCGTTCCAGCGCGCTCTCGCCGTCGGCGAGGACGTTCCCGGACTCCGCCGCGTCGAAGTTCACCAGGGCCAGCGCGGCCTTGCCGTCCTGCGAGGGGACGACGGGAACCGGCCCGGGAACGAGGAAATCACCGACCTTCACCGAGGCCGCGCCCTCGACAGTGATCTTCAGTCCGGGGATGTCGCGGGCGAAGGCGCCGAAGGCTGCCAGCTGCCCGGGGGTGAGCCGTCCGGGGGCCTCGACGAGGGCGAAGGCCGGCAGGGTCCGCTGGTCGGAGAACCCTCGCTGGAGATCACTCACCCTGGTGGACTCCGCGGACGCCGGGAGGAAGGCCGAGGCGTCGTTCTTCTGCACCTCCGACAGGCGCCCCGAGTAGGGGCCGCCTCCGCCGGAGATCACCAACCAGGCGACGAGCATCAGGGCGGGCAGCAGCCAGCGGCGGCGTGAGGCCAGAACACGAGCGGGCAGGACGGCCAGGGAGCCCACAGGGGTCTTCACCGGCACAGACTCTCAGCGGCTCACGGGCACGACCACCCGGGCGTACGGTGGAGTCATGGACGACCTCGATCATTGGGCCACCGGTCGTCTGCTCTCGGCCGCGGCGCGGCTCGTCGAGCACGAGTGGAACGCGCACCTCTCCCGCTGGGACCTCAACCACGCCGGTCTCACCGTGCTCCACGTCCTGTTCGGCGGACCGATGACGCAACGGGAGATCGCCGCGGCCGCCCAGGTCGAGGACCAGACGATCAGCCGGACCCTGGAGCGGCTGGAGCGCTCGGGCTACGTGGAACGGCGCCGGCACGCCGGTGACCGCCGCCGCCTCGTCGTCAGTCTCACCCCGGTGGGCCGGAAGGCCTGCCAGCAGGCCAGTGACGTCGCGATCGCCGAGGGGTACTTCACGGACGGCGTCGACGACATCGCCACGTTCCGGGGCGCCCTCGCCGGCATCGTGCGGCATCTGTCGGACCGGCGCTGGCCCGGCCACGACATCTCCTGCCACGACGCCTCCGGGACGCCGGACCACAAGGACCCGACGTAGGGTGCCGGCATGACGGCACCTGTCACGGCGCGCGGTCTTCGTCTCGTCCGTGCGGGAACGGGCGGCGAGCGGATCGACTACGAGCGCGCCTGGACGACGCAGCGTGAGGTGCACGAGCAGGTGGTGGCCGGGACCGCTCCCGACACCGTGCTCCTGCTGGAGCATCCCCCCGTGTACACCGCCGGTCGCCGGACCGCCTCGTACGAACGCCCCGTCGACGGCACGCCGGTCGTGGACGTCGACCGCGGGGGCCGCATCACGTGGCACGGTCCCGGGCAGCTCGTCGGCTATCCCGTCGTCCGGCTGGCGGAGCCGATCGACGTCGTCCTCTACGTGCGTCGCCTGGAGGAGGTCCTGATCGGCACCTGCGCGGATCTCGGCCTGACGACGGTCAGGGCCGAGGGCCGCTCGGGCGTGTGGCTGCCCAAGGCCACCGGACGCCGGCCCCGGAAGGTCGCGTCGATCGGCGTCCGGGTCGCGCGGGGCGTGACGATGCACGGTTTCGCGCTCAACTGCGATCCGGACCTGTCCTGGTTCGCCAAGATCGTTCCTTGCGGTATCGACGACGCGGACATGACCTCGCTCAGCGTCGAACTCGGCCGTCAGGTCACCGTCGCGGAGGTCCTTCCCGTGGTGGAGGCCCGCCTGCTCGCGGCGGACCTCCCCGGGCACGGGACGTCTCAGCCGAGCTGAGGCATCACCCCGGTCGCGAACAGCTCCAGGTGGTCGAGGTCGTCGAGGTCGAGGATCTGGAGGTAGAGACGTTCGACCCCGGCGTCCGCGTAGGTCCGGGCCTTGTCGACGATCTCGGCGGGGGTCCCGGCGAGCCCTCTGGCCCTCAACTCGCCGGGGGTGTCCCCGAGGACGGCGGCCCGCGCCGCGAGCTCCGCCTCGGTACGCCCGGCGCAGGCGATGAGCACGGCGGAGCGGCGCAGGTCGGCCGGGTCGCGGCCGATCGCCTCGCACGCCGCGCCGACCCGGGCCAGCTGCTCCCGGATCTCCTCCACGGGCGCGAATCCGACGTTGAACTCCGTCGCGTACCGGGCGGCGAGCGCCGGGGTGCGGCGCTTCCCGCCGCCTCCCATGATCAGGGGAACACGGGACTGGACCGGCTTGGGCAACGCGGGTGAGTCCACCAGCGTGTAGTGCTCGCCGGAGAACGAGAAGGTCCGGCCGGCCGGGGTCGCCAGCAGCCCGGTGACGACGGCCAGCTGTTCCTCCAGCTGGTCGAACCTCTCCCGGAGCGGCGGGAACGGGACGCCGTACGCGGCGTGCTCGGCCTCGTACCACCCCGCCCCCAGCCCGAGTTCGACACGGCCGCCGGACATCTGGTCGACCTGGGCCACCTGGACCGCCAGGACGCCGGGAAGGCGGAACGTGATCGGGGTGACGAGCGTGCCGAGCCGGATGCGGGAGGTCTCCCTCGCCAGGGCGCCCAGCGTCACCCAGGCGTCGGTGGGCCCGGGCAGGCCGCCGCCGCCACCCATCACCAGGTAGTGGTCGGACCGGAAGAATCCCGCGAAGCCCAGGGATTCCGCCGCCTTCGCCACGGCGAGCAGCTGCTCGTAGGACGCGCCCTGTTGGGGTTCGGTGAAGACGCAGAGTTCCATGGGGGCGACCCTACGGTCCCCGACGCCGGAAACCGGGCGGCCGACGCCGTCCGCCGTCCGGTTGGACAGCCACCGTAAGGTGACGACGTCGGGCCTGGGGCGCTCGCACGGAACGGGAGGATCACGTGACGGTGACACCGGAGGGACGTCGTCTGCTGCGGGTCGAGGCCCGCAACGCCGAGGTCCCGATCGAGCGCAAACCGGAGTGGATCCGCACGCGGGCGAACCTCGGGCCCCGGTACCGGGAGCTCTCCGGCCTGGTGAAGGGCGAGGGACTCCACACGGTCTGCCAGGCCGCGGGCTGCCCCAACATCTTCGAGTGCTGGGAGGACCGCGAGGCGACCTTCCTCATCGGGGGCGCCGAGTGCAGCCGGCGGTGCGACTTCTGCCAGATCCACAGCGGGCGGCCCTCCCCCCTCGACCCCGGCGAACCCCGCCGCGTGGCCGAGAGCGTCCGCACGATGGGTCTCGCGTACGCGACCGTCACCGGCGTCGCCCGTGACGACCTGGACGACGAGGGGGCCTGGCTCTACGCGGAGACGATCCGGGAGATCCACCGGCTCAATCCCGGGGCGGGGGTCGAGATTCTCGTCCCGGACTTCTCGGGACGACCAGATCTTCTCGGGCAGGTGTTCGACGCCGCGCCGGAGGTGTTCGCGCACAATGTCGAGACCGTCCCGCGGATCTTCCGCCGGGTCCGCCCGGCCTTCCGCTACGACCGTTCCCTCGACGTCCTCGCCCAGGGACATCGCGCGGGCCTGGTGACCAAGTCCAACCTGATCCTCGGTCTCGGCGAGACGCGGGCCGAGGTGGGCCAGGCCCTCGCCGACCTGCGCGACGCCGGCTGCGACCTCCTGACGATCACCCAGTACCTCCGTCCCTCGCCGCTGCACCACCCGGTGGAGCGATGGGTCCGGCCGGAGGAATTCGTCGAGCTGCGTGACGAGGCGATCACCCTCGGTTTCGCCGGAGTGATGTCCGGACCGCTCGTCCGCTCGTCGTACCGTGCCGGCAGGCTGTGGGCCCAGGCGAAAGAGCACCGGCGGGGTTGAGCCGGTCGGAGCACCGTTCGCGGCCCCGCCCCGGGGAACGGGCCCCGTCGACGTATCCTTCCGCCATGGCACGAGCGAGCGCGGACAAGACGACGACGTCGAAGGCCTCCAAGAAGACGTCGAAAGCCCCCAAGAAGCAGGGGCGTATCGCCCAGCTTCGCGCCGTCTTCACGATGACCCGCCAGGCCGACCCGGCCGTGGTGTGGTGGATGCTCCTCGGGTTCTTCGTCACCCTTGGGGTGTTCTTCGGTGTCGGCGTTCTCGTCGGCCATCCGATCTACGTGTCGGTCCTCGGCAGCACCGTCGCGTTCATGGTCGCTCTCGTGATCATGGCGCGCCGGGCCGAACGGGCGGCGTACGCGCGGTTCGCCGGGCAGCCCGGGGCCTCCGCCATGGGCCTGCAGAACCTGCGCCGGGGCTGGAGCGTCGAGCAGGAGCCGGTGGCCGTCGATCCCCGGACCCAGGACGTCGTGTTCCGGGCCGTCGGGCGCCCGGGCGTCGTCCTGGTCGCGGAGGGCGCGCCGGGCCGGGCGAACCGGCTGGCCGACAACGAACGCAAGCGGATCGCCCGCGTTCTCGGCGCGAACGTGCCGGTCACGATCCTGCTGTGCGGTGAGGGCGAGGACCAGATCCCGCTGCGGAAGCTCAGCGGGAAGATCATGCGCCTCAAGCCGACGCTCACCAAGACCGAGGTCGGCGAGGTCGCCAAGCGGCTGCGGGCCCTGGGCGGCGTCCGGCCCCCGATCCCCAAGGGCGTCGACCCGACCCGCGTGCGTCCCGACCGCCGGGCGACCAAGGGCCGCTGACCGGAAACGTCGGCCGTGTGGTGGAGAGCACACGGGGACCGGAGAACTCCCGGGCAGAGGTCTCATCCGGCTCCCGCGCGGGAGCCTGCGTCACGCGGACGCCCCACTGCCGCAACGACTGTCGCGGCGTGCCGGGCGACGGCGGCGCCCCTGCCCTGACACACTGCGTACGGGCATGTCACGGGCATCCTCCGGTAGTTAACACCGCGGAAACAATCGGGACATGACCGGGAAACCCCTGCTCCCTACCGTCCGAAGCGATCCGGGGCGGGACCGACGGCGGTTCGCTCCGTGGCCCGCTCCTGCCCACTCCTCGTACGTGGAGGTTGGATGTTCAGCAACGCCGATGAGGTCCTGAAGTACATCAAGGACGAGGACGTCAAGTTCGTCGATGTGCGCTTCTGCGACCTGCCGGGAACCATGCAGCACTTCAACGTCCCGGCCGGAACCCTTCAGGCGGACTTCTTCACCGAGGGCCAGATGTTCGACGGATCCTCGATCCGGGGATTCCAGACCATCAACGAGTCCGACATGAAGCTCATCCCGGATCTGGAAACGTCCTACGTCGACCCCTTCCGGGTCGAGAAGACGATCAACATCACCTTCAGCATCGTCGACCCCTACACGGACGAGCCGTACAGCCGCGACCCCCGCCAGGTGGCGCGCAAGGCCGAGGCGTACCTCGCGTCGACAGGCATCGCCGACACGGTCTTCTTCGCCCCCGAGGCCGAGTTCTACATCTTCGACGACGTGCGGTTCGAGACCCGTCAGAACGAGGGCTACTACCACATCGACTCGATCGAGGGTGCCTGGAACACGGGCCGCGTCGAGGAGGGTGGTAACCGCGGGTACAAGACGCGGTACAAGGGCGGGTACTTCCCCGTGCCGCCGGTCGACCACTACGCCGATCTGCGCGACGAGATCAGCCTGGAGCTCGAGAAGCTCGGCCTCCAGGTCGAGCGCTCCCACCACGAGGTCGGGACCGCCGGACAGGCTGAGATCAACTACCGGTTCGACACGCTGCTCACCTCGGCCGACAAGGTGCAGCTCTTCAAGTACATCGTCAAGAACGTCGCCTGGACGAACGGCAAGACCGCGACGTTCATGCCGAAGCCGCTGTTCGGCGACAACGGCTCGGGCATGCACTGCCACCAGTCCCTGTGGAAGAACGGGGACCCGCTGTTCTACGACGAGCGCGGCTACGGCGGCCTGTCGGACCTCGCTCGCTGGTACATCGGCGGCCTGCTGCACCACGCGCCGTCCCTGCTCGCCTTCACGAACCCGACGGTCAACTCGTTCCACCGTCTCGTGCCCGGGTACGAAGCCCCGGTCAACCTCGTCTACTCGGCACGCAACCGGTCCGCCTGCGTGCGTATCCCCGTGACGGGGTCCAACCCGAAGGCCAAGCGCATCGAGTTCCGGGTGCCGGACCCGTCGAGCAACCCGTACCTCGCGTTCTCGGCCCAGCTGCTCGCCGGTCTCGACGGCATCAAGAACCGCATCGAGCCGCTCGCCCCGGTCGACAAGGACCTCTACGAGCTGCCCCCGGAGGAGCACGCTTCCATCCCGCAGGTCCCGGCGAGCCTCACCGCCGTCCTCGACGCGCTGGAGGCCGACCACGCGTACCTGTCGGAGGGAGGGGTCTTCACCGAGGACCTGATCGACACCTGGATCGACTACAAGCGCACCCAGGAGATCCTCCCGGTCAGCCTCCGCCCGCACCCGCACGAGTTCGAGCTCTACTACGACTGCTGACGATCAGAAGCCGCACCCCGGCATGACCGGCCGGAGGGCCTCGCTCCGCACGATGACCGCGGAGCGAGGCCCTTCGACGCTCAGCAACGCTTCCTCCTCTCCAGGGGGAATGGCTTGGACGGCGCCCACAGGAGTCCCTCACCGCAAGGTCCCGCACAGCTCAGGTCCCGGAGGAGCAACTGGAGAAGTCATGTCCTATGGGTCGACGATCGTCCGGTTCGAACCTCCCCGAACACAGGGAGGAAACGAAAGCGCATGGCGGTCAGGGGTGCACGAGCAGCCCAGACGAACTCTTCAGGACGGTAATGCGGAAACTGGTTACACGTTGACGGCCAGTATTGGGTCTCGTATCCGGGAGGAACGGGGCACCTCACTCTGGGCAGGCATTATTGGCCTCGGACGACTTCGACCCGGTCGTACTCCTGAGCACCTGCAGGGAGCTCAGAGATCCCCGGGAACCCGCTCTTAGGCCCGTCTGCGAGGTACTTCCAGAACACCTGGCAGGCGGCATCATCCGCAAGCACGACGACGACGTCGAAGTGCCTTCCCAGGTCCGAGGCTTGCCCGAGGAAAACTGCAGGCGACGTCCAGCGTTGCTTGGCCGCGTCCATCATGGCCGGCCCCCAATGGGCGCCCGCATTCCCCTGTGGATAGAACTTACTCACCCCCGAGACCTGGGTGACGATCCACAGTTTCCGACCCTTGAGCACGTCCGCGTCAACCGTCCCTCGAACCGTGATGACTGGCCCGACCGTAATCGGATTCCCCGTGCTGGCGTCTGGCCGTCTCGGGGAGGAGATCGCAATCGACGGGAAGAGATTCGACTTCCCCTCCGGGCAGTGGATGATGACACACAGGCTCGTCGCGTTCACATGCCCTTGCTGAACCTCGGCATATGCGAAGTCGACCAGTCGGTCGTGGTCTTTGAGTTCCGCCTCCAGACGCGTGACCTCCGTGGACAGGGCACGGTTGTCGGCCTTCACCGCGGCCCAATCCGCGCCCATGGTGTACAACGCGCAGATGGCACCGGCGATGGCCGCCAGTGTCGCCAGGTCCCTCGGGGTCCACCGCTGACGCCAGTTCAGCTTTCGCGAGTCTTCCGGCGTATTCTCCGGAGCGCACGGAGGAGTCGCAGGGTCGACGTGAAGCGACACGTCCCCGCCCGGTGGCGTTGTTTGCTTCATCAATCCCCCAAAAGAGAAGATCGCGGAGTTCGATTGGGTGAGACATCGCAGGCCAGATACACACCTCAGCCTGCTGTCGTGACACATGCACGGTTCTGGGCCAAAGGTCCCTTGCGCTGAACGAAGACTTGGCATAAGCGAGCCTCGTGATCTGGTGAACACATGCCCGCTTGCTCGCTCCGCTGATGGCGAGTCGGGTCCGGGGTCGGTCCGGGGTGGGGATCTTCGAGGAGTGGACACCCAGCTCGTGAGGGGGCGACAAGCAACGTCCGCTGACGGCAGCGAGATCTGGTGCACTGTGTTGTGGCGGGATGATCCGTAAGAGTTACTGAGAATCTTCGATCAACCACACCGCGTAGTATTCGGATGTGGTGAAAGCTGGCAGATTCCGAACGGGTCCTCCCCACCCGGCGAAGGGAGATGTGTCGGGCGGCAGCTTCCTCGCCGTCCCGTCGAGTCTTCGCGAGCTGGAGCCACTCGCGTGCCTGGCCCTGGCCGCCCACGCCGTGGTCGTACTGAACTCCGCGGACCTGAACGAGAACGGGAAACCCTGGATCACGACGGCCGCGGGCATCTTGCTGGTGCTCGGGTGGACCGGCCTGTTCGGCGCCAGATCCCCCCTCGCGGTGACGATCCGGGCCGGGAGCATCCTCGTCCTGGGCTTCGTCCTCCAGGCGCTGGAGGTGGACAACCAGGGGTACTTCCTCCTGTGGTTCTTCGTCCTCGTCTCGGTCTACCCCTACATCCTGCCGCCCTGGGCGGGACGTCTCCTGCCCTTCGTCACTCCGGTCTCCTATCTCCTCCTGCTGTTGATTCCGCAGAAGTCCCAGAACCCTGCCGCCATCATGATGCTCCGGGCCCTCACCCTGACGCTGATCGGCGTCTTCGTGTACCGGGCGGCCTCCGCGCACCGGCACAGCGTCGATCGCCTGACGCTCTCGGAGGCCCGGGCCCAGCACTCTCTCACGACCTTGCAGACGGCGCTCCTTCCGCCCGAGGTCGTGTCTGACCCCCCCAGGCTCGACGTCGCCGCGACCTACCGGGGGGCGGGGGCCGACGACCGGATCGGCGGCGACTGGTACGACACGATCGCCCTGCCCGCCGGAGGGCTCGCCCTCGTGATCGGCGACGTGGAGGGCCACGACCTCATCGCGGCCTCGGTGATGGGACTCGTCCGGGGCGCGGTGCGCAGTTACGCCCTGGAGGGGCACCCGCCGTCCGTCATCATGGAGTGCGTCAACACCTTCATGCTCAGCTGCGGTATCGACCGCATGGTCACCCTCGCCTATGTCCAGCTCTACCCGGACGACGCGATCGCGACGGTGGCGCTCGCCGGGCATCCGGGCCCGCTGGTCGTCCCGGGGGACGGAAGCGCCCCCTTCTGCCTGCCCTGCTCCCCCGGGCCGATCCTCGGCCTCGGCATGCTGACGGGATGGACCGAGCGCACGGTCCTCCTCCCCCGGGACTCCACGCTCGTGCTCTACACCGACGGCCTTGTCGACTTCCCGGAGGCCGCCGACAACGAACTCGACCGCGTGATGCGCCGTGCGGCGAGGCTGGTCGACAACCCGGTCAGCCTGGTCGCCGAGGCCCTCGTCTCGGCCGCCCCGGCCTACGACGACGCGGCCGTCCTCGTCGCGCGGGTGTCGGCGGCCCGCATCTCGCCCGCCCAGCGAACCTTCCCCGCCCAGCCGATCAGCGCCGGGATCGCCCGGACCTGGGTCTCCGACCTCTTCGACCTCTGGACCTCACCCGCGGACGCCGTCCCGGTGACGGACGACCAGAGAGACACCGCCGCCCTGCTGCTGACCGAGCTCGTCAGCAACGCGGTCCGCCACAGCGACCAGTCGTTCCGGGCACAGGTCGAACTCATGGACCGGAGGCTGCGGGTCGAGGTCGAGGACACCAGCGAGCGCATGCCGGTCCTGCGACAGCCGGAGGCAGCCGCGACCGAGGGCCGGGGGCTTCGCCTCGTGGACACGCTGGCCACCAGCTGGGGGGCGCAACTGGAGGAGCAGGGGAAGGTGGTCTGGTTCGAGATGGATCTGGACGGCCGGGGGACGGAACGCCGGCCCGCAGGCCCGGTCGCGTCCGTCTAGAGCGGCTTGACCAGGACGAGCGAGTTACGGCTCCCGTCGTAGGCGTGCTGCTTGCGCGCGGGCAGGTCCTCCGGGCCTCCGGGGACGAAGCCGTGCTCGACGAACCAGTGGGAGGTGTGCGTCGTCAACGCGAAGAGCCGGGTGATCCCCGCGCGCCGGGCGGTGATCTCGGCCCGTTTGAGCAGGGCCTCCGCGCGGTCGTGCCCCCGGTAGGCCGGGTGGACGGCGACGCAGGCGAATTCGGCGGCGTCCTCCTCCGGGAAGCAGATCATCGCGTTGCAGGCGATGACCGTCCCGTCACGGACCAGGACCGAGAACGTGTCGATGTCGAGTTCCAGCTGTTCCCGTGAGCGGGAGACGAGGATGCCCGCGCGTTCCAGGGGCCGGATGAGGTCGAGGATCCCGGCGACGTCCTCGATCGTCGCGTCGCGGGTCGACTCGTAGTCCTCGTCCGTGTAGAACATCAGGCCACAGCCGTCGCGGGTGAAGAGCTCCCGCAGCAGCGCGCCGTCCGTCCCGGCGCCGACGAGGTGGACCCGGGTGACCCCGGCCCGGCCGGAGGCCAGCCCGGCACGCACGCAGTTGCGGTCCTCGGGCGTCAGCCGCGCCTGGACCTGTTCCCCCTCCAGCAGTCGTTCGGCCTCGCCGAGCAGGACGTGCCCGGCGTCCCCGGCCGACTGGGTGAAGTCCCACGTGCCGGGATCGGACTCCAAGACGAAGATCAATTTGTCGGCGCGGAGACCGGTGGCGACCGCCTGGGCGATGTCCGCGTTGCGGAGGTTGAAGGCCTCGCCGGTCGGGCTGTACCCGACCGGCGAGAGAAGGGCGATCCGCGTCGAGGCGATCACCTCGCGGATCGCGGTGAAGTCGACGCGCCGGACCATCCCCGTCAGCAGGTGGTCGACGCCCTCCCGGACGCCGACCGGGCGCGCCGCCACCCAGGTCCCGCCGACGACCTTGATCCGGGCCCCGCCCATCGGGGTGTTGGCGAGGCTGCTCGACAACCTGGCCTCGATGTCCATCCGCAAGGATCCGGCGGCGGCCTTGACGGCGTCCATCGTCGCCTCGTCCGTGACCCGCAGGTCGCCGACATAGCGCGGTTCGATGCCCCGGACGGCGAGCTGGGCGTCGATCTGGGGGCGTGCGCCGTGCACGAGGACGAGTTTGATCCCGAGGCTGGACAGCAGGGCGATGTCGGAGACGAGCCTGTCGAACTCCGGGCGGGCGCAGGTCTCACCGGGGAAGGCGATGACGAAGGTCCGGTCGTGATGCGCGTGGACGTACGGAGCAGCGCCGCGCAGTGCCGAGACGAAGTCGGGGTGATCCACGGATGTCGACCCTACCCGGTGGCCGCCTGGCGGACGGGCGCCGTCACGCCCCCGCGGTCACCGGTCGATCGACCAGTTGCGAAACCGTGCCTGGAACCCCTGTCCGTCGGGGGCCGCGGCCATGGGACCGAGCAGGACGGGCTCGCCCGGCGGGAACCAGGCGAGGCGGTGCATCCGGTGGCCGTTCCCGAGGTCGTACTCGACCGTCACGGTGTCGCCGGTCCGCGACACGCGCAGGGAGAGGCGGTCCGGCCGGCCGTCGAGCTGGGTGACGCTCCAGTCCGAGTGTCCGGTCGTCACGACCGTACTCATGTTCATCACGCCGTCGAGCTCGATCCCGCACTTGATCCAGTGCTCGGCGTCGAGGCGGATCATGAGACCCGCCTGGTCGTACCGGTCGTGGTAGTCGGCCTCGACGTCCAGGGTCGCCACGAAGTCCCCGGGCTCGCGGACGGCGAGCAGGTGCCCGTTGTCACGGACGAACCCGTAGTGCGTGTGGCGCCAGAAGTCGGTGCCTCCCTCGACGTCGACGAGGAGGGTTCCGTCGTCCAGGTGCCAGTGCGCCGGTTCGTTCAGCCAGCTCGGAGCGGCCTCGTCGAAGGAAGAGAACGGAAGCGGCGTGAGGGCGGGTCCGGTGTCCCGGGGATCGGAGGTCGTCATGACGGCAGTCTGCCCGACCCGGGCCGGTCAGGAGGGTTCGTAGAAGACTCGCTCGACGACGGCCCTCGCCCGCCGGGTGACCCGCTGGTAGTCCTCGTCCAGGCGTCCCGCGGACGCGGGCGGGTACCCGACGATGCGGCCGACGCCGTCGAGCTCCCGCACCGACGCCGGGAGCGCGTCGCTCGGCACCCCCCGCCACAGCACTGTCGCGTTGCGCACGCGCGCCGCCAGCCGCCAGGCGGCGAGCAGGGTCTCGGTGTCGGCGGGGGTGATCAGCCCGGCCTCGCCCGCCGCGGTGAGCCCGGACGTCGTCGACGTCGTCCGCAGACCGGGGAACCGGCCCGCGTACCGGAGCTGGAGCAGCTGCACGGTCCACTCGATGTCCGACAGGCTGCCCCTGCCGAGCTTGAGGTGCCGGTGGGGGTCGGCCCCACGCGGCAGCCGCTCCGACTCGACCCTCGCCTTGATGTGCCGGATCTCGCGGACGACGGCGTCGTCGATGCCGCCGCCGGGCCAGCGCAGCGGGTCGATCAGGGCGACGAACCGGTCGCCGAGCTCGGCGTCCCCGGCGATCGGGGCGGCGCGGGTGAGGGCCTGCGCCTCCCAGGGGGACGACCAGCGCTCGTAGTACCGCGCGTAGGACGCGAGGGACCTGACGAGAGGGCCGTTGCGTCCCTCGGGCCGGAGGTTCGGGTCGACGTCCAGGGCGGGTTCGGGGCCGGGGGCACCGAGCATGCGGCGCAGCTCACTGACGACGTCCATCGCGGCGTCCTGGGCGTCCTTCCCGACGGCGCCGGGCAGCGGGTCGTGGACGAACATCACGTCCGCGTCGCTGCCGTACCCGAGTTCATCGCCTCCGAGCCTGCCCATCGCGACGACGAGGACGCGGGTGGGCAGCTGCCCGCCGTACCGGGTGGCCACCCGCGCGGACGCGGCGCGGAGCCCGCCGTCGAGCGCGGCCGCCGCGGCGTCGCTCAGGGCCCGCCCGACCTGGTCGAGGTCGACAAGACCGACGGTGTCGGCGATCGCGGTACGGACGATCTCCCGTCGGCGGACGGCGCGTGCCGCCACCGCCGCGGCCCGCGGATCGCCGGTGTGCCGGTCGACGACGCGGCGGACGGCTGCGATCGTCGAGGCCCGGTCGCGTGGACGCAGCTCCTCGTCGTTGCCGAGCATCGCGACGGTCTCGGGGGCACGCTCGAGCAGCCCGCCGACGAACCGGCCCGACGACAGGACGTGGGCCATACGCTCGGCCGCCGCGCCGGAGTCCCGCAGCATCTTCAGGTACCAGTGCGTCGTCCCGAGGGCGTCACTCACCCGGCGGAAGGCGAGGAGCCCGTGGTCCGGGTCGGCTCCATCGGCGAACCAGGCGAGCATCACCGGCAGGAGCTGGCGCTGGATGGACGCCCGGCGGCTCACGCCGGAGGTCAGGGCCTGGAGGTGACGCATCGC
>JAUPKQ010000220.1 GCA_030837345.1 Actinomycetota bacterium | reverse complement strand
CATGGTCGACCGGGCCCTCCTCGAAACGATTGCCGACGACAACCGGATGGCGGTCCGTACCGTCTGAGAGGGACCCTCGGGTCGCTCAGACGGGCTTGACGGCGCGGATGAAGGCGCTGGCCGTCGCTCCGTCCGCCTCCTTGACGATGGCGCCCAGATCGCCGCGGAGGTCCTCGGGGACGGCGTCGTGAGGCACGTCCGCGAAGAAGCTCTCCGCGTCGTTCTGCTCGAAACGGTGGGTGATCTCGACAGTGGCGTCGGCGAACCCGGCGGCGGTGAGCCTGGCGACGTAGTCGGTGTCCAGCAGCGCCCCCGCCACGCACCCGGTCCACAGGGTCATGATCCGGGTCGCCCGGTCGGGCAGGGGGCGCAGCAGCACGATGTCCGAGACGGCGAACCGGCCACCGGGCTTCAGGACGCGGAAGGCCTCACGCAGGACGGCGTCCTTGTCGCCGGAAAGATTGATCACGCAGTTGGAAATGATCACGTCGACGCTGGCGTCGGGCAGGGGAATGTCCTCGATGGTCCCGGAGAGGAACTCCACGTTCTCGATGCCGGCCTCGGCCTGATTCCGGCGGGCGAGACCGAGCATCTCGGGGGTCATGTCGAGCCCGTAGGCCTTCCCGTCCGGTCCCACCCGGCGGGCGGAGAGCAGGACGTCGAGGCCGCCGCCGGACCCCAGGTCGAGAACCGTCTCCCCCGGTCGCAAATCGGCGAGGAGCATCGGGTTGCCGCACCCGAGCGAGGCCGTCAGCGCACCGGTGGACGTCGAGGCCGCCTCCTCGCCGTACAGGTCCCGAACGATCGGATCGGTGGCCGAGCCATCCTTGCCCGCGGTCTGCGAGACGGCCCCGGAGCAGCAGGCCTTCGCCGGGGCGCCGTCCAGCACCTGGGTCGTGCGGCGCGCCGCTGCCGCGTAGCGCTCGCGGACGGCGTCACGCAACTCGTTCGGGCCGAGCGTGGTGGGGTCTGGGGCGGTGGAGCTCATGGTGATTCCCTTCCGGGGTCCGGTGGCCGAGCGGTGGACAGTGATTAGACGTCGGTCTAAGTCACGCCCTCACTCTGGCCACTGATTCGAGATCTGTCAAGATAGACATGTCTCGAATCAGTGGATTCGCACCCGTCCGCTGACGGCGTGCGGCCGCCGACCGCCGTCGAGCAGTTCGTCCGTGCTCTGCCCAAGGCCGAGCTTCGCGCAGCCCGGGACGAAGGCCCGCCTGCTCGGTGAGATCGACGCCTACGTCACCTGACGATCTGGACCGGGACTCCCAGCGGCAACATGCCCGCGAGCTTGGAGATGGCGGCGTTCCGGATGCGGATACAGCCGTGGCTGACGCTCCGCCCGATACCCGAGGGGTCGTTGGTGCCGTGGATGCCCACCGTGCCGTCGCCGCCGAGGAACTCGTTGAGGACCGGGGAGAACCCCGACAGCCCGTAGGCGTAGGGACCGTAGGCGCCCTTGGGGTCCAGGGGTTTGAGAAGTTCCTTGGTGTAGTAGACACCGCCGGGGGTCGGCGTCGAACTGGTTCCGAGCCCCACCGGCTCCGACATGATGATCTGCGAACCCCGGTAGACGGTCAGGGTGTGCTTGGAGATCGAGACGATCATCCGGTAGTCGTGCTGGGACAACCGGACGTCGGAGGAACGGATCCAGCCCTGCGACTGGTTCGGCCGCACCGGGAGCAGGACGCGCAACCAGCTACCCCTCTGCTCCTGGACCAGGAAGACCCTCGGCGCCCGCGAGGGCAGCGGGTTCCCCAGCGTCTTCCACGGCGCGGGGTCCACCGGCGTCCGGTACACCCGTACGGTGGGAACGACGGCCTGCGCGACGCGGTGGATCGTGCCGATCCGCGCCGGCGCCGCTCGCGGCTCGTTGTCCTGGCCTTTGGCCCAGCTCGGGGCGACGGTCGCCAACGGCGAGGGGTGCGGGGACTGTTTCCCTCCGGGACCGGCGCCGGGGGGCCTGCCCGACCCCGCCACGGGCTTGACCCCGGACGGCTGGTCCCCCGCGTCCGAGGAGCAGCCGGAGGTCACCAGGCCGAGCGACAGCCCGAGAACGAGCAGGACGACGCCGGGCCCGGTACCCCGTCGGGGCGCCGGCCCGGTCCCGGCGTCCCGACGGGTCACGGCACGTCTGCGGTGCATGTCCCGATCAGCCCGTGAACGTCGGGTTCTGGGCGACAGGGCTGGCCACCGGGGCGGGCGGGACGGTGACGGTCGCGGTGGACGTCGACGTCGAGGTGGAGGTCGACGTCGAGGTGGACGTCGAGGTGGATGTCGTCGACGTGCTGCTGGTCGAGCTGGTCGTCGTCGACGTCGTGGTGCTCGACTTGGTGCTCGTCACGGTGATCGTCGTCGTCCTGGGCGTCGTCCACGTCGCCCACGGGGGGCGGGTGTCCCATGGGGGCCGAGTGTCCCACGGAGGGCGGGTGTCCCACGGAGGCCGGGTGTCCCACGGCGGGCGGGTGTCCCACGGCGGGCGAGTGGTGGTCCGGGTCCAGGACCTTGTGCTCCACGGCCTGGACCGGGTCGTCGTGGTGGTGGAGGACGTCGTCGGTGACGTCGTCGGTGTCGTCGTGGGTGAGGTTGTCGGAGAGGTCGTCGGCGACGTTGTCGGAGAGGTCGTCGGAGACGCGGTGGGCGATGTCGTGGGATCGCCGGACGAGGTCGGCGAGACGCTCGGCGTCACGGTGACGGTCATGGTGGGTTCGACCGTCGGGCTGACGGACGGTGTGACGCTCTGCGACGGGGTCGGCGTCACGGTGATGATCGTGGGCGCCTGCGTCGTCGGGTTGCCCGTCGGTGACGTCGTGGGCGAAGTGGCGGCGCCGACCTCGTACCCGATCGGGGAGTACACCGAGGCGAGCTGGTTCGTACCCTGGGCGAAGCAGGCAGCGAAGATCAGGTAGTACGAGCCGGGAGCGGCGCTGGCCGGCGTCCGGAGGGTCACCGACCACAGCCCTCGTGATCTTCCCTCGGCGACGACCCCGGCACGTTGGTAGTCGGCGACGGGGATCAGGCTCTTGTCGGGGTAGGAGTAGTAGTCGCCCTCCGAGATGAGGACGATGTCCACGTACCTGCCCGGCTGCCGCCCCGCGTCAACACAGGGGTCGAGGGAGGAAACCTGCACCAGAGCGCCGGGAGGGCCGCTCCGGGGAATGACGTACATGCCGTCCGGCTGACCGGTGGGTACAGCCCTGTCAGCTGCGGCTGCGGCAGTGGGAACAAGGGTGACCGCGAGGGCGAGCACCCCGGCTGCGGCCACTGCGGGCAAGGCACGCACGATATCTCCCGGCGGTCTGGTGGTTGGCGGGCTCATTAAACCGGACGGACGGCGGCCCATCGGCTCGTTGGGACCCTTTCACTATTGGCGACGGATTGCATGCTGTGAGTGATGTCGGAAGAGGAGTGATCATTTAATGCTCGCGCATGTCTCATGCGGGAGCTGCGATGGCTCGACGTCCTTCCGCACCGCCATGAAATAGATTCTCCCCATCGGATCCCGGGGCACCGTACCGCCGTTCCGGCGTTCGTCGGCCTTCTTCCGCCGGGCCGGTGAACGCGCCCGGGGTGATCAGGAGGTGGGAGAGCGCGCTGCCGGATCGCGCTCGAGCGCGAAGGGGGTAACGGCGCGACGCTGCGGGTGGTGTTCCTGGCTTGATGGGTGCCAGGCATGGCGCAATCAGGTCCTCTCGTCCCGACCGGCTCGGCACCGAAGTGACCGTCCGGGTGTGCGGCGGAGTGTGCCGCGGGCGTACAGGGGTCCTGCGCTCCGCCGGGCCGACGCCGAGGGTTCCCCGGGTGTGGCGGAGCACAGCGATTGTCGCTGGGCCTCGCGGCCAAAGTAGACGTAGTCGGGGTCTCACGTCATGAGTTTTCCCCGACGAATCCATGTGATCACGGGAACATCGCATCCGTGATGCTTGAACCTTCATGCGTGTCAGTCATTGTCTCACCACCTCTCCCCACGTGAGGGAGGTCGCGGGAAACCGGATGTGTGACGCCGCCGACGGCTACGGCCCTCTGAATCGGCGCCCCGTAACGCGTAAGACCTGCCCGGCTCACCGGTCAGGACGGGTGGATGCGCTCCATGGCGCGCGTCCACCGGCGTCCGTTCTGGTGGGCCTTCGGTCGTGGAAGTGACCTGAGGCACACGGATTCCGGTCAACGGGGTCCGTGACCAGTGGCGACAAGAGGTTGAGAGACCACGAGACGAGGCCAGGACGGCGTCGTCCAGAAGGAGGAAGTCATGCTGCACCCTCGGGGACTGAGTCGAGTCGCACGGGAGTCGGGGCGGTCGTCGATCCGTGTGGTCGCGGGGCTGGCGGCGGGCGCGTTGGGTGTCTTCGGTTCGGTGTGGCTGACGGCGGGCGGCTCCGCGACGACGGCGGCCGCGGCGTCGTGGCCGGGCGAGACGGGGTCAACGAAGGTCTCCAGGACGATCACGGTCTCCGGCACCTTCGACGGCGGGATGAAGCGGTACTACGGCATCGGGGACGGCGGCCAGTCGGAGGGCCAGGACCCGGTGTTCGTCGTCCAGGACGGTGGGACGATCAAGAATGTGATCATTGGCACACCGGCCGGCGATGGGATCCACTGCAAGGGCAGCTGCACGATCCAGAACGTGTGGTGGCTGGACGTCGGTGAGGATGCGGCGACATTCAAGGGCACCTCGTCGTCCACTCGCGTCCTGGTGAACGGGGGAGGGGCGAAGCAGGCCTCCGACAAGGTGTTCCAGCACAACGGCGGCGGCACCGTGACAATCAACAACTTCCAGGTCAGCGACTTCGGCAAGTTGTACCGCTCCTGCGGGAACTGCACGAAGCAGTATCAGCGGAGCGTGACGATCCAGAACGTCACCGCGACCGCGCCGGGCAAGACCCTCGCCGGGATCAACACGAACTACGGCGACACCGCCATCCTGCGGGGCATCACGATCGTGAACGACTCGAAGAAGAAGATCTCGATCTGTGACCGCTTCACCGGCAACAACAAGGGAGACGAACCCACGAAGACCGGCAAGGGAGGCGACGGCAGATACTGCCAGTACTCGTCGTCCGACATCAGTTACCGGTAGCGGGAGGCCCCGATGCTGTCCCTGCCCCGCGGACGGCGACTCACCGGTTGCCTGGCGTCCGCCGTCCTGGTCGCCCCCCTCGCGCTGGTCCTGTCCGCCACCACCTCGAGCGCCGCGTCGATCACGGTTGCCGCCGACGGATCCGGCACCCACAGATCGGTCCAGGCCGCCGTGTCGGCGGCTTCACCGGGAACCACGATCAAGATCAAGCCAGGGACGTATTCCGGTCGCGTGTCGATTCCGTCGGGGAAGTCCGGCATCTCCCTCGTGGGAACGACCGGCAGGCCCGAGGACGTCGTCATCACCGGGAGTACGCCGCAGTCGTCGTCCGGGGCGGCCGGGAGCGCGACGGTGCTCAACCTCGCCAAGAACACGACGATCAAGGCGGTGACCATAGCCAACACCTATGGGCGAGGTACCCAGGCACTGGCCCTGTACGCCGGGGGAGACCGTCAGATCTATGACACGGTCCGGATTCTCGGGCATCAGGACACCTTGCTGTCCTGGACCGGCAACAGCGGGTCGAGGGTTCGTCAGTACGTCTACAACAGCTACATCGAGGGTGACGTCGACTTCATCTACGGCAACGGCACCCTGGTCATCGACCGTTCGACGATCTACTCGTTGTCGCGCAACAGCTCGAACAACGGATACATCACGGCCGGGTCCACCTACGCGGACAACCCGTACGGCATCCTGGTCAACCGTTCGAAGGTGACCGGTGACGCCTCGGCGAAATCGGTGGCCCTCGGCCGCTGCTGGCATGCCGGTGGCGCGTCGAACGCGACGGGTCAGGTGCTCTTCCGGGAGTCCGACCTCGGGGAACACATCCGCCAGTCCTCGGCCTGGCAGGACATGAGCGGTTTCTCCTGGAAGACCTGCCGGTTCTCCGAGTACGCGAACAGCGGGGCGGGGAAGAGCAACGGCACCTCCGACCGTCCGCAGCTCAGCTCCTCGAAGGCGGGTGACTACACCCCGCAGAGGTACCTGGCAGGCTCCGACGGCTGGAATCCGGTGAGGTGACGGCACCTGATCGTCGGGGTGCT
>JAUPKQ010000219.1 GCA_030837345.1 Actinomycetota bacterium | reverse complement strand
GCTGTTCGTGGACGACGTGCAGATCCGGATGGCGACGTCGTCGGGGAGTGTGACGGGCGCACCGCGCGCAAGCACCCCGCCCGAGCCCGCCTCCACGCCGCGGTGCCACATCACGCCGAGCCGCTCGCCGGACCCGACGTACGAGTGACGGACGCCGCTCGGCTCCGGCTCACCGACGGTAGACGAAGACGGTCTTCCCGCGGGAGAGCCGGGGCCAGAGCCGGTCCATGCTGGCCGTGGTCAGGCGCACGCAACCGTGACTGGCGGCGTACGTCGGCACGGACAGCGAACCGTGCAGCGCGAACCCGTTGTGGAAGTAGTTGGGCCGGTACAGGCCTCCGAGCGTGCCGTGCTCCCAGCGGTTCACCCGCCGGTAGATCCTGAAACGTCCCCTGACCGTCGGCGTCGAGGACTTGCCCGGGGAGATGTCGAAAACGGTGGTGACGGTTCCGCGCTCGGTCAGGTAGAGGACGCGCTTGGTGAGGTCGACCTCAATGGCCGAGGCCGCGCGGGGGAACCGCGGGCGCGGCACGGCGGGAGCGGCGAGTCTGGCCCAGGTCCGCGCGGTGACCACGCCGTTGACGGGCAGGCGCTGGACCTTCTGGAACGCGCGCACCGCGTGCAGGGTGTCCTCGCTGAAGGTGGAGTTCACGCTCCCCACGTCGTAGCCGAGCTTCGTGAGCCGACGGTGCAGCCGCAGGACGGCGGGTCCTCTCGAACCGGCGCGCAGCGTCGGGGTACTCGCCGCGGGCGGCGGTGTCGTGGGCGGCTTCGTCGTGGGTGGCTTCGTCGTGGGGGGCGGAGTCGTCGGGGGAGTCGTGGTGCTGCTCGTACTCGGAGCCGCCGTAGGAGCGGCCGTCGTCGTGGACACCGCTGGGACCGTCGGGTCGTCCACGGCCCGGGCAGCGTCGACGACGGCGACGGAGCACAGCGTCGAAAGGAAGGCGAAGGCCGTGCCGACCTGCACGGCTCGCCGGTACGGAAGGAGTCGTGCTTCCCCCATCAACTGATCCCCTTCACTCGTTCGCCAGCCTCGAACCGCTGACGGAGACCTCACCGACTGGTCCGGTATCGGCGACCGAGGGGCCGCTCCTGAGCCCTCGGCTCCTGAAATGTCCCTGAGGCGTACGCCACGGATTGACCGTTCACCACCCGGTAATCACACTGACCTCATGATCACTTTCGAGTCAAGAGTCTTCGTCGAGCACGTGACCGGCCGGGAACTCACCGACTTCCTGCTCGACTGCACCGACGACGCCTACAACCGCTGGTGGCCGGGTGTCCACCTGCGCATGCACGTGGTGAGGCCGGGCCGGCCCGACCACGTGGGCGATCTGATCTTCATAGACGAGTTCGTCGGCCGACGGCACCTGAAGGCGACGGCCGAAGTCGTCGAGGCGGTACCCGGGACAAGAATCGTGTGGCAGGTCTGCCGGGGAGTCCGCCTTCCGATCCGGCTCTTCCTCGATCTGGAGGACGACACCGGCGGAGTGGCATTGCGACATCGCATCGACGCCGGATTCTCCGGGCCCGGACGGCTGTGTGACCCGTTGTTCAGCATCTACTTCGGGGCGGGATTCGCGACCGCGATGGACACCCACGTCGGCACGGAGTTCAACCTGCTTCGAGACCAGTTGCGCGCGGCAGGGCCGGACCACGGACCAGACAGCCCCACGACCGCCCTCTGACTGACGCTGAACCGTTCCGGCCCCGGGCGCTACGTACCGGCGCAGCATCCTCGACCGCTCCCACCGACCCGTTCGGACGGTGCGCGGCGGCGTCGGAACGAAGGGACACACGTGGCTGGCAGCACCTCACCCGTCGCGCTCGGGTCAGACCCCGGACGCCGAGACCATCCCTCCCTGAGGGACGTGACACTGACCGAACTGAAGCGGATGCGGCGCGGATTCACCGGCTGGTTCGTGATCATCGCGCCGTCCGTCGCCACCATCCCGCTCTACCTGGTGTCGCTGTTCTCGCCCGAGGCCCGGTCAGGCAAGACCTGGCAGGTCTTCCGCGACGTCTCGCTGGAGGGCTGGGGGATTCTCATCCCCATGACGGCGGCGCTGCTCGCGGCACTCACCGTCCGCGCGGACACGGACGCCTGGCGCATCCTGCTGTCCTACGCCGTACCCCGACCGAGGTACTTCACCGCCAAGTTCCTCGCCCTCGCCGCGATGACCTCCGCGTCAACCGCCGTGCTCGGCGTCCTGCTCGCCGGGGGAGCCGCGTTGAACGGCGCGCTGGGCGAGAACGCCACCCAGATCCTGCAGGCGTGCCTGCTGCCCTGGCTCGCGGGGCTGGGCGGGACGGCACTCGCCCTGTTCGTGGCCGTGGTGTGGGGGCTCGGGCCGACGATCTCCCTCGGGGTGTTCGGCATGATGAGCGGAATGTTGATCTCTGACAAGGACTGGTGGTGGGCGGTCCCCTTCGCCTGGCCTATGCGGGTGGTCCTCCCGCTCGCCGGGATCGGCCCGAACGGCGTCCCGCTGCGTGCCGACAGCCCGCTGCGTGACCGCGGCGTCATCCCGGTGGCGATCGCCCTGTCCTTCGCCCTCCTGGCCGCCGTCTGGGTCGCGGGTTCCGTCCACCTGAAACGCAAGGAGATCTGATCGTGACCGCACTGGCCGTCGCCGGGCTGCACAAGCACTACGGGCAGCATCGAGCACTCGACGGCGCCACCCTGGAGGTGCGGGACGGGGAGGTGTACGGCTTGCTCGGCCCGAACGGTGCCGGCAAGTCGACCCTGATGAAGACCGTGCTGGGTCTTCAACGCCCCACCTCCGGACACATCCACCTGCTCGGCCGCCCGTTCGAGCGGGCCGCGCTCGCCGACGTGGGGGCCCTGATCGAGACCCCCGGCCTGTGGCCCCGGCTCAACGCCGTCGAACACCTGAGGATCCACGCCCGGTTGCGCCGGGCCCCGAGGTCCTGGGCCGACGACGTCCTGGACGTCGTCGGGCTGGCCGAGGTCGCCCGGCGTCCGGTGAGCGCCTACTCCCTGGGGATGCGGTGGCGGCTGGGGATCGCGATCGCCCTGCTGGCCAGGCCGCGGCTGATCCTCCTGGACGAGCCGACGAACGGCCTTGACCCGGTGGGGATCCGGGAGATGCGTCACCTCATCAGGTCGCTGGCGTCGGACGGAGCGACGGTGTTGCTGGCCAGCCACCAGCTGCCGGAGATCGCCCACGTCTGCGACCGCGTCGGCGTCCTCGTCGCGGGACGCACCCGCTACCAGGGAGACCTGCCCGGCATGGCCGTCGACGGCGACCTGGAGGCCGGATTCTTCCGCATCCTCGACGAGTGCGACGCGGGCGTGCGCTGACGGCCGTGGACTCTGACGACGATCTGCTGGCCGGGGTCGCACGCGGTGACCAGGAGTCCTTGCGGGCACTGTACGACCGGTACACCCCCGGGATGCTGCGCCTGGTCCGGCGGATGACCCCGTCGGCCGCCGTCGCGGAGGAACTGCTGCAGGAGGCCTGGCTGGCGGTGTGGCGTTCGGCGGGCAGTTTCCGTGGCGAATCCTCGGTCACGTCGTGGTTGTACGGCGTCACCCGGCGCCAAGCCCTCGGCCAGCTACGCCGTCCTCAACCACCCACCACCGCCCTCGACGAGACCCACTCCCCACCTGATCCAGGACCCCGGGTCGAGGACGCCGCCATCGCCAGGGTGGCCCGTGACTCGCTCGCGGACGCCGTCCGCGACCTACCCGCCCACCTGCAGGAGGTGGTCCTGCTCGTGCTCGTCGACGACCTGCCCTACCCGGAGGTCGCACAGGTGCTCGGCGTCCCCGTCGGCACGGTCAAGAGCCGGATGTTCCAGGCCCGCCGGAACCTCGCGGCGGCACTGTCCAGCTCGGCTGCCGATCCGAGACTGCCGTCATGATCACCAGTTTCGCGATCCAGAAAGGTCTGCCTTGACCGGACACCCCTCCACCTGGCGCCCCTCCACCGGACATCCGACGCCGGAGACACTGGCCACCAGCGAACTCACCCCGAAGGAACGCGAACACGCCGCGAGCTGCGCCTCCTGCCAGGAGGAGATGGCAGCCTGGCAGAACCTCGCGGACGCCGCACGGACGGCCTTCGACACCCCGGCCCCCCGATACGAGGCCCTGCTCGGCCGCTACCGGCTGGGGGAGCGGACCCCCCTTCCGCCGCCGCTCGGCCTGCGGCGCTCGATCCGCCTCGTCGCCGCCCTCACGGTCGCCCAGTGCCGTCTGCTACCCCGCTCCCTCGCCGCGACCACGGTTCTCGGCCTCGCCGCGACCACGGTTCTCGCCGCGATGAGCCACGACGAGACGATCGGCCAGGCGGTCTTCGGCCTCGGGGTGAGCCTCGTCTTCCAGCTCGGCGCGCTCACCGCCTGCGCCGCCCGGACCGATCCACGCCTCGAACTCACCACGACGATGCCCGTCTCCCCAGCGGTGGTGTTCGCGGCCCGGATCGTGATCGTCCTCGCGGCCGACGTCCTGCTCTCCTGGGCGGCCTCGGGACTCGCGATCGCGGCCGGCCTCCCGGCGACCCTCCCGGACCTCGTCGCGGGATGGTTCGGACAGGCGATGCTCGCGGCATCTGTCGGCGTGGTGGCCGCGGTGCGCTGGTCCCCGACAACCGGCGCGGGAGCCTCAGCCGCAGCCTGGATCGCCGCAGTCGCGACCGCCGTCCCCGGGTTCGGGGTCGGGTTCGGGCTGCTGGAACGAACCGGACACCTCCTGGAACCGCTGACCACGACGAATCCCCTGAACCTGACGCTCAGCCTCGCCCTCCTGACGGTCGCCGTACTGACGATGCACCACGGCACCGAGCCCGGACACGAAACGACGTGACCATGCTCTCCCCGGCCCTCACCGGAACCCTCCGCTACGAGTCGCTGATGGCCCTGCGCCGCCGATCCGCGTGGCTCTCCCTGACCCCCCTGTGCCTCCTGGCTCTCGGCCTCGGGCTCGACTCACAGACGGTGAACCACTACGCGAACCCGGTCGCCCGTGTCGCGTCAGCGGCGATGCTGGTCACCACCCTCGGCGGGCTCGGGATCGCGATGGCGCTCGCCGATTGCCTCGCCCTCCAACAGAGGGTGGGGATGGCTGAGGTCATCGCCGTCACCCCGGCCGGTCGCGCCGCCCGCGCGGTCGGCGTCGTCCTCGGCCCCTGGCTCGTCGCGATGGTTCCCGTGGCCGCCGTGCTCGGGGCGCTCGGGGCCCGGACGGCGATCGGCGCCGGGTCCGTCACGCCGCTGATCGCCGTGGCCATCGCCGTCCCGGCCGTCGTGGCCCCGGGCGCCCTGGCACTGACGGCGGTGACGAACCTGCTGGGGGTGCTGCTGCCAGCTCCCGCCGTCCGGGTTCTTGTGGTGCCGCTGTGGTACTGGGCGACGGCCTACAGTTCGCTGCTGCCCGGGCCTTCGATCACCGGCACGGTGCTGTCCCCGCTCGGGGCGTACCCTGCGGCGGCCTGGTTGAGCGCCACGAACCCGATCCGGACCGGCGGGTGGCTGCACCCCCCGGTCAGCACGCTCTCGGCCCTGGCGTCGATCGCGTCCGCCCTGATCGTGGCCGTCGTCGCGTTCCTGCTCGCGCACGCCGTGGCCCGGGACCGGCGATGAACCTTCCCACCAGTACCCCACCGCCAGGATGGAGCGACCCCCGGATGTACGTCGAGATCCGCAGCGTGACGAAGACCTACCGCGGCTCGACCGTCGCGCTCGACGGCGTCGACCTGACCCTCGGGCCCGGTGTCACCGGGCTCCTCGGTGCGAACGGCGCGGGCAAGACAACTCTGCTGCGCCTGCTCGCCGGAGTCCACCGGCCTGACTCCGGAACGATCGTGGTGGGCGGGCACGACCTCGCCACGACGGGCGGGCGGAGTGCCGTCACCCGGATGCTCGGCTACCTGCCGCAAGAGCTGGCCCTCTACCCGGATCTGACCGGGCGGGAGTTCCTCGACTACATCGCCCTGCTCAAAGGCATCGACGACGTGCGCACGCGTCGGCGCCAGACCGACCAACTGCTGGCCCAGGCTGGCCTGGACGGCGTCGCGTCGCAACGGATCTCCCGGTACTCAAGCGGCATGAAGCGCCGTCTCGGCATCGCCCAGGTCCTGCTCGGCGACCCCCGGCTGATCGTCCTCGACGAGCCGACGGCCGGGCTGGATCCCGAGGAACGTCTGCGATTCCGCACTCTGCTGGGCAGTCTCGGCACGGACCGGATCGTCATCCTCTCGACACACATCCTCGACGACGTCGCCCACAGCTGTCCGCGGTTGGCGATTCTCGACGAGGGCAGGCTGCTGCACCACGGCCCGACCGCCGGCCTGGTGGACCTCGCCGAAGGACAGACCCACCTTCTGGAGTCGACGACCGCGCCGACCGGGGACCTCACCGTCGTCAACGTCACGACCACCGCCTCGGGCACCTGCTACCGGGTGGTCGGGACACCACCTCCCGGAGCCCATCCGGCGACACCCACCCTGGACGACGGATACGTCGCTTTGCTGCGTTCCGCCCGCCACGAAGCGATCGCTCCGTGAAGCGGTCATCCCGTGAAGCGGTCCGCTGAGATTGACCTTCTGCCCTCTCGATCCCAGGGGTGGGATCAGGCCGTCAGGAGGCGCGGAGGAAATCGTCCCAGTGATGGGCGAGGCGGTCGCGGTCGGGCCAGTCACGGCGAGCCGCGGGAAGGTGCAGGGACTGTCCGTGCATCTCCTGCAGGCCGTGCTTGAGCATCGGACCGTCGACCTCGTCCAGAAGATCGGCGTTGATCCGCACCTCGTAGTCGGGGGTGATGCCCAGCAGGTGCTCGTCGAACGCGGCGTGATGGATCTTGCAGAGGCTCAGGCCGTTGCGGACGACGGGTTGACCGAGGGTTTGATGGCTGTCGGGAACGATGTGCGCGGCATCCAGGAGTTCACCGTGACGCAGCGAGCAGATCGTGCAACTCGTACCGTAGGCACGAATGACCCGTCCGCGGAACTCCGGTTGGTGCAGTCGCTGGCGCGCGATTCGCCGGGCATAGCGCCGCTGATCCTCGGTCAGATGACGAGGATCCCTGAGGAAACGCAGCCCTTCGTCGAGAGCGATGAGGAACCGCCGGTTCGCCCGGTCGTCGTCCACGGCATACACGGGGAACACCGGGACATAGACGCCGGTATCGATCTTGCGGAGCAGAATGAGGGGAAGGCCGAGTTCCGCCGCGACGCGCAGCTTGGTGTTGTCCCCGGCGTCGGTGCCAGCCCGGTAGTCATAGCGCAGAAGCCCTCCGTCCACCTCCTCGTCGGCATAGGGACCGTCGGGCGAACTGACGATGGCCAGGGTGGCACTGAGGTCCCGGGGATTCCAGATGCCACGGCTGTGGTCGATGAGGCGCCGGGTCCGGCCGTCGCCCAGGTCGAAGGCGGCCAGCTCACCCCGGGTGATCGAGCCACCGTTGCGGGCGGTGACCACCATGAGCCGATGCATGATCTGTTCCCGCAGCCGGGACTCACCGTCGGCGTCCATGCACAACGTGTACCAGGCGCCGGCCGTCACGGGGGACGATCTGGAATGTCGCCCACGAACGGTGCCCTCAGGCGGTGGGCGCGGCGAGGTCTCCCTTGACGGGGAGGTTCGCGGAGCGCACCCAACCGTCGAGCAGGGACAGGTC
>JAUPKQ010000031.1 GCA_030837345.1 Actinomycetota bacterium | reverse complement strand
TATCTGCTCTTCGTTGATGAGTCAGGGACGCATGGTGGAAGCCATGCCTTCGTCCTGGGCGGGGTCGCCATCCATGAAGATGACGCAGCGAGACTCCAGCGGCGGTTGGATGAGTTGGTCATCCACAGCTTGGGGCGTATTCCTACGAACCTCGAAGAGTATGAACTCCATGTGTCCGAGATGAAGAATGCGAAGAAGCCTCCAGTTACCTCAGTTCAGAGGCCAAGCATATGGGCTCCGATTCCCAGAGCGGAGCGAAACGCTTTGCTCGACAGGGCATACCGGGAAATAGTGACTTTTCAGCCGACCAATCCCCAACTGCCGCTCGCGCTCTTTGGTGTAGTAGTCGATGCCTCGTTCCGATCTAGCTGGGCAACCCTGGAGAGGGAGCGCTTTACATACGAGGTGCTCCTCAATAAATTCGACGTCATGCTGAAACGGCATAGAGAACAGGGCAGGCCCAACCGTGGCCTCGTAGTTCATGATAGGCGCGTCCTCGCGGAGCAGGACATTCAGTCCTGGGTTTCCGAATGGCGCGCGGCAGCTGGCGCGATCGGTCAACTTCGAAACCTGGCAGACGTTCCGCTATTCTCGGATTCGAGAGCCACCAGACTGCTACAGGTAGCAGATCTCGTTTCCTACGCAATATATCGGCGTTACCGTCCACAGCGCCCTCCGGACATTAGCGGAGAACATTTCGCGACTCTCTGGCCGCGGTTCGACGCCGATGATGGCGCTACGCATGGTTGTGTTCATTATACGCCTTCTTATGGGCAACGGACATGTGATTGCGAGCCATGCGAGCAGCGTCTCCTGGCTGCGAAATCGAGCAGCGCGAGGTGGGGAAGGCCCAAGCGGGGTTGATTCCACCGAGACTCGCCACCCCCGTGGCGCGCCTCTGCTCGACGCAGACCAGACCTCCATCCCGACCACGGCAACCACTGACACAAACAGGTCGAGAATGCTGCACCTCCGCCACCGGCGTATGAAGCCGCAGCCGCACTGGTCGCGCTCACCGTTCGGCATCGGGATCGTGTGTGGACCTTCCGGCCTGCTCGTGGCCGGTCTGGACGCCCCCAGGCCCGGCGCCCGGCCGGCGGGACGGGTGGACAGGATTGGACGGACAACGGCGACCCGACCGAGGACCGTCGGCTGAAGCATCGCTCCCGCAAAGCCACCCGCCCGGCTCCCGCCGCACCCGCCCTGATCGAACTTCTCGACGCCGGATCACGGCGGCCCTGGATACCGAGACCGCGAAGGAGGAGACCGTGGCGACGGGCAGTCTGGAACTGCCGGAGAGCGCCTGATCCCGCCGACACGTATCGGACACGACGAGTGAGATCCGCTGGTCCTGAGTGAGACCGAACTGGACTCACGCGAACGGCCCCTGACCGGGGTTTCGCCTGGTCAGGGGCCGTTCGTGCTGCTGGTGGCGGGTGATGGATTCGAACCAACGTAGGACTACGCCGACGGTTTTACAGACCGCTCCCTTTGGCCGCTCGGGCAACCCGCCTCGCCGCCCCGGTCCGAAGGACCGTGCGGCAAGTGGAAGGATAGCAAGTCGAACGGGGGCGCGTGCACACCCGCCCCTGCCTCCGCCCGCCCCAGCGGCCACAGGGCCAATGGTGCCGCTGACATGATCCCCGAAGGAGCCGTCGTGGCCGCCGATTCGTCGTTCGACATCGTGAGCAAGGTCGACCGCCAGGAGGTGGACAACGCCCTCAACCAGGCGGTGAAGGAAGTACAGCAGCGCTACGACTTCAAAGGCACGGACGCCTCGATCGCCTGGAGCGGTGAGACGATCCTGATGCGGGCGAACAGCGAGGAGAGGGTCAAGGCCGTCCTGGACGTCCTCCAGACGAAATTGATCAAGCGTCAGGTCTCCCTTAAGGCGATCGACCCCGGCGACCCCAAGCCGTCCGGCAAGGAGTACCGCATCGAGGCTCCTCTGAAGGAGGGGCTGAGCCAGGAGAACGCGAAGAAGATCTCCAAGCTGATCCGAGAGGGGGGCCCGAAGGGCGTCAAGACCCAGATCATCGGTGAGGAGCTGCGGGTCTCCAGCAAGAGCCGCAACGACCTCCAGACCGTGATCGCGCTGCTGAAGGGCGAGGACCTCGACGTCGCGCTCCAGTTCGTGAACTACCGCTAGTTCGTCAACTACCGCTGACCCCCGGACGGCGAACGCGTCCGCTGGGAGCGACAGGATCCCGTCGCTCCCAGCGAACACGCCTTCGCTCAGGTCTGTCAGTGGGTGAGGGCCCTCTGCCGGATGCCCTGCCGCTGGCCGATCCCGTTGACGTAGTCGATCAGGCCGAGCGTGCGGCCGCCGTCCATGGCGCCCTTGACCTGCGCGGACGACATGCCGAGAGCGAAGTCGCCGGTGTTGACCTGAATGTCCAGCTCCAGGGAGCCAGCCTGGGCATAGGCCTCGTTCCAGAGCTCGGACGCCTCCTGGAGGTCGTTGGCCACCGCCTGGAACGAACGGCTGTTCGCCTGGCTGATCGCCAGACGGATGTCGTTCATCGCCTGGGCGACCTCGGACTCCAGGACCTGCCACTCGGCGAGGATCGCGTGCAGGTCGATCGTCAGTCCCTCGGTCTGTGAGGCGAGGAGGCTCATCTGGTCGGCGAGGAGGTGAAGGGCCGTGACGTCCGCGGTCAGCCCCTTGATCCTGCTCTGGTCGCTCTCGATCTTCCCGGTATCCTCGCTGATCTTGATGCCGTCCAGGACGATCACCGTCGTCGCGACGGCGATCGCGGGCCCGCAGAACAGCCAGGCGACGAGGCCCTCGGGGAACGCGACGATGCTGGCGAGCGTGCCGAGGGTGATCGCGGCGGCGTCGGCGATGCCCATGGCGACGATCTCGGCGGTCAGACGGTCGATGTCGGCCTGGAGGGCCTTGACGTCCGTCCGGAGCGTCTCGATCTGCTGCTCGTCGGCCCCGGCGTCCGCCGTGGACTTCGTGGCGATGGCGTGCAGCTGGGCCGCCAGGTCCGGCAGCGTGCTCTGGAACGACTGGACGGCGCTCAGCGACCCCGAGACGAAACTGATCACGAGGTTCAGCTGTCCGCTGATCAGATTGAGGTCGCGGTTCAGGGCGTTCAGAGCGATCGGATCGGTGGGGGTCTGGATGAGACTTCGGGTCTGGTTCTGGGCGTCCGCCAGGGCCGCGACGATCGTGTCGTTGAAGGACCGGACGTCGTCGGGTACGGACAGCAGGTGTCCCATCACCTGGTTGACCCAGGTCAGGGCCTCACTGTTGGCCTTCGCATAGGCCTGTGTGTACTGGTCCCAGTCCGGCGGGGGCGAGCTCAGGGCCGGCAGCTTCGACGTGATCACCCCGGTGACGGTCTGGTTGACCGCGCACACGTGTTCCTTGTACGACTTTTCGGCGTCAGCCAGGGTGAGTACTCGGTTCTCCAGCGCCTTGGCCAAGAACATTCGGATCTCCATCACTCGTAGCGGGGCAGGATGGAGCTGCCGGACCCAGGAATCACGGATCCGCGAGACCGGCGCTCCACGAGTGGTATCGGGTGTACGTCGAACGGCCTGAATCATGCTCCCCGCGAAACAGCCACCCCCGGCTTCCGTGCGTCATCGCAGGTAGCCAGCCATGCCCTCCAGACGCGCGATGCGCTCGGCCATCGGCGGGTGGGTACTGAACATCCTGGCGATCCCCTCACCGCGGAACGGGTTCGCGATCATCATGTGGCTCGCGTTGACCAGTTCGCGTTCGGGTGGCAGGGGCAGGGCCTTCGCCCCGAGATCGAGTTTGTTGAGCGCCGACGCCAGGGCCATCGGGTCGCCGGTGAGGCGGGCGCCGTCCGCGTCGGCGTCGAACTCACGGGTCCGGCTGATCGCCAGCTGGATCACGGTCGCGGCGAACGGCGCGAGCAGGGACATCGCCAGGAGGGCGACGGGGTTCGGCCGGTCCTCGTCGTCCCCGCCGAACATGCCGAAGAACATGGCGAACTGGGCGACGGAGGTGATGACCCCCGCGATCGCCGCGGCGACGGACGACGTGAGGATGTCCCTGTTGTAGACATGCATGAGTTCGTGCCCGAGGACGCCGCGCAGCTCACGCTCGTCGAGGATCTCCAGGATCCCCGAGGTACAGCACACGGCGGCATTGCGCGGGTTACGTCCGGTCGCGAACGCGTTAGGCGCGGCGGTCGGTGAGATGAAGAGCCGGGGCATCGGCTGGCGGGCCGCCGTCGAGAGCTCTCGCACGATCCGGTACATCCCCGGCTGCTCCGCCTCACCGACAGGGCGGGCGCGCATGGCGCGCAGGGCGAGTTTGTCGCTGTTCCAGTACCCGTACGCCGTCGTGGCGAGGCCGATGACCGCGAACAGGCCGAGATACCGGCCTCCGCCGATCAGACTCCCCACGCCGAGCAGCAGTGCCCAGATCACTCCGAACAGCGCAGCCGTCTTGAGGCCGTTGAAGTGCCTGTGACCGATCACGAGGTTCTTGCTCCCTTCGTACCTGCCGTCGCAGGCGGTTGAAGCCTTTACCGCTTCAACGCAGGGCCCTCACACACCGTTCCTTTTGGCGATCTCTGGTGACGACGGGTGATCACCGCTGATCACCCGTCCCCTCCCCACCGGTCAGGTGAGGCCTCAGCGCAGCACGGTCGGCAGCAGACCCGCCACGGCCTGGGGCCACACCGACAGCGCGACACAGGCGGCACCCGAGGCACCGAGAGCGAGCCCCTCGCCGACACTGACCCGCCAGGTGAGGGCGCGTCCGCTCGCGGGCGAGAAGAGGAGCGCACCCCAGCGCACGTAGTAGACGAGACCGAAGACGACGTTCACCGCCGCGATCCCGGCCAGCCACCACGACGTGGCACCGACGATCGGCCGGAAGACGACGACCTTCGCCATCAGGCCGACGATGCCGGGCGGGAGACCCGCGAGGCAGGCCAGGGCGAAGGCCAGGACAGCGCTCGCGACCGGTTCGCGGCGGGCAAGCCCGCGGTACGCCTCGATCGAGTGCTCCTCGGCCGCGGGGTGCCGACGTCCGACGATCACGACGACGGAGAAGGCCGCGAGGCTCGCGGCGGCGTAGGCGACGAGGTAGCCGACGCTCGCGGCGGTCGCGGCCCGCACCGCCGAGGGTGTCCCCGGTCGCGCGGCGGACAGCGGCAGGAGGACCCACCCCGCCTGGGCGACCGTCGACCAGGCGAGCAGGCGGACGGCGACCGTCTGCCGCATCGCCACGAGGTTGCCGAAGGTGACGGTCAGGGCGGCGACGACGCCGATCACCGGGGCCCACACCCCGGCCAGGCCGGGCAGGCCGACCGGCAGCAACACCACGAGAGCGGCGAGACCGGCCGTCTTGGACACCACAGAGAGGAAGGCCGCGATCGGCAGCGGCGCACCGGCGTAGGTGTCCGGCGTCCAGAGATGGAAGGGCACCGCGGACATCTTGAACCCGACGCCCGCCAGGATCAGCACCGCTCCCAGCGCCGCGACCGCCCGCACCGGGCCGGACAGCTGCGGCAGGTTCGGGTCGGTGGCGAGGGCCGCGACGATCCGGTCGAGGTGGACCGATCCGGTGGAGAGGACCAGGAGCGCCATCCCCATGAGGAGCAGGCCCAGGGATCCGACCGCGGTCAGCAGCAGCGTGAACGCCCCCTGCGCGCCGGGCGCGTCACGCCGCAGGGCGACGAGCGCGATCGCGGGCAGGGAGGCGGTCTCGAACGCGACGACGATCGTGATGAGGTCCCTCGCTCCGGCGAGGGAGAGGGCCCCGGTGACGGCGACGAGCATCAGCACGTGGTGAGGTGCGCGGTCGATCGCCGCCCGGCCGTCCACCGCGAGCAGCAGGCACACGAGGGCTCCGGCGATCACCAGCCCCTGCAGGGTCAGGGTGAGCGGGGAGACGAGGTAGGAGCAGCTGGGCAGCTCCAGGCCCCCGCCGGGCACGCAGAGGGTGCTCGCCGTCGTGCCGTCGGCGACGAGCAGGAGCACGCCTGCCCCCGCCCCGACGAGCCCGAGCACGGCGAGGACGTCGTGCAGGCGGCGGAAGCCCGGCCGCTCCGGGCCGATGGCGTCGAGCACGAGGATCGCGGCGACCGCGACCACCGGGCCGAGGACGGGCGCGAGCAGCCGCCAGTCGACGGACTGGACGGTGTCGAGCCCGCTGGCGTAGTTCACTGGTTCCCTCCGGACACGATCAGGAGCACCCGGACCGCAGGTCCGGTGAGGTCGAGCAGCAGCCAGGGCAGCAGGCCGAGGGCCACGGTCGCGACCACCAGCGGCGCGGCGACCATCACCTCGTGACGGGTCGCGTCGGGCACCACACGCTGGGGGGCGTCGGCAGCGGCGCCGTGCCAGACCAGGCGGAGCACCCGCAGCAGGTAGACGGCGGCGATGACCGTCCCGACGACGGCGACCACGGCGAAGGGGCGTCCCGCGGTGCCGAGCGAGGACGACGCGCCCGTCGACTGCCAGGTGCCGACGATCGCGAGCAGTTCGCCCCAGAAGCCCGCCAGACCCGGCAGGCCCAGCCCCGCGACCGCGCCGAAGGCGAGCAACCAGCCGAGGCGTGGCACCCGGTCGCGCAGTCCCGCCCCGATCAGGGCGAGGTCCGCGGTGTGGTGCCGGTCCTTCAGGCTGCCGACGGTCAGGAACAGCAGACCGGTGATCAGGCCGTGGGCGATGTTGGCGAACAGGGCGCCCTGGAGGCCCTGAGGGGTCATCGACGCGATCCCGAGGAGCACGAACCCCATGTGGGCGACGGACGACAGGGCGATCAGCCGCTTGAGGTCGCGTTCGACGAAGCACGCCAGCCCGGCCCACACGATCCCCAGGACGGCGAACAGCGCCAGGAACGGGGCGACAGTCCGGAAACCGTCCGGCAGGATCGGCACGGCGACCCGCACGAGACCGTAGGTACCCATCTTCAGCAGGACGCCCGCCAGCAGCACCGAGCCCCCGGTCGGGGCGATCGTGTGCGCGGGGGGCAACCACGTGTGGACACCGAACGCGGGCGCCTTGACGGAGAGACCGACGACGATGAAGCAGGCTGCGATCACCTGGACGTCGTGGCTGAGGCCTTCTCCGGCGAGATCGGCGAGCTTGCCGAGGTCCGTCGTCCCCGTCTGGAGGGCCACGTAGAGGAGGCCGACGAGCATCAGGGCCGAACCGATGGCGGTGAAGAGGATGAAGCGGTTCGCGGCGTCCCGCCGGGCCACCTCACCGCCGGGGCGGCCGGGGGCGTCGGGCTGCGTGTCGTCACCCCAGAAGGCGATCGCGAACCACATCGGCACGAGCACGAGCTCGAAGGCGATGAAGAACAGGACGGCGTCCATCACGGTGAACGTCGCGAGGGCACCGCCCACGACGGCGAGGTAACAGGCGACGAGCAGCCGCGCCCGCCCGGACGCCGGACGCACCCGGACGCTGTGCACGCAGACCAGCACCCCGAGGAGCCCGGTGAGGAGCACGAGGGGGGCGCTGACGCCGTCCATGCCGAAGTGGAAGCCGACGCCGAGCGCGGGAACCCACGATCTGTCGAGTTCGAGGACCATCTCGCCGTCGCGGTAGGGGCCCGCGGCGATCGACGCGAGGATGGCGAGGACGAAGGTGACGGTCGCGGTCGAGGCCGCGACGAGGGTCGCCACGTCGTCGCTGAGGCGACGGGCGATGACGAGCACGACCGCGACGATCAGGGGCAGGCCGACCATGATCGGCAGGATCCACGCCCCGGTCACATTCTCGATCGCGTCGGCGATCCCGCTCATGACAGCACCACTCCCGCCAGCCCGGCGGCGACCGCGCCGAGCACGACCCACGCCACGTATCCGTTGGCCATTCCGGCCTGCAGCCGTCGCAGCTTCAGGCCCGCCCATCGGGCGACGGTGACGCTACCGCGCGGGTAGAAGTCCACGACCTCCTGGTCCCCGGCGTGAGCCAGGCGCGCCAGGGCCCGGTAGGGCCGCACGACCAGGGCGTCCTGGACGTCGTCGAGACGGTAGCCGTCGCGGAGGAAGGCGCGGACCCCGGGTGGCAGGGCGTCGGCGACGTCCTTGCCACCGATCCTGGTCACCGTCAGGGACCATCCGACACCCGCGAGGGAGACGAGGGTCCCGGTGAAGGCGGTGAGCCAGCTGACGTGGACGCCGTGGAGGATGTCCGGCGGACTCAGGAGGACGAGACCGAGGCCCACGGTCGGGACGGCGAGCACCCACAGCGGCCACATCATCGCCCGCGGCAGCCGGTGGACCTCGGTCTCGTGACCGTCCTCGCTGGGCGCCGGGTCGCCGAAGGCGACGAGAGAGAAGGCCCGGCCGGAGTAGACGCCGGTCACCAGGGCCGTCAGCACACCCGAGACCAGGACGATCCAGGCGACCAGGCCACCGTCCCCCTCGACGGCCGCGTGCTCCGCCGCGGTGAGAACGGCCTCCTTCGACCAGAACCCGCTGAACGGCGGGATGCCCGCGAGGGCCGCGAGACCGAGGCCGAGCAGCACCATCAGGGCCGGCTGGGTGCGTCCCATACCGCCCATGCGCGACATCAGGTTGGAGTTGACCAGGTGGATGCAGCACCCGGCGACGAGGAACAGCAGCGCCTTGAACCCGGCGTGCGTCAGCAGGTGGAAGACGCCGGGCGCGGCCTCACCGGCGTCCTGCGCGACGGCGACCCCGGCGAGCATGTACGCGACCTGGCTGATCGTCGAATAGGCGAGCAGTCGCTTGAGGTCGTCCTGGGCGAGAGCGGCCAGGGCCGCCCCAAGCATGGTGATCGAGGCGACGATCGCCGCGATCGTCAGGGCGCCGTCGGCGGCGAAGAACACCGGGAGCAGACGAGCGACGAGGAAGACACCGGCGGCGACCATCGTCGCCGCGTGGATGAGGGCCGACACCGGGGTCGGACCCTCCATCGCGTCGGGCAGCCAGGTGTGCAGAGGGAACTGCGCCGATTTCCCGATCACACCGAGCAGCATCAGGAGGGCGGCCGCGGTGACGGTCGACGCCGGGAGCTCCTCCGCCGCCGCGATCAGGGCGCGGATCGACGTCGTCCGGGCGCTGCCGAGCAGGAGGACGACCGCGGCCATGACGCCGAGGTCACCCGCGCGGGTGACGAGGAAGGCCTTGACGGCGGCAGCCCGCGCGGTCGCGCGCTCGCTGTGGTGGCCGATGAGCAGGTAGGAGCAGATACCCATCCCCTCCCAGCCGACCAGCAGCAGGATCAGGTCGTCCGCGTGCACGACGAGCATCATCGCCGCGGTGAACAGGGAGACCGTCGCGGCGTAGGCGGGGTACCGGATGGGTGCTTCGGGCGTTCCCTCACCGTGCAGGTAGGCCGTCGAGTAGATCTGGACGCACGCCGCGACGACGGCGACCGCGAGGGAGACGGAGGACGAGAGGCTGTCCGTGCGGATGTCGAGGGCGAGAGTCCCGACGCCGAGGTCCACCCGGCCGAGGAAGGTGATGCTCGCGGCGCTGCCGCCGGTCGCGACGCCGAACGCCTCGACGGCGGAGGCGACCACCGCGCCGAGAGCACCGACGATGCCCCACTCGGCCGCGGCCGTGCGGGAGCGGGCGAAGAGCAGGCCGCAGACGGCGGCGACGGCGGGGAGAGCGATCGTGAGGATCGCTGCGGTGACGGTCATCGAACGGCTCCGGCGGCCGAGGGGGTGCGGTCGTCACCGGGAGGGGTCTCCGGGGCCGACGCGGGGGGCGGGAGCTCACCGGCGTCCGGGTGCTCGTCATAGGTCGGCGACCCCTCGCCGAGCTCCCGGAGTTCGGTGAGGTCGCTGGTGCCCCTCTGACGGAAGGTCAGCAGGACGACGGCGAGAGCGAGCCCGATCTCGGCGGCGGCGATCGTGATCACCACGATCGCGAGGACCGGGCCGGGAAGGAGGGGGTCACCTGCGGTGGCGCGGGCGGGACCCCCCGCCGACAGGGCTGCGAGCCCGCCCGCGGGGAGTGTCCCGGCCGTCACCAGCAGAACGTTGACGGCGTTGAGCAGCAGCTCAGCGCCGATGAGGACGAGGACCGCGTTGCGACGGGCGAGGAGCCCGTACACGCCGGCGCCCGCGAGGGCAGCGGCCAGTACGACAGGTCCGGCCAGGTGGATCACGACACCGCCTCCAGCTGCGGGTAGATCATCTCGCCGGTCGGCGGGAGCGACGGAGCGCCACCGTCCCCGGCCCTGGTCTGCTCGGGAAAGTTCACTTCTGCCTGCCACGGGACACGGCGACGGCCCCGATCAGCGCGGCGAGAAGGAGAAGGGAGAGCAGCTCGAACGGCAACGCCCACGCGGCGAACACCGCCCGGCCGATCGGTTCGGCCTGCCCCCGCGCGGTGTCGGGATCGACGGTGGCGTCACCGACGGCGACCAGCAGGGTGCCGCCGAGAAGCCCGGCGACCGCCACGCCCGCGAGGACGGCTGCGAGCCGCTGGCCCTTGCCGACGAAGAGGTCGTCCCGGATCCCGATCGGCGCCCGCGTCATCATCAGCGCGAACAGGACGAGGACGACGACGGCACCGACGTACACGAGCAACTGGACGAGGGCGACGATCTCTGCCCCGAGGACGAGGTAGACGCCCGCCAGCGAACCGAGGGCGACCACCAGCCACAGCGCCGCGTGGACGACGTGCCGGCTACCGACCGCGAGGAACGCAGCCGTCGCCGCCAGCAGTCCGAACGCCGCGAAGAGGAGCTCAGCTCCGCTCACTTGGTCCGTCCCTCCCCAGGCTTGTCCGTCGGCCCGCCCTGCGCGGAAGCGGCGGCGGCCGCCTTCGCGGCGGCCTTCTCAGCAGCCGCGATCTCCTTGGGAGGCGGCGCGGCGGGGTCGGGCGGAGGCGGCGGGAGAACGCTGGCCGACCACTGGTGCAGTCGGTCACGCTCGTGCACGAGGTCACGGACGTCGAACTCGGCGTACTCGAACTCCGGTGACCAGTGCAGCGCGTCGAACGGACACACCTCGACACAGATGCCGCAGTACATGCACAGTGAGAAGTCGATGGCGTACCGGTCGAGGACATTGCGCTGCCGTTCCCTGCCACCTTCGGTGGTGGCAGGGAGGGTCTCCTTGTGGGAGTCGATGTAAATACACCAGTCGGGGCACTCGCGAGAGCACAGCATGCAAACTGTGCAGTTCTCCTCGACGAGGGCGATCACGCCACGGTTACGTGGCGGAAGGTGCGGTTTGACGTCCGGGTACTCCTGCGTGTGGGTCGGCCGGAAGAAGGTGCGGGCCGTTGTCGCCAGCCCTTTGACCATCCCGAGGCCGAAGCCGCTCTTGTCTCGCCGCTCGGTCTCGCCGGTGTCACCGGGGACTGCGGGTCGCTGCTCCACGGGGGCATCTTGCCGTGTCAGACCACCCGGGTGCCAACACGGTAGGTCAACCCGGACCCCCTACCGGCGGGTCCTAGCCCATGTCAGGGGGCGAGAACGGGCCATCAGTCCCGGCTCCGGACGGCCGTGAGCCATGGCCAACGCTTGCGCCGGGCTCCCCGGACCGGCCCGGCCGGACCCGCGCGGGTCCCCCCTCAGGCGAGCCCGAGCTGATCCAGGACCCAGGCGAGGATCTCGGCCTCGTACCGGGTCCGGGCGGAGGTCCGGGCGGAGGTCCCGGCAGAGGTCCCGGCAGAGGTCCCGGCAGACGTCCCGGCGGGTTCGCCGAGGCGGAGGACGATCGTCGACGGCGAGCGGGACTGGTCCGTCGCCCGGAGCCGTGCCACCCAGCGGGCGGCTTCGTGGAGGGGATGCCGTGCGTCCGAGGCCGTCGCGGTCACCAGCAGGGGCGGGCGCCCCGGGGGCGGGAGGTTGTCGTAGGGCGACCAGGCGAGCATCGCGGCGAGGTCGTCCGGGGAGAGCAGCGGATCGCCCCACTCCTCGAGGAAACCCGGAGGAGGCGCCTGGGTGTCGTCGCAGAGCGTGGTCACGGGATCGACCAGGGGTGTCTCCGCGACCACGGCACGCCACATGCGCGGGCCTCGCGAGTAGACCCCGGCGGCGAGCTGGCCTCCCGCGGAGGCACCTCGGACGACCACACGGGCACCACCGCGGACCTCCCCGGCCCAGCCCGCGGCGACGAGAGCGTCACGGACCGCGAAGAGGTCGACGAAGCTGCGCGGACGCTTCGGACCGCGGGCGGCCTCCCACCAGGCGCGGCCGAGTTCGCCACCACCGCGGACGTGGGCGACCGCGACGACGAGGTCGCGGTCGAGCAGGGAGAGCGTCGCGGGGTCGAACGAGGGCCAGCGGCACTCCTCGAACGAACCGAAGACATTGATCACGAGCCCCGCCGTGCGGCCCCGGCGGGCGTCGCGGCGGCGGGCGATCGTCACGGGGATCTGGACGCCGTCCGTCGCCGGTGCGGACAGGCGGTCGGTGACGTACTGGGTCGGGTCGACGCCGGACAACGGTGTGCGTTTGACGACCGTCCGTGCCCCCGTCGCCAGGTCGATCTCGACCCAGGCGGGGGCGGTGACGAGGTTCTCCTCGACGATGACGACGCTGGCCGCGAGGGGGTCGTCGGCGTGCCACAGGCCCAGCCGGCCGTAGGGCACCCCGGGGTGGACCTCACGGGTCGGCAGGCGGCCTCCCGGAGGGCTCCCGGGGGCGGGGCGATCGACGATGCGCAGGAAGGGCTCGGCGTCCCGCCGCACCCCGAGGACGACGTGCCGCGCCATGACGACGGCGAAGTCGAGGCGTTCGGCGGCGACGGCGGGCAGCCCGTTCACCGGCGCCCAGGAGGCGGGGTCGCCCACCTCGCCGCTGCCCGGCAGCGGCGAGGTGACCAGGTGGAACTCGGGTGCCCCGTCGTCGGTGACGAGCAGCAGCGAGGTCCTGCCCACACCGTCCCAGCCGCCGGGGAGGGGCTCGACGTCGTAGCGGATCCCCGGGCGCCGCTCGGCGACCAGGCGGGGCGGTTCGAGCGGGGCGTCGGACCGCACGAGGTACGCCTCGGACGAGTCCGCGGCGACCGAGGTCAGCACGATCCACCGGCCGTCGCGGGAGGCGTGCACGCTGAGGCTGAACCGGGGGTCATCCTCGGCCAGCAGGGACTCGTCCTCGGTCGGTGAGGTACCGAGAGAGTGGTGGAGGACCTCGTCGCCACGCCGTCCGTCGTGACGCACGTAAACGAAACCGGGTGACCCGGCACACCACGCGCCCGTGTCGCCGGCACCCCTGATCCGGTCCGGCAGGTCGAGGCCGGTGACGACGTCCCGGAAGCGCAGTTCCGCCTCGCCGTCCGCGTCGGTGACGGCGTAGGCGACCACCATCGCGTCGGGGCTGGGCTCGACCATCACCACGGGCTTGGTGCCACCCTCGGGCAGGACGCCCGGATCGAACAGCAGCCGCTCGTTCCCACCCGCCTCCAGACGGCAGAGGCGTTCGGTGTCGTCGCCCCGGTCGCTGCGGGTGAAGTAGATGACGCCGGAACGCCGCCAGGCGACCGAGGCGTCGGCCGCCGGGAACCGCCCGGACATCTCGTTCTCCAAGGCGGCACGGACCGGGGTGAGCCGGGTGAGGGCGAGGTCGTAGCGGTCCCGTTCGGCCTGGAGGTGCTCGGCCGTCCGGGGATCGTCCGGGTGGGCCAGCCAGGCGAGATCGTCCGGACGAGCCGGTTGTCTCTCCCGGGCGGCGGGCCGCGGCACCGCCACCGGACCCCCCGGCAGCGGTGCGCATTCGAGCCTGTCGGCCTCCACGGGACAACCGTAACGAGACTGACGGCGCTTGAGCAGAGGCGGTCTGTCCCGGATCACCGTTTCTCGGTGGTTCCTCACCCGTTGGGTCGTTCCGCGCAGCCACCGGGGGCTCCGCGTCGATTCCGCGGAGACTCCGCGGAGACTTCGCGGGGACTCTGCGGAGACTCCGCGACGACGGACGGCGTGTCGGGAACCGAGCGGAGCCATCCTCCGATCACGGAGTGCAACACTCGGTACGTGCATCGTCAAGAAACGGCTGTACGGCACGAGCCTTCGCCCGCAGCCCCTCGTCCCGCCGGGCCGCTGCACGAGGCTCGCCCGGCCGATCTGGTCAGCATGCGTCTCGTCCTGCGACAGCACCTCGAAGAGCTGCGCCTGCGCGGCGTCGACGACGCCGTCCTACGGCCCATCGAGGACGAGCTGTTCCGCTACGGCGAGACGATCGACCAGCTGACGGACCGGCTCCAACGCCGTTGATCCTCCGGGCAATCGTCCGGTGTGGGTGAGCACCCGCACCGGACGATTGCCCGGGACTGGACGATTCCCCCGGGCCGGACCGGGGGAGGCGGAACGTCTCAGGCGACCATCACCAGGGTCGTCGTGATCGCCACCTGAACCAGGGAGACGGGGACGAGCGCACCCCACGCGAGCCGCTGCAGCTGGTCCTCGCGAAGCCTCGGCCACGAGGTCCGGGCCCAGATCACGAAGAAGCACAGGGCACCGATCTTCAGCATGCTCCACAGCGGGGCGAGCGCCTCGGGACCCGGGCCGCGCCAACCACCGAGGAACAGCACGGTGGTCATCGCCGAGATGACCACGATCCCGGCGTACTCGGTGAACAGGAACAGCGCGAACCGCATGCCGCCGTACTCGGTGTACGGACCGACGACGAGCTCGGTGTCCGCGATGGGCATGTCGAACGGCGTCCGCTGGATCTCGGCCATCGCGGCGATGAAGAACACGACGGCCGCCGGTGCCTGAGCGATCAGCCACCAGGGCTGCCACTCCCCGACGATGTCGACGAGCGAGAGGGTCCCGGCCGCCATCGCCACGCTGCTCGCGGCGAGCACCATCGGCAGTTCGTAGCTCAGCAGCTGCGCGGCGCCGCGGACGGCCCCCATCAGGGCGTACTTGTTGGCGCTCGCCCAGCCCGCCATCAGGGTGCCGACGACGCCGATCGCGCTGACCGCGAGGACGAACAGCAGCCCGGAGTCGAGGTCGGCGGCGACCCAGGTCGGGGACAGCGGGATCGCCGTCACCACGATCATGTAGGGAATGATCGCTACGGCGGGAGCGAGTTTGAAGACCGTCCGGTCGGCGGCGGCCGGGACGGTGTCCTCCTTCTGCATGAACTTGACGGCGTCGGCGACGAGCTGCGCCCAGCCGTGGTAGCCGCCCGCGTACATCGGGCCGAGGCGGCCCTGCATGTGGGCCATCGTCTTGTGCTCCGTCTGGCCGGCCACCAGGGCGAGGACGAGGAACGCGACGATGACGAGAACGGCCCGAATCACGACCTCGACACCGGTCGCGAGGTCCATCCCGAGATCCATCAGTGGTCACCCTTCTCGGTTCCGGGCGCGGGAGTTGTCTCGTCCGGACGAGGTGTCCCCTGCTGGACCGGAGCCGTCGCCGGAGCGACCTCGACCGGCTGAGTGGGCTCCGCCGCGGGGACCGCCGCCGCCGTGGCCCGGAGGGTCCGTGGCGGACGGGCGACCCGCGCCGGGCGGTCCGTGCCCCG
>JAUPKQ010000218.1 GCA_030837345.1 Actinomycetota bacterium | reverse complement strand
TTTCAGAACCCGGGTCGGGCTCTTTATAGCTCATGCTGCCGGGTCCGGCCCCGAAACCCGTGGTCTCCGGCCCGGTTCTGGTCTCCGAACGGCCTAGATGATTCCGCTCCGTGGTCCGGCAGATGCATCAAGTGACGGCGTTATCCGGTCAGAGCAGCCCTTGCTCGGTGGCCCGGTAGACGAGAGCGAGGGTGTTCCCCGGCCCGAGCTTGGCCCGGATTCGTTTCAGGTAGGTGTCCAGGGTTCCGGGCCTCACCCCCATCCGGGCCGCCGCCTGCTTCTGGGTCAGCCCCTCCGACAGGTGACGCAGAGCTTCCCGCTCCCGCGGCGCCAGCGCCGCAGCCCTGTCATCGCCCTGCGCGGGCGGTCGGATCGGTGCGCCCTGCCCCATGGTCCCCCTCGGAGAGTTGTCGGCGACGAGACCTCCTTGCGGTTCTCGACGCTAGCCGCAGGGCCCCGGTCCGTGAGGTGTTCCGGGCAGCGAAGATCGGAAAATTCGCGAGGGAGACCGCCGTCCAGGGCGCGTCGTCCAGCTTCTCGTCCAGCCGGAGCCGCGGACCGCAGTCCCCGCTCCGGTAGTCCGTCGGCATCAGCGGGTAGACCTGCGTCCAGTAGGCGGTCGCGAGGGCCCGTCCCCGCGCCGGGTCCGCGCCGAGGAGCACGGCGGTCCGCGCGTCCCGCTGGACGGCCGCGCACTCGGCGACGGACTCGTCGCGGATACCCGCCAGATGCATCGACTCGTGGGTGAGGACGTGGACGGCGATCACCTCGGCCCGGTCGGGCGCCGTGTGGTCCGATCCCACCCAGGACCTCAGGCTCTCGCAGGTCTCCAGGGTGATCGTGGCGAGCGGCTCCGGCCGGTCGTCGGCGCCGAAGCGGACGTACCCGGCCTCGGAGTGCGCCTCGGTCCAGGCCTGCGACATCGTCTGGCAGCGCACCGAGACCTCCCACCCCGCCAGGGCCGACGCGACCTCCGAGAGACGGTGCTCGAACCGTGCGTGCCGCAGCGCCGGGAACCCCGCCCCCGCCGCGACGAGGAGGGCGAGCGTGACGGCGATGGCCGGGAAGTCCCGTGGACGGCCCAGGGTGTCCTGACGGTGGAGCGCCCAGCGCCCGGTGACGAGCACCGCCGCCACCAGCGAGCAGAGGGAGACCACGCGCAGCACGTCTATCGATCGGCAGCCCGGCGCCCGCGCCTGAGACCCCGTCCTCATCCGGATCCGTCGCCTTGCTGGAGAGCACCGATCTCATCGCTCCGGAGCATTAAGGTGACGCTGTGAAACCGTTCCTCCTGTTGGCGACACGCGGCGAGGATGTCGCCGCCGACGACGAGTACGCCGCCTTCTTGAAGTTCGCGGGCCTGTCCGAGGGCACGCTGCGCCGGGTGAGGCTGGAGCGGCACCCCCTCGGGGACGTCGACCTCGGCGAACTGTCCGGGATCTTCCTCGGCGGAGGTCCCTTCAACAGCAGCGACCCGGAGGAGAAGAAGTCCGACGTCCAGCGCCGGGTCGAGACCGACCTTCGGGGCCTTCTCGGCACGGTCGTCGACGCCGATTTCCCCTTTCTCGGCGCCTGCTACGGCATCGGGACTCTCGGCGCCCACCAGGGCGCGGTCGTCGACACGCAGTACGCCGAGCCGATCGGGGCCGTCGACATCGTCCTCACCCGCCAGGGCCGCGAGGACTCCCTTTTCATGGAACTCCCCACGTCCTTCAAGGCCTTCGTCGGCCACAAAGAGGCGATCAGCCGCTTGCCGCGGCACGCCGTCCTGCTCGCCGGGTCGGCCGGCTGCCCCGTCCAGGCCTTCCGCGTCGGCCGGAACGTGTACGCCACCCAGTTCCACCCCGAACTCGACGTTCCCGGGATCCACACCCGTATCGACGTCTACAAGCACGCCGGCTATTTCGAACCCGACGGGGCAGACGACCTCAAGGAGGCGGTGAGCCGCAGCAAGGTCGTGCATCCCACGGCGATCCTGCGCCAGTTCGTCGACCGTTACGCCGTCGGCCTGTACCCGGGCGACCGGTACGACGGGGGAATCAGGACCGGGCGGACGGGGTCCCTCGTCCAGGGGTGACCGGTTCAGCCCGGGTGCCGAACCAGCTGCTTGGGGGGCTTCCGCGTCGACGGGCGGTCGCCGTCCAGCCACGGAGGCCCCTCCCGCAGCCAGCGCTCGAACTCCTCCGCGGGCACGGCCGGGCTGTACCAGAAGCCCTGTGCCTGGACGGCGCCCGCCTGCGTCAGGCGTGTGACGTCGTCCTCGAACTCGACGCCCTCGGCGATGATCGTCAACGACAGCTTGTCCGCCAGTTGCAGCACGGCGGCGATGACGGCGGCGTCCGCCTCGTTCTCGGCCATCCCGCGGACGAAGCTGCGGTCGATCTTGATGATGTCCAGGGGCAGGTCGCGGATCAGGGACAGGGAGGAATGGCCCGTCCCGAAGTCGTCCAGGGCGATCGTGAACCGCATGTCACGCGCCCTCGTCAGGGACGCCCTCGCGAGCCGCACGTCAGTGATCATCACTCGCTCGGTGATCTCCAGGACGATGTCCTCGGGCGTCAGCCCGGCGTCGCGCACCGCCGCGCCCAGGGCCGGGAGCGCGTCACCGAGGTCCTTCGGCCGGTTGGTGACGTTGACGGCCACTTTGAAGCCCGGCGGGACCAGAGGGTCGATCCTGTGCCGGAAGGCCAAGGTCGGGTGGAGGACGCACGCGTCCAGGGCGTCGACCAGCCCGGCCTCCACGGCCATGGGGATGAAGTCGGACGGCGGGACCACGCCGCGATGCGGATGGATCCACCGGGCGAGCGCCTCCGCACCGAGGATCTCCCCGGTCCGCATGTCGACGACGGGCTGGAACCACGGGACGATCTGGTTCAGGCTCAGCGCCTCCCGCAGCTCGGCCTCGTCGCTGAAACGCCTGTCGAGCGAGCCCCGGAGGGCGTCGTCGAAGACCTCGATACGGTTGCGGCCCAGGTCCTTGGCCCGGTAGAGCGCCGCGTCCGCGTACCGCAGGAGGTCCTCCGGCTTGTCGTTGTCGGAGGCGTCGAGGGCGACGCCGATGCTCACCGTCGTCTCGATCCGGTGACCGCAGATCATGACGGGCTCGGCCAGGGCGGACCTGATGCGATGTCCGACGCGCAGAGCGTCCTGCGCGGACCTCACCCGTGACAACAGCACCGTGAACTCGTCGCCACCGTGGCGGGTGACGAGGTCCTCGGGGCGGGTGACCTGGCGCAACCGGTCGGCGACCATCACCAGGAGGTCGTCTCCGGCGGCGTGGCCCAGCGAGTCGTTCACCAGCTTGAAACGATCGATGTCGAGGAAGAGGACGGCGAGGTGCTGTCCGAAGCACCGGTTGCGTTCCATCGCGTCGGCGAGGGTCTTCAAGAAGGACGGCCGGTTGGCCAGCCCGGTCATCGTGTCGTGCTCGGCCTGGTGCGCGAGACTCTGGTTGACGGTGGCGAGCTCCTGGTTGGCGTCCAGCGTCTGGTCCCGTTCGGCCTCCAGACCGCGGACGACCTCCTCCATCTCGCGCCGGGCCTCCGACGCGGACCGCACGAGCCACATCTGCTCGTACCGGGCGGCCACCACGACCGCGAGAACGGCGAGGACCAGGACACCGAGCACCCGCGGAAGCCCGCCGACCCCGCCGAGGAGCAGCCCGGCGCTCGTACCGAGCATCACGCCCTCGACGATCAGGAACCCCCAGGGCTCCGGCCCGGTCAGCAGGAGGACCGCCGTCGCCGTGCTCACCGCGAAGAGGAGATAGACGACACCGAGATCCGTCCGCTCCACCGGGACGAGCACGGGCAGCAACGCCACGAGCAGCCCGACGACGGCCAGAGCCGACCCCACGACCGTCGAGGCGAGCCGCAACGCGGCCGGGTCGCCGTCCCGCAGCGCGGCCGTCGCCGCGACACCCGCCCCCACCAGGAAGGCGGTGCAGGCGGCGAGCCACGCCACCAGACGGACCGGGTCGACGTCGGTGTACACGCCCACCGCCAAGGCGCTGTAGGCGGCGACCCCGATGACGGCGAACCTCACGAACCCGGTGAGAGAACGGACGACGAGCGTGTCACGCAGCTCTGCCGGCGCGACTGGTAACGCGATCACCCCCCTCACCTCGACGCTACGGGGGCTGACCTTGAGCGAGGAACCGCAGCCGCTTCGCCGCCACCCCGGCCTTCCCGGGAGGTCCCCGAAGACGCCAACCGCAGACCGCCTAGGCTGCCCGGCGTGACGCGGGTGACCCTGCCGGTGCCCACCAGCTCCCGCGTCGAAGGAGACACCATGACCGCGCCGAGTCCCGGATACTCGATCACCATTCGCGTCGTCACCCCGACCACGGCCACCGTGGCAGCCGATCTCGCGACCGCCGTGGCCAAGGCCGGCGGTGCCGTGACCGCGCTCGACGTCGTCGAGTCCAACTTCGACCGGCTCGTCATCGACGTCACCTGCAACGCCTCGGACGCCGGGCACGCCGACTCGATCACCGAGGCCGTCGCGGCCCTCGACGGCATCGTTGTCCGCAATGTCAGCGACCGGACCTTCCTCATGCACATCGGCGGCAAACTCGAGGTGAAACCCAAGGTCCAGCTCCGCCACCGCGACGACCTCGCCCGCGCCTACACCCCCGGCGTCGCCCGCGTCTGCCAGGCGATCGCGGCCAACCCCGACGACGCCCGCCGCCTGACGATCAAACGCAACACCGTCGCCGTCGTCACCGACGGCTCCGCTGTCCTCGGGCTCGGCAACCTCGGTCCGGCCGCCGCCCTCCCGGTGATGGAGGGCAAGGCAGCCCTGTTCAAGCAGTTCGGCGGCGTCGACGCCTGGCCCGTCTGCCTCGACACCCAGGACACCGACGCCATCGTGGAGATCGTGCGAGCCATCGCTCCCGTCTACGGCGGCATCAACCTTGAGGACATCGCAGCCCCCCGCTGCTTCGAGATCGAGGCACGGCTGCGCGACATCCTCGACATCCCCGTCTTCCACGACGACCAGCACGGCACCGCCATCGTCGTCCTCGCGGCCTTGACCAACGCGCTGCGCGTCGTCGGCAAGACCCTCCCCGACATCCGGATCGTCGTCTCCGGCGCGGGTGCCGCCGGGCAGGCCATCATCCGGCTCCTGCTGACCCAGGGCGCCAAGGACGTCGTCGCCTTCGACAGCCGGGGCGAGATCCACCCCGGTCGTCCGGGCCTCGACCGCTCCAAGACCTGGATCGCCGAACACACCACCCCGACCGGCCGCGCGGCCTCCCTGCGGGAGGGAGTCGCGGGGGCCGACGTGTTCATCGGCGTCTCCGCCCCGAACCTCCTTCGCGGGTCGGACATCGCCACGATGGCCCCCGGGGCGATCGTGCTCGCGCTCGCGAACCCGGACCCGGAGGTCGACCCCGCCGAGGCCCAGACCCACGCCGCCGTCGTCGGCACCGGCCGCAGCGACTACCCGAATCAGATCAACAACGTGCTGGCGTTCCCCGGCGTGTTCCGCGGCCTGCTCGACGCCGGGGCGAGCGTCATCACCGACCAGATGCTCGTCGCCGCCGCGATGGCCATCGCTGACGTCGTCACCCCGGAGAAGCTCAACGCCAGCTTCGTCGTGCCGAGCGTCTTCGATCCAGCGGTCGCCCCCGCCGTCGCCGCCGCCGTCCGGGGGGTCGCGAAGGCCTGACACGCCCCGGTCGGTTCCCCCGGTCGGTTTCCCCGGCAGCGCCCCCCGGTGGGGCCCAGCGCGTCCCGGCCTCGGCGCTGGGCCCCACCTTCAGCGCCCGGGGGATCTCCCGGGCGCTGGATCCGGCACTCTCAGCGTTGGGCGGTTCCCGCCGGAGTCGTCCACGCGGTCATCCACGGCGGGCGGGGCCAGGTCCGGGTCGGTCGTTTGCGGCCGTCGGTCTTTCCCGTGGTCGTGGCTCTCGTCGTCCGCGGGACGGTGGTCTTCGGCGCCGTCGTCTTCGAGACGGTGGTCCGGCCGGCCTGGGTGGCGTTCGTTCTGGTGCTGCTCGCTCTGGTGCTGTTCGGCTGGCTGCTGCTGGCCTGGGTGCTGCTGGACCCGCTGCCGTTCGAGCCGCTGCTGCCCGACCCGTAGAGGCGGGCCGACGTCTTCTGCACCTCGCCGGGTCGGATCGCGATGTTCGCCGCGACGGCGACATGACCCCGGACGTCCGTCACCCGGACCGTGAACGGCCCCTGTCCCGCGCCGCTCTGGGCGAGCCAGTAGTTGTAGTCGGTGCGGGAGAGGGATTGCCACGACGAGCCGTCGGAGCTGACCTCCACGGATTTGAGCGGGTTACCGTGGTTGTCGACCAAGAGGGCGAACCACCACTGCGAGGCGCCCTCCTTGACACGGAAACTCAGCCCCTCGCTGACGGGCGGATCGACGACCCGGCGGTAGGTGATGGGCGCGATACCCCTGCTCAGCTCGTCGATGCGGGTGAACGCCTCGGTGGACAGGTCGATGTGCCCCGTCCCGCACTCCGGGCAGCGGTTGTCGATCTTGACACGGACGGTGCCCTTGGCCCCTGTGACGTCCAGGTACCCTCCGCACCCTCCAGCGGCGGCGTACAGGTCGGGGCCCGCCGCCGTCGTCATGTGGTCGGCCGGTGGGGTGGGGAAACTACAGTTCCCTCCGGGACCGGCGTCCCCGTAGAAGGTCGCCTTGCCGGTCTGCTCGGCGCTGTCCCACGCGGCACGGGTCCCGGCGTCAGGAGCAGTACCCGAGGCGGCCTTCGAGACCGACGAGGCAGGGGACGGCGCGGCGCCGGCCGTTGTCGAGTAGGCGACGACGGCGGCGGCTCCCGTGGACACGGAGAGCGCGGCGACCCCGAGGATGGCGAATCGGGTTCTTCTCACGCCGACGAGCCTGCCGGATCCGCGACCACGGCGAGTTGTCCGGAAGTTGGGTGGAGGTTAAGTCTCTCTCCCCCACCGGAACCGCGCCCTCTCATCCCGTCGTCACGCACTCTCCCTCGCGGCTCGTGAAGACAGGGCGAGCCGAGTCGTGGAGTCGATACGATGACCACACGCGTGGTCATCATTACGCTGAGGGGCGGTAGCTCAGCCGGTCAGAGCTGCGGACTCATAATCCGTTGGTCGAGGGTTCGAACCCCTCCCGCCCCACACCTCCAGCAGTCCCTGACCTGCGGTGTTGCCTCACCGAATGATGCGCGGGTAACCATTTGAGGCGATCTTGTGCACAGAATGCGCACAGAAGTCCTCACCCCTCAGGGCGGTGTCGAAGTGGCGAGTTCGTCCGCGGCCTCCGGATCCCGAACATCGACACCGTGGCTGTTCAGCTCGGGGTCATCCGCGACGCCGTCCGCATCGCACGGTGAGGTGAGCATGGCGACGATCCCCGTATCCGCCGCCCAGTGGGCGATCCGCCCCGGTCCTGGACTCGTCATGACCAGGTGTCCCTCTCGGGTCCTCGTCACGGGAGCGGCCGGCGCCGTCGCTACCGCGCTCGCAGCGATGCCGGAAGACGACCAGGAAACGTCCTCCCCTGCGTACGGCGGTTCACGTGGTGATGGTGTTGATCCGTTGGAGGATAGGTGTCGTATATCGGCACTTACCTTCCACGGGATCAACACCATCACTACGCACTTGGGGCTCTTCCTCCTGAGGGACCGATGGGCCACGAGGTGTGATCGTCCGGACGGGAAGAACCGCGGGACCACCGCGCCCTCGGAATCATTCGAACTGGGGCGGGAAACGGCCAATGACCTGGCCAGATGCTCCGGCAGCGGGGTGTCGACGACAGGGAAGTGGTGGTTCGCATCGTGGTATGCCGGGCCCGTCATGGGCTCTCGGCGGGGGTAACCGGGGCCTGGTCACGGGTGATCTCCCAGCGCCGCCGCAGCCGTGGCCACCTTGAGGTAGAGCCGCATGCTGCCTGTGATCGGAAGGAAATCGTGTCGGCGGTAGAAGGCGTGGGCGTCGTCGTCGATGGCGTCGACGACGATCAGTCGTCCCCCGCTGGAACGGGCGGCCTCGACGATCCGTTCCAGGGCGTTCACGAGGAGCTCGCTGCCCAGGCCCTGCCCGTGCAGGTGCTCGTCCAGGGCCAGGCGGGCGAGGAGGTAGCCCGGAATGATCGTGTATCCACCGGCCAGCGATCGTGTCACCTCCGCGCGGGTGACCTGGGTGGGGGCGATCGAGTAGTAGGCGAGCACTTCCGGCCTGTCGACCTGGGTCCACACGTACGTGCGGGCGGTGCCCGCTGCCTGGGCCCGCGACGCCTGGCCATGGAGCCAGGAGTCCAAGGACGGCTTGCCGCAGCGGAATGCCCCGACCTCGTGATCGGGACTCAGAGCGACGCAGCTGTAGTCGCTCACGCGCGGGTGACTCTCCGTGGCGCCCTCGCGGCGGCTCGAAGGCGGGGAGCCTCGTCCGCAGTATCCAGGGAGTTCAGCAGCAGATCGAACTGCTCGGGTGCCATCAAGGTGCTGTCCGCGCGGGCCAGCACGGCGTCGGCCTCACGCCGGGCGGCGCCGAGCACGAAGCTGGATATGGACTGCCCCAGCAGGCTCGCGGCCTGGGTGATCCGTTCTTCGCTGTCCTGGTCTGCGCGCATCTCGATCCGACGGGTCTTGGTCGCCATGTCAATCTCCCCTCTCGACCTACCGAATGTACGGTGGTTGTACGGCGGTAGGCAAGTTCGGCGCTCTTCGCGGATGCCGGCTCCGCGCAGCATCTCGATCACGGCGTCTGCGCACGGCGCGCGAGTTGCGGCAGTGATCCGTGAGCGTGGTGGTGATCCGTGAGTGTCGGTGGTCGTGCTTATGGTGGTTCGAGTCGATCTGCTCGGAGGACTGACCATGACGCGGGACCGCATTTGGCTCGATGTCACGTTCGCGGACAAGGATGATGCGAAAGCCGCCGGCGCTCGGTGGGATCTTCAGGTTCGCCGTTGGTACGCGCCCCACGCGGGAATGACCGCGCTCGATCGGTGGGTCGCGCGTCCGCCGTTGCCGGACCTGCTGCCGGGGGAGGACCGCTCGTTCGGCGCGGGACTGTTCGTCGACCTGGTCCCCGAGAGCTGCTGGTTCACCAATGCCCGGTCGTGTATCAGTTCTCGGGACTGGGAGCGGGTCCGGCGGATGATCGTCGGACGTGCGGAAGCCCGGTGCGAGGTGTGCGGCGCCGAACGTGACGCGAGTGTCCAGCGGTGGCTGGAGGTCCACGAACGGTGGGCCTTCGACGAGGCGACCATGACGCAGTCACTGCGGCGCTTGATCTGCCTGTGCAGCGACTGCCACCGCAGCACGCACTTCGGTCTGGCCACCGTGCGGGGTACCTCCGCCCAGGCTCGTGCCCACCTTCGGGACGTCACCGGGATGAGCCATTCCGAGGTGGAGAGTCACATCGCGTCGGCGTTCACGGTGTGGCGCCGACGCTCCCTGTACGCCTGGCATCTCGACCTCACCTCGCTCACCGACGCGGGGATCGAGCTGTCCCTACCCGACGCTGCCTCCCGCCCCGAAGCCTCCGCCTCCGGTCTCCGTTCCTCGTCCCGGTGACTGGAGAACGTCTTGGCGTCCGGGTTCGTGACGGTGCCGCCGCCGTTGGTGCGTCGGCCCCCAGTCGCGGACGGGACGGATCTTGAACTTGCCCGCTGGCGACCGTCCGCATTGCGTTCGTTCAGGAGGGCTGGCTCATCTCTGAGCGAGGGCCGGGGGCGCGGGGGCGGAGCCCCTGCGGGTGGACCTCCGCCTGAATGGTTCGCCGGTTCGGTCCCGCACGTGGCAAACGGTGCAGGTCCCCACCTGTAGAGGGGCGAGGACCTGCGGGGCGGTGGCGTCAGCGGCGTAGTTCAGATCTCCAGTTCGAGATCCTTCGTCCGGATTACCAGGCCGCTGGAGCCGCGTCGGTAGGCGGGGACGGTGAGCACGATCCAGGCCAGGGTGGTGAGTGCTGCCGCAGTGATGGCGGAGGGGGCCGGGGTGGACTGCCAGACCATGGCGGTGGTGGCGATGCCGAAGAGTGCCCATCCGATCCGGGCGCCGACAGACCTGGCCATGGCCAGCAACAGGAGGACGGCGCCGGCGACCAGCCATGTCCACCACAAGGCGTCGGCGGAGATCGGCAACCCGGCGGAGTGATCCTGAAGATAGGCGTGTACGGGCCGGGTCACGACGGCGGCGAGGTCTCGGGCGCCGCCCCAGGTGCCGACGCGATCTGCCAGGTCGGCGATGCCGCGCCCGATCCAGGAGAGCAACGAGATCACGATGAAGGCGGTGACCAAGGCTCCGGCCGCCATGACGGTGAGGGTGAGCGTCGCGCGGGGGCGGCCACGCCACGTGCTGTAGGCGTTGATCTCCTCCTGCGCCATGCGCCATAGATGCTGAAGGTACTCGTGAACCATGCCGGGATCCGTCTCTGCGGTGTCCGTCGCGGAGTCTTGTGGCGTCGTTTGGTTCGTCATGGCCTGCCGTCCTCGTGGTCCGGGCTCGTGTCGTTGGAGCCGTCATCGGGAGTGGCTGCGTCGGGGGAGCCGGTGAGGGAGTTGATGTGTGCCTCACGACCGGCACGGGCGAGCAGCCGCAGTCGGTGCGGGATCGAGCTCCCGGAGCGGACGGTTTCAAGGTCGGTGCGGGTGAGAACTGTGCCGACCGGCAGAGTCATCTGCAGCAGCCGTTCGAGGGCCTCCTCTCCGCTGGCACCATGAGCGGCCTGGGCGTTGATGTCGTCCAGGAGCAGGCCCAGGAGCAGGGCGAGGGTTCCCGGTCCCGTGCCGGTGTAGCCCCAGTTGAGGCCATAGTAGGAGTCCTTGGGAGCCGGCCAGATCTGCCCGTCGCTGGTACGGATCCAGATCGGTTCGTCCAGGACGACCTCAGCGAGTGGACTGGTGGCCGGGAGCCGCTGGGGGATGGCAGCGGTCAGAGCACCGTCGGCCTCACGGAAGACCGGGGCGTCGGTCTCCGGGTCTATCAGCGCCTGACCGTCGGTCGTCTCTTCAGTCAGGATGCGGAAGGCGGCCGGATACGGTCGCTTGAGGGGCTTCAGCCGGGAGACCCACTCCGCGGCTGCGGTGGTGGACGAGGGAGTGACTGGATCGGGATTGCTGTAGGGGAAGTCAGCGCCGTTGTCCTGGTTCATAGCCTCGACCACACATGCCTCGGCCAGCGTGTCGGTTCGAGAGAGGACGTCCAGCCATCCCACGCGGCGGATGGTGGGATCGAGTTCCCGGGGATCGTCCTCGGGAACAGGGATCGGGGTGGCCGCGACCTGGAGCGCTTGGCCGTCGTCGGCTGCCTTGCTGACGAACTCGAGATCCTGCACGGCGTCCTTTGCCGAACGATAGGCGGCGAGTCTGGACAACGATGTCAGGACCCGTGAGGCGGGTGTCCCGCTCTCGTAGATCGCGGCGAGTTGAAGGAGGACACCGGTATCCAGATCAGGGGTTGCCAGCGCCTGGACCGTCGGTGCGTCGGGTGTCCAGCTCTCGATCAGTTCTCTCCGGCGAAGGAGGGTGGGCCAGTAAGGCAGCGGCATGCCCACGACACGGGAGACTTCCTTCCAGGTGATCCCGTAGAAGCCGTCACGGTGGCCGGAACCGTCCTCGGGGCGAGTTGCCCTGGACTGTCCGGTCGATCGCGCGATGGGGAATGCTCCTGTCACGCTCGGGTATATGGGGGCGCCGGCGAAGTCCCTGTCTACGAAGACGACGGCGGACAGTCGTTCTCCTTCGACGGCGGTTACCTCTTCGACGAGGCGACTCCGGTTCGGGTGAATTCCCTCGGGCAGGACCCAGATCAGGGCGAGGTGGCCCAGTTCGTGTCCCCACGCCTGGGCGACGGCACCGCCTAGGCTTCGCGTACCGAGATAGTTCGGCTCCTTCGCGGCCGGCCACTCCCGGAGCGGGACGCGCCGAGCCAGGCCGTTCTCCAGCGCCCATGCCTGCACCGCGGACTTGTCCCAGAGACTATCTTGGCCACGCCTAATTGTTGGTTGGGTCATCTTTCCGGTCTTGGTCCAGAACCATACTTGAAGCCGGGGGACGCCCAGCATCTCCGCTACCTCTCCGAGCGTTACTGCGATAGGAGGGGATTGTTGCCTCACGCTCAACTCCTGTGTTTGCGTGTTACTTGACGTCACTTCTGGTCGGGATTGATGGCCAGTATCGGTATAGCAGCTGCTTCCGACAGGCTGACGCTCCTTAGGAATCAGGACTCGTCGTTGGCTGGCAAATTTCCTGGTCAGGCCGATTTTCGGGAGCGAATATGTCTCGATGAGGGGAGAGCGCGTCCTCGATCCTGCGCAGGACGACGTCCTCCCGGCTGTCGAGGAACTTGGTGCAGATCCTTCAGGAGTACGTCCACGCTGTGGCAGGTCCAGTATGTGCCTGGGGCGCCGGAACATCGCTGGTCAAACAGGTCGAGACGGCCGCATGGAGCAGGTCATACGGCCGACGGGCGAGCACTGGCGACATCGCCAGGTCCATGTCGAACACTGTGCGGCGGACGCGGGCCCACAGCTGGACGCGCGTGACGGCGGGCAGCTCGCCGCCGCCAATCCCGCAGAAAAGACCCCTTCCTCGTCTGTGTCGAAGGTTGACAGGCGCTCGCGTAAAAGGGGCACGAGCGGCGGTGGAAAGGGAACGCGCCGGGCGTTGCCTACGGCCCGGCATTTGAGTTAGTGCTTCTCACACTGTCGGTCGGAGTCGTTCCAAGCTCGTCCGGTATCAGGGGCTGTACCTTCCAAGGTGATCCAACTCCACTTGGGCTCGGGGAGTTCCAGGTTGTTGGCCCGGAGATCCGCCGCTTCAAGTACATACAGGCGAAGAAAGCCAGAAGGGGGTCGCTTCGATAGGGCCGCCGGATGCCGCTCAGGAGCGTGAGGGCCTGGGACGGGTTGGACACGCGCTGACGGTCCAGGCTGGGCAAGAGGTCCCTCTGGCTCCTTGATCTGCTGCTGCAGTGCCCAGGCAGGCGGTCTCTAAGTACAAGGTCAATCTCGCCGGTCGACAGCGGGTGTTGGATGCCGACCATTACGACACCTTCACCTGGCCGTACCTCCTCGCCTACGCCTACGAGGTGGCGGGGGACCTCGATCGAGCCATCCCCCTGTACGAGGCGACTCTGATCGACATGAAGCGGGTGCTGGGGGCCGACCACCCGGACACCCTGATGTCGCGGGACAACCTCGCCTACGCGCGAATAGTGACGTCTGCGAACAGGGAGAGAGCGTCCCGCTCGGAAGTAGTCCAGAAATCTGGGGTCACGAAACGGGGCAGGTGGCGTTTCCGCAGATGAGAGGGGTTTTTGTGAGAGGTGATCATTCCACTCATAATCCGTTGGTCGCGGGTTCGAACCCAGCCCGCCCCATACCTCCAGCAGGCTTCTCCTGCTCGTAGGGCGCCGACCGGATCCCCTGTGGGATCCGGTCGAAGGCCCGGCGTCCTCTTCGGCTGCGTTGGGGACAGGCAGCGGTTCTTGAGGCGGGCCACCGTGGTGGCCGGTGTGGTTTCTGTTCCCCGTAGACCCGTCAGGCGACACTCGTCCAGGACGACGCCCCTCGTTCGCCCAATCTTCAGGTGGCGGAGGTGCCACGCTGATCCATCCGAAGCGCACGGTGAGGGTGAGCATGACGATGATCCCCGTGTCCGCCACACAGCGTGCGGCGCGCCCCGATCCCGGACCCGTCATGACCGGGCGTCCCCCTCAGGCCCTCGTTACGGGAGCGGCCGGCGTCGTCGCCACCGCGCTCGCGAGGTATACCGGAAGATGATCGAATTCGCCATCAGGCTCGGTACGAGACATGGTCATCCAGGCGTATCGCCGGATGGAGGCGATCAGCGTCCCTCGCCCGTCTCGCACATGAGGACACCCTGCTGGGGGTCGGAATCATTCGAACTGAGGCGGGGAAGAGCAATCGATCTGATCGGGTGCACTGGCAGTGAGCCTTTCCGCGTAACGAGCCGTAGTGCTGGGTGATCGCGATGGTCGCTGGCCGTCGGGGGCGTTCCTGGCGAGGTTTTCGGGTGGGGCATGTGGGTTTCGGGCGTCTGGCCCGTTCGTGGCGCGGCGGCTCGCGCTGTCGGTGTGTGATCGAGAACCTGGGTGACGGATCTGTTGATCCTTTCTCGGATTCGTCACCTGAGTTCTCGATCACGCCCGGTGGGTACTCCCCACGATCGCCGTACTGGGGGAGGGCGAGTCGAGGACCGGGTAACGCATTCGCGTCGCGGACCGCAGGGAATCAGTGTGCGCAGTTACTGTCGCGATCGCGACGGTGATTGCGCACACTGATTCCTTCATGTCGGGATGGCGGGTCGGCTACCCGGCATCGGTGTAGGCGAGGTGCGTCTGGTGAGGGATCACGGCACGCGGTCCGTTGATGATCACTTCGCGCAGGGTCCTGGACCACATGATCACGAACCTCGGTCACGTAAAGCCATCAACCGTTACGCGGAAAGGCTCAGTGAGGTGTCGGCAACAGGGGCGTGGTGGTTCGCATCGTGGTACGCCGGACCCGTCAAGGGCTCTCGGTATGCGCCGCCGTGGCCCGGTTACGGGTGGTGGCCCAGGGCGGCCGAGGCCGTGGCTTCCCGCACGCAGCTTGGTGCCGTCGCGCTGGACTAGGAACTCTTTACGAGTTGCCTGATTGCTTCAGCGATCCACGCAGGGTCGAAGCTGGCGACGATGTCCCCGGCGGCCTCGCTGTCGACGGCGCGTGGAGCGCCGTCCACGCCCTGGAGGCCGGCGAAGCGGACCCCCGCCGTTTGAAGCGTTCGAAGGCTGTTCGCGAGAGCTGGATGTCCCCACAGCCGACCGCTGACCATGGGCACGACCACCGTCGGCGTCCCCGCGCCGAGCGCCTCACAGGCTGTGCTGTGCGCAAAGGTGTCGGCGATCCCACCTGCGAGTTTGTTGATCGTGTTGAAGGTGGCGGGAGCGATGACCAGGACGTCGGGGCGAGGCGCCTTGGGCTGTCCGGCAGTTCGAGCCTCACGCTGTGGCGCGGTGCCGGTCACCTTGGTGATGGCGTCGCCGTCCACCCACGGGACGGACGCCGGCGTCACCACGACGCGTACCTGCCATCCGGCCCGTACCAGGCCGGACGCGATGTCGGCGCCCCGCGCGGTGAGCGGGGCGCCGGTAAGGATCAGAGTGCAGTAGCCAGCCACGACCCCAAGTGAAGCAGACCAGTCCGTCGGGCCAGGGCAGACACCCCCGGGGAGACGGTCGTTGTCGACCGCCGGAGCGGTGGCGGGCATGGCAGCGGCGTCACCGAGTTCGGCTGCCCCCGCAATCGCCGTCCCGTGAATTCTCTAAGGTCTAGTCTCCGGCCAGGTCAACGGGGAAGGAACGAACGGACATGGCGACGCTGCACGAACCCTCCGCCGTGAGCGAGCGGCCCGTCGTCCCCGAGGAACCTCTTCCCGAGGTTCGGTCCTCGCCCCTGCCCGCCGACACGTCGTCCGGTCTCGGCGCCGAGACCGGGCCCACTCCCCGGCTGTGGTTCGCGGACAACCTGCGGATTCTGTGCACCTGCATCGTGGTCCTCCACCACGTCACCGCCATGTACAGCGGGCTGCCTTTCTGGTACTACAACGAGAAACCGACAAACGCGGCCGTCGGGACCGGCTTCGAGATCTTCATCCTCTTCGACCAGGCATGGCTCATGGGCGCGTTCTTCGTCCTGGCCGGCTACTTCACGCCCGGTTCGTACGACCGCAAAGGCCCCAGATCTTTCCTCCGCGACCGTCTCGTCCGGTTGGGAATTCCGCTGGTGGTCTTCTACTACCTCCTCAACCCGCTCCTGTGCCTTCCCGCCCATCTCGGCCGTCCACTGCTCGAGGACTACCCGGGGACCACTGGCCCCGGCCCGTTGTGGTTCGCGTTCACCTTGCTGGTCCTCGACGTGTCGTACGCGGCGGTGCGCGTCGTGGTCGGCACGAGAACGACCGGCCTTTGCCTCTCCCGGCCTCTCACCCGCCGTTCGACGATCGTTTTCGCCGTCGGGCTGGCCTTCGCGACGTACCTGTGGCGGATCCCGGTCCCGATCGGTTACCGGATTCCCGTTCTCGATGTGCCGAGCAGCCACTACATCCCCCAGTACGTCAGCTTCTTCGTCCTCGGCATCGTGGCCTTCCGGAGAGACTGGTTCCGCACCGTTCCGGCGTGGACCGGCAGGGCGGGGCTCGGAATGGCCGTCGCCGCCACCGCGGTGTTCCTCCCGCTCGCGGTCGCCGACGGCTTCGACCCGTGTCGCGGCGCCGGCACCCTCGGCTCGTTGCTCTTCGCGCTGTGGGACTCCTTCTTCGCGGTCGGCACCGTTCTCGCGGTGTTCACCCTCTTCCGCCGCCGCTTCGACACCACGGGACGCCGGCGCCGGTACCTGTCCGCGCACGCGTTCACCGTCTACGTGATCCACGCCTTCGTCGTGACGGGGGCGGGGTACCTCCTGAGCGGCCTGCACATCCCCACCCTGATCAAGATGTCCGTCGCAGCCCTGGCCGTGCCGGTGAGCTACCTCCTCGCCGGTCCCGTCCGACGGATCCCAGGAGTCCGCCGGGTGCTCTAGGACCTCTGTGGAGGTACGCGCCGTTGGCGACCCGCTGGACCGGTCTCGGACGGCGCGGGTATTGCCGATCGCGCCATTCCGACTCCGGTCCGCCGGTATCTCAGGGTGCCTATTGCGCACGGGCAATGATCTGTGATGGAGTATCCGCCGTCTGTCGGTTCGCAGGAATTCCTTCTTGTCGCTGTGCCGTGCTCCGGTTGTTGTAGTGCGCGGTCCTCGGACACCTCGAGAACGGTGGTTACGCATGTCTTCGGGACGTCGAGCGGGTTTCCCGTCTTCTCGAATTGTGTCGACTTTCGTGTCGTCCGGGGAGAGAACCCGGGAAGGAACCCGGGAAGGAATGCGACCGCCTCTGAAGTCATCGCCCGGAGAATCTCGCGTGGGGTCGCTGAGACGCCGGGCCGCGGGAGTGGTAGCGGCGGTCATGGCGCTGGCGATGGTGGAGGCGGTGCCTCCGGCGGTTGCCGATGCCGGGCTGTCCCCGTCGGCTGCTGCGTCCTCGTCGACTGTGGCCGCGTCCGGGAAGATGGCGGTGCCCCCGCTGGATGGCGGGGAGGCCGGGGACGGGTTGTCGCGGCCTGATCTGGTGTCCGCGCAGAAGCTGGCGCACACGGCGAAGAAGCGTGTGGAGGTGCTGGGGGAGCGGACGGAGTCGTCGGCGACGTTCGTGAACGCGGACGGGACGGTGTCGGTGCGGACGTTCACCGGTCCGCGGTGGGTGCGGGGCACCCGGACGGTGGAGGGTAAGCAGGAGTCGTCCTGGGCGGATGTGGATACGACGCTTGTGGCGAAGGCGGATGGGACGGTGACGCCGAAAGCCGTCGGCTCGGGGCTGGTGTTGTCCGGGGGCGGTGATACGGGTCTGGTGCGGATGAGTAAGAACGGTGTGGGGATGGCCACGGCGGCGGGGGTGGCGACGTCATCGGGTGGGTCCGGGGTGTTGCCGAAGCCGGTGTTGTCCGGTGATACCGCGACGTATGCGGAGGTGCAGCCGGGGATCGACCTGACGGTGACGGCGACCCGGACCGGGTTCGAGACCAGCTGGATCGTCAAGGCGCGGCCGAGCGGGCCGTTGTCGCTGGAGTTGCCGGTCACGTTGTCGGGGTTGACGCCGGCCACCCGGGCGGACGGCGGGATCGACTTCGCGAATGCGGCGGGGGCTACGGTGATGGTCACCCGTACGCCGTTGATGTGGGATGCGGCGCGGGATCCGGTGTCGGGTCTGCCCACGCGGGTGACGCCGATGGCGATGACCCTGACCGAGGCCAGCACCGTGCCGACGCCG
>JAUPKQ010000217.1 GCA_030837345.1 Actinomycetota bacterium | reverse complement strand
TGACATACGCTGACACGTCGGCGCTGGTCAAGTTGTTGATAGCCGAACGTGAGACGAGTGTCTTAGCGTCCTATCTGGCAACGGTTTCCGACCGGACGACATCCAGTGAGCTGGTGATCGCCGAACTGGTCCGGACGGTCAGCAGGGCCGGGGTAACCGCCGCATCCGCGGGATTGCTGCTGCGGCAACTCGATCTGCTCACCATCGATGAGGCTTCGCTGTGGCGTGCGGGACGGCTTCCCTCGCCACCGGGGACGTTCCTGAGGACCGCTGACGCGATCCACGTGGTGGCAGCCATGGAGCTGGGGGAAAGCGACTTTCTCACCTACGACCGTCGGCAGGCGCAGGCTGCGGAAGCCTGCGGATTCCGTGTGGTGACGCCGGGACGGCCCGAGGGATGGCACCGGCAGGAGCCGTGAGGATCCGGCCTGCTCGGCCTGGTCGGAACCACGGGGCGAGCCTGGTCTTTGGCTAGCCGAGGACGAAGTACCGCACCCACAGGTAGGGGGCGCACAGCCCGACGGTGACGGTGGTGACGACCAGGCCGTACTTCGTGAACTCCCAGAAACTGATCCGGTGACCGGCGCGCTCGGCCAGGCCCAGGATCACGACATTGGCGGAGGCGCCGATCGCGGTGGCGTTGCCGCCGAGGTCGGCCCCCAGCGCGAGGGCCCACCAGAAGACGCCGTCCTCGCCACCGCCGGGCAGTTCGGCGACGACCGGGCTCATCGTCGCGACGTAGGGGATGTTGTCGACGATCGCCGACAGGACCGCCGAGCCGCCGAGCAGCCCCATCGTCGTCGCCAGCGGCCGGCCCTCGACGGCGCCGGCCGCGGCGCGGGAGACGGTCTCGATCACCCCGGTGTTCACCAGGCCGCCGACCATCACGAAGAGCCCGGCGAAGAAGGCGAGGGTCGGCCACTCGACGTCCGCGACGACCTCCTTCACGTCGAGGCGGGACAACGCCAGCAAGGTCAGGCCTCCGACGAGGGCGACGACGGACGGCTCCAGATGAAGAACGGTGTGGAGGACGAACGCCGCGGTGACGGCGACGAGCACGACCATGCTGACGACGAGCAGGCGCGGGTCGCGGATCGCGTCCCGCTCCCGCAGGGCCATCACGTGCTCGACGCGGGTGGGGTCGAACGCGAAGGCCGATCGGAACAACCACAGGAATAGCACGGTGGCCACGCCGAGCAGCACGACGATCAGCGGGGCGAGGTGGAGGAGGAAATCGTTGTAGCTGAGGCCCGCCCGGCTGGCGATGATGATGTTCGGGGGGTCCCCGACGAGGGTGGCGGTTCCGCCGATGTTGCTGGCCATCGCCTCGGCGATGAGGAAGGGGACGACCGGGACGCCGAGCCGCGCGCACACGAGCAGCGTGACGGGGGCGATCAGCAGGACCGTCGTGACGTTGTCGAGAACCGCCGAGGCGACGGCGGTGACGAGGACGAGGATGACCATCACGCGGGCGGGGCGCCCCCGCGCCTTCTTGACGGCCCAGATCGCCAGGTACTCGAAAGCGCCGGTGCGCTGGAGGACGGCGACGATCAGCATCATCCCCAGCAGCAGGAAGACGACGTTCCAGTCGACGCCGGTCTTCTGCGAGAAGAACGCGTGCTCCGCGTCGGTGGCCCCGATGAGGAGCATCAGCGCCGCCCCGCCCAGGGCGGCGGCCACCCGGTGGACCCACTCGGTCGCGATCAGCACATACGCTGCGACGAAGAGGGCGACCGTCACCCAGGCCAGTACCGTCATGCGTCCAGCATCCTGTCCATCAGGGCGTCGAGGGTGATCGCCCCCAGCATCGGCGTGCCCCGGGTCGCGACCACAACCAGGGGGTTTCGCGCCCTGGCCATCACCGAGGCGATCTCCAGCACCGTCGCGTCCGGGGAGACCACGGGCAGTTCCCGCAGCGGGGTGGGTAGGCATTGGGCGACGGTGCGGTCGCCGAGTTCGCGCAGGAACAGGTCCGCGGCCGCCTCGTCGATCACCCGGGCCAGGGCGGGGTCGTCCAGGCAGTACCGGGGAAGAGCCATCCTCAGCACGTCCGGACCGGGCAGGACGGTGAACGGACGGTCCCGCTCGTCCAGGACGATCAGGGCGGGAAGGTTCTGCCCGGCCAGCAGGCGGGCGGCCTCGATCGCCGGGGCGTCCCGGCGGATCGACGGAAACGGCGCGGCCAGGTCACGTGCCAGCATGCGGGTCCTCCCGGGGGTGAGCCGTCTCAGACGTCGGTGCTCTCGGCGATCGCCCGGTGGTGGCGGATCACCTCGTCGATGACGAAGTTCAGGAACCGTTCGGCGAAGACCGGGTTGAGCCCGGACTCACGGGCCAGCCGGTGCAGGCGCTCGATCTGGCGGGCCTCGCGCTCCGGGTCGGAGGGGGCCATCCCGTGCCTGGCCTTGAGCGCTCCCACCTTCTGGGTGCACTTGAACCGCTCCGCGAGCAGGTGGATCATGGCGGCGTCGAGGTTGTCGATGCTGTCCCGCAGGGCCGCGAGGACCTCGCGGACGTCGTCGTCCGGAACCGTCAGGTCCGACCGGCGGTGAGAGCTCACACTGTCCACGGAGGAAGCCTAGCCGCGGACCGGTCAGCTGCCCTGAAGCGCCACCAGGTCAACCTCCTCACGCAGCGCGGGCAGCGCGAGGACGACGAGCGCGGCGAGCGCGGTGACGCAGGCTCCCGCTGCGAAGGCGGAGTGGAAGGCGTCCGTCATCGCCGCGGCCGGGGTCGCAGCCGTCGGGAGCAGGTCGGTGAACCGGTCGGCGGCGAGGGTGGCGAGCGCGGCGACACCGATTGCTCCGCCGATCTGCTGGGCGGTGGTGACGAGCCCGGAGGCCGTTCCGGAGTCGCCGGGGTTGATGGTGTGAAGGCTCGCGACGACCAGGGGGATCAGGGTCAGTCCGAAGCCGGTGCCGAGGATCAGCAGGACGGGCAGGAGCTCGGTGGTGTACGGGCCGCCGGGTGTCGTCCGCAGGAGGAGGAGCTGGCCGGCGGTCGCGATGCCGAGTCCGGCGACGGTGAGGGCCCGGACGCCGACGCGGGGGGTCAGGGCGACGGTGAGGGCGGCGGAGACGGCGATCAAGATGCTGAAGGGGATCCAGGACAGTCCGGTGCGCAGGGGTGACCATCCCTGGACGAGCTGCATGTACTGGCTGAGGAAGAACGTCACGGAGAACATCGCCCCAGCGGTGAGGAGCATCGCGACAGCGGCGACGCACAGGTCGCGGGTGAGCAGCGAGGCGGGGACCAGAGGCTGCGTGGCGGTGGTCTGCCGCAGGAGGAACAGGGCGAGCAGGACGGCGGCGCCGGTGAGCCCGGCGAGGGTCCGGGGCGAGCCCCAGGGGTGGTGCGCCGTCTGGATGACGGTGTGGACGAGCAGGAGCAGGCCCGCGGTGACCAGGGTCGCGCCGAGGAGGTCGACGCGCCGGTCCGGTGCGGTCGCGGGGTCGCTTGTGGGATCGGGGGCTACGTCGTCGCGGGTCTTCCCGGTCATGGTCGCGAGGACGGCGGCGACGACGGCGACACCGACCGGCGCGTTGACGAGGAAGGCCCAGCGCCAGCCGACGGTGTCCGTGATCACGCCGCCGAGCAGGAGGCCGGTGACGGCGGCGAGCCCGGCGAGGCTGCCCCATAGGCTGAGGACGCGGCGGCGGCGGGCGGGGTCGGGGAAGGTGGTGACGAGGATGGCGAGGGCTGAGGGGCCGATCAGGGCGCCGCCGAGGCCCTGGACGCCGCGGGCGATGACGAGGGTGGTGGGGGACGACGCCATTCCGGCGGCCAGGGAGGCGGCGGCGAACAGCGCCGTCCCGGTGGTGAAGACGCGGTGGTGTCCGAGGGCGTCGGCCGTGCGTCCGCTGAGCAGCAGGAACCCGCCGAACATCAGCATGTAGGCGTCGACGACCCAGGCGAGGGACGCTCCGGTGAACCCGAGGTCGGCCCGGATCGAGGGCAGGGCCACGTTGACGATCGTGTCGTCGGTGATGGCCATGAACTGGGCGCCGCAGGTGGCGGCGACCAGGACGCCTGTTCGGCGAGGGGTGGGGACGTGCATGGGTTGCCTCCTGGAACGCGGTTTCTCCGAACGTAGAAATTCTACGATCGGAGAAGACTCTAGAGTGTGCTCGTGGGATCGCCAAGCAGCTCCACCCGGGTGAAGTTGCTCGACGCGGCGCTCGACCTGCTCGCCGAGGAAGGGCTCCAGGCGCTGTCGCACCGGACCGTCGAGAAGCGGGCCGGAGCCTCCCACGGCTCGACGACCTACTACTTCCGCACCCGGGAAGCCCTGCTCGCAGCCCTGCTCCAGCACACGGCGGAGCGGGACCGGCAGCTGATTGACGGTCTCTTCAACGGGGCCGACCTGACGGTCCTGGACGCCGCCGCGACGCGGGACCTCGCCGCGGCGGGCCTGGCTGCTCTCCTCGGCGATCCCCACCGGCGACTGGCGTACTACGAGTTGTTCCTCTACGCGGCCCGCCGGGCCGAGCTCCAGCCGGAACTCGCCCGCTGGCGGGAGATGTTCGTCCGCATCGCCGAGGCGACGCTTCTCGGCATGGGCGTCGCCGAGCCCGCCGCCACCGGTCGTCTGCTGATCGCCACTGTCGACGGGATCGTGTTGCACCTGCTCAGCACCCCGGACGAGGCGATGCTCGCGGCGGCCCCGGACTACCTGATGACGGTCCTCGGCGCCCTCGTGGCGCCGCGGCCCACTGGCGGGCAATCGGCGGACAGGTAACCGGGACCCGCCTGAGGCTCGGCCGCCCTCGCCCTGTTGTACGGATTGAGCCATTCCGGGTAACGAGCGGTGGTTCCTGTCCGGTCTGCTGCACGAGGAGCAGGTACGCCGAGGTACCCGGGCCGGAACCTGGGCCTTAGGCACGTACAAGCAGGCCGATGCCGGATCCGTCGCCCAGGTCCTCGATCACGCCCGGCGCACGCTCCCCACGATCACAAGAATGGGTGATCGGCAGTCGGATGCCGGGTCGTGGACCCGGTTCGCGGACAGTGGAGAACCAATGTGTGCACTTACTGTCGTGATAACGACAGTAAGTGCACACCCTGAGCCCCCACTGTCTGGAGAGCGGGTCGACTACCCGGCGGTGGTGCCGGTGAGATGCCCCTGGTGAGTGATCAAGAGACGCGACCCATCGATGATCACCCTTTCCCGGGTCCCGAACCGAAGGATCAGGTCATTCCCTCACCTTCAGTCGCAACCCGCTACTCGGAAAGACATCAGTGTCGTTTTGTGGCCTCGTTCGGAGGTTATTACGGTCGGACTCATGGAACGGAATCTTCCGACGGCCGAAGAACTCATCGCCTCACTGCGTGCCGGTGACGTGACCTCGCTGGAGCTCGTCGACGAGGCCATCACCCGTATCGAACGGGACGACAAAGCAATCAACGCGATCTGCGTGCCGGACTTCGACCGCGCGCGGGCCGCCGCGCGCCGCGCCGACCGGGCGCGCGCTCGCGGCGAGGACCGGCCGCTGCTCGGCATTCCGGTGACGGTCAAGGAGTCCTACAACGTCGCCGGACTCCCCACGACCTGGGGCATGCCGGAGCACCGGGACTTCGTGCCGGCCGAGGACGCCGTCCAGGTGTCGCGCCTTCGGGCCGCCGGCGCGGTGGTACTCGGGAAAACCAATGTTCCCCTCGGGCTCCAGGATGTGCAGACGTATAACGAGATCTACGGCACCACCACCAATCCGTGGGATCGCGCTCGGACGCCGGGCGGGTCCTCCGGAGGATCGGCGGCGGCCCTCGCGGCCGGGTTCGGGGCGTTGTCGATCGGCTCCGACATCGGTGGCTCGCTGCGGACCCCCGCGCATTTCTGCGGTGTCTACGCCCACAAGCCGACCCTCGGACTGGTGGCGAACCGTGGGATGGTCCCGCCAGCCGCACCGGCGCTGCCGGTCGACCTCGACCTCGCCGTCGTCGGTCCGATGGCGCGCAGCGCCCGTGACCTCACGCTGCTGTTCGACGTCATGGCCGGGCCGGACCCGCTGACGCTCGGCGTGGTGTACGACCTGACGCTGCCGCCCGCGCGCCGCGAGCGGCTCGGCGACGTCCGGGTCCTGGTTCTCGACGAGCATCCGCTCCTTCCGACCGGGTCGGCGGTGCGGTCCGGCGTGAACCGGGTGGCCGACGCCCTCGCCGACGCTGGCGCCCGCGTCGAACGGCACAGTCCGCTGCTGCCCGACCTGGCCGAGGCCGCGACGCTCTACCAGCGGTTGTTGTTCGCCGGCGCCGTCGCGGGGTATGCCGCCGACGAGTACGAGCAGCTCAGGACCCGGGCCGCCGGACTGGGCGCGGACGACCGGAGCCTCAGCGCGGCCCGGCTGCGCGGCACGGTGCTCAGTCACCGCGACTGGGTCCGGGCAAGCGACCGCCGGGAGTTCCACCGCCACGGCTGGCGGCAGTTCTTCGCCGGGTTCGACGCGGTGGTGTGCCCGATCACCCCCACTCCCGCGTTCCCCCACGACCACACCCCCGATCTGCTGGACCGCCGGATCGACATCGACGGCGCCCGGTACCCCTACCTCGACCAGCTCGTCTGGGCCGGTCTGGCCACCATGCCCGGCCTGCCCGCCACCGCCGTGCCGGCGGGCCGGTCTTCTGAGGGCCTGCCGGTGGGAGTGCAGATCATCGGCCCGATGTTCGAGGACCGCACCCCGCTGCGTCTGGCCGAGTTGCTCGAGGAGGCGATCGGCGGCTTCCGGGCGCCGCAGTTGACTCAAATGTAACCAGGATTCGCCAAATGTAACCATCCGTCTTCGCCCTCCCGCGAGCGGATGGCCCTTGCGTCCCCGGAGGCAAGGGCCATCACCGTGCCTTTGCTGGGTTCCGCGGTCGCGCGGCAGAGGGCCCCGATGGAGACCGATCGTTGACCGGGGCCCGTTGCCGGGTTTGAACCCCGCTATGCCAGCTCCAGTTCCCAGCTGGTGTCACAGCCCAGTCGACAGTGCCAGGAGGCCCGTCCTGGTGACTACCCACGCTCTCGGCGTCGGACACCCCGTCACGTACGGTAGGGCTCCGCCTGAGGACTTCGTCTCCGGCACTGGCGACGTCGTCCGCAAGTACCTCGCAGGCACAGGAACGATCATCCTCGACGGCTGGCCTCAGTGATCGGGGTCGTGGGACGGATTGTGACCTTGGCGACGTGAGTTGGTCGTCGTGCCCGTGCCCTGAAGCGCTCGGCGGTGCGCCCCGACACCTCGAAGGACTGCGTGTCGTCGTCGACCTGCTTGGCCAGGTACCCCACCGCCGACTCGGGGACCTCCCCGGAGTGCCGGGGGAACCTGCCGCGGGACTCGAAGAACTTCAACAGCACTGCGAACGTCAGCCGCGAGGCGGGGTGGACCTCGGCGAGCATCTGCCGGTCGTTCTCCAGCAGGATCCACGAGGCGATCAGGTCGTCGAGGTCGCTCTCACTCTCCCCGCCCGACACGTTCGCAGAGCCGGGCGGACCCGGGCAATCTAGAGGGGGACGCCGGCGCGGTGGGCGATACCGCGCAGGTCGCGCGCAGCCGGGCGGGGTGCACGAGCGAGCAGGTGCAGCAGGGTGTCGCGCACCTGGGGGGAGGCGCGCAGGCGGTCCGGGGCCAGGGCCTCGGCGTGGCGGAACGCGGCGGCGGCGGCGCCCTCCTGGCCTCGCAGGCGAGCCAGGGCTAGGGCGCGGTGGGACCAGTAGGCGGCCCGGCGGGAGTCGGAGGCGATCCTGGCGGGGTCGATGCCCTGGGCGATCCGAGCGGCCCGGCCGGCGTCGCCGCGGTCCATGGCCAGGTCGGCGGACCACTGGGCCACGTTCGTGGGGCCGAAGGCGAACCGGAACACGGTGCCCTCACCGGTGCGCGCGGCGACGTCTCGGGCCTCGTCGAGGGCTGCGTCGGGGTCGCCGGCGCCGGTGACCGAGCGGTTCAGGGCGGCGGTCAGTAGCAGCATCCCGTAGACCTGCAGGTCCTGGGACGTCTCGCGCGGGACGCTGGCGCACGCGCGCTCGACGACGGCGCCGATCTGGTCGTGGGCGCCCAGGCCGGACAACGCCTGGGCCACGGAGTAGTCGGCGGCGGCCAGGTGCAGCGGGGACTCCAGGCGCAGGGCGGCCTGACGGCCCCGGTCCGCGGCGATCCACGCCAGGTCGTGGTAGCCCAGGGCCTTGGCCCACGAGGTGGCGACCTTGGCGGCCATGACCAGGGCCCGCAGGGCCGTCTGCGGGTCGTCACCGCGCAGCGCGGCGGCGTGCAGTTCGGGCAAGAGCTCGACGAGCTCGCGCCCGGTGCTCTCGTCACGGCAGTGCTCACGCCCGCTGGCCATCGCCTCCACAGCTTCGGCCAGCGCCCGCGCCGGGCGCGGCGCGAGGGCAGGGGCGTGGTCCAAGGTGTGCCCGAGCAGCGCAGTCCGCACCGCTGGCACCAGGGCGTGCACAGTGCCGTTGGCCGGGGCCGTCGGCGGGATCGGCTGGCCGGTCAGCTCCGAGATCGACACGTGCAGGGCGTCGGCCAGCGCGGCCAGGTGCGCGCGGCGTTCCAGGGTCCGCTGCCCGTTCTCCACCATCGACACGAACGCCGGGGACACTCCGGCCAGCCCGGCCAGGGCCCGCTGGGACATGCCGCGGTAGCGCCGGCACGCCCGCAGGCGCTCTCCGGTGGTCCGCGAGGACTGTGAAGCGCTCATGAGCCCAGGGTAGGCACCGGGGTCGCGCAGGTCACCACATGCCTCACAGGTGTGAACATTTGCCGCGAAACGCGCCCCTACCCTTCCGTGAGCACACCGACCGGGCGACGAACGCCCTGGTCAGGCTCGGATGCCGAGGGGTGGTCCGAATGTCCTATGAGAACCCCGGGTCCCTGTTCGCCGGGACCCACGAGACGTACCTGCGCTACCGGGTCGCGCACCCGGGACTGTTCGTCGACCTCGTCGACCTGCTGGCCCCGCCCGGGCCGGTGCTGGACCTGGGCTGCGGGCCCGGCTCGGTGGCCCTGGCCCTGGCCGCGCGCGGCCGACGGGTACTGGCCGTCGACGCCTCCGCCGACATGGTCGGCTTCGGGCGAGCGGAGGCAGCCCGGCACGGGGTGGGCCACCTGGTGGAGTCCGCCTGCGCCGACGTGCACCGCCTGGGCGACGTCGGCGCGTTCGCTGCGGCGACGATGGGCGACGCTTTCCACTGGTTCGACCGTGTCGAGATCCTGACCCACATGGACGCCCTCGTGGTCCACGGCGGACTGGTCGCGGTGATCATGTCGTACTTCGCGGGCACGCCCAAGCCGTGGTGGCACCCGCTGACCGAGCGGGTCGTCGACCGTCACCTGGGCCCGGCCCGCCTGGCCGGCCCCGAGGCCCCCGTGTTCGCAGCCTCGCCCGGCGGGGACCACGAGGCGGTCCTGCGGGCTTCGGCGTTCTGCGACCTGTGCGTGCTGCGCGCCGACCAGCGCGTGCGCATGGACCTCGAAGAGGCGGTGGGCCACCAGTACACGCAGGCTTTCTCCTCCCCGGCGCTGCTGGGCGATCGACTGGGCGCTTTCAATGCCGACCTGCGCCGCTGACCGTGACCGACCTGCGCACCGCCGAGCTGTGCAAACTCGCCGCCAACGCCTACCTGGCCACCCGGCTGTCTTTCGTGAACACCCTGGCCGGCCTCTGCCGCGTCGCCGGAGTGGACGTCGACGCCCTCATCGAGGTCACCGGCAACGACCCACGCATCGGGCACGACTACTTCGCCCCCGGCCTGGGGTTCGGCGGCTCCTGCCTGAGCAAGGACCTTCGCGGGCTGGCCGCCCTGGCCGCCCGTCACGGCGTGGAGGACACTGCGGCGTTCCTGGCCTCAGTCGACCTGGCCAACCAGCACCGCCGCGCCGACGCGGTCGCCCTGGCCCTGGCCCGCCTGCCCCACGGCCCGGCTGGCGCGCGGATCGGGGTGTGGGGCGCGGCGTTCAAGCCGGGCATCGACGACGTACGCGACTCCCCGGCCCTCGACGTGGCCGTTCGCCTGCACCAGGCCGGCGCCCGCGTCAGCGTGCATGACCCGGCCGCCGTCGGCACCGCGCGGGCCGAGCACCCCGAGCTGCACTACGCCGCGGACCCGGCCGAGGCGGCCCGCGGCGCGCAGGTGCTGCTGCACCTGACCGCCTGGCCCCAGTTCGCCGCCATCGACCCCGCCGGCCTCGCCCCGGCGGCCCCGGTCCTGGTCGACGCCCGCCCCGGGCTGGACCACCAACGCTGGCGCGCCGCCGGCTGGACCGTCGACGTCCTCTGACCGGCACCGTCTCGACGGGGCTGCTCCACCGGGGGCGGCCCCGTCAGCACGCCGGCAGCCGGGCCCCGCCCAGGGACCGGGGCAGCATCCGGTCCCCGACATGGTCGAACGTCACCGCCTGCAAGGTGGTGGCCAGCACGTCGTGCCCCTTGACCTGCCGACGCTCGCGCACCCACTCCACCAGCGCGCGCGGATCCTTCACATCCTGGGTGAAGTGCAGCAAGGACGAGTACCAGATCGTGCGCACATACTCCTCCTCCAGCCACCCGTCGTCCGGACCCAACTCGGCGCGAACCGCCGCCGCCAGGGCCCCGGCCGCGCCGTCCACCGGGTACAGGCACGCCATCACGCACGCGCTGGTCAACGCCACGCCCCTCAGCCGGAACACCACCGGCCCCGAGCACGCGGCCGCGGCACGCTCGGTCGCGGCGGCGACGCGCCCCGCGAACGAGTCCGAGCGCGTGAGCCCCGGACGGTGCGGCTGCACCGCGCGCACGGTCGCATGGGCGCTGCCGACGACACCGGTAAGCCAGTGCCCGGGACCGGCCAGCTCCCGCAGCCAAGACGACCACTCGTCCAGCAACGTCGCGGTGTCCTCGTCGAACAACGCCACCGCCGACAGGCCCCACCGCCCGCCCTCCCCGGGCGGCACGTCGCGCTGATGCGCCCCCTGCAGCACCGCGGCCTCGCCCCGGACGCTCAGCCGCTCGAACGTCGCGGCGAACTCCAGGTCCAGCCCCGCCCGCGCCTCGGGCCCGGCCACGTCCTCGCAGATCCTCACCCGCGCCACGCTACGCAACCGACCGCGGTCACCATCGCCGAACACGACAGAGCCCCACGAGACCAAGATCAAAGATTTGGCGGCCTGGGACAGCTACCCAGAGAGGGAGCCGAATCCTCATGCCGTGGACGACGATCGACCAACGAGCGACGGTGGTCAAGGCAACCCCATGAGCAACTACCGACATCTCATGCTCTAGCGGTCATACGGGCTGTTCAGTGGCATGTCGGTCGTATCGTGCATGTCGGGTGTCGGGTGTCGATGAGAACGTCTCGCCGGGAGCGCTGCTGTCCCTCGGGCCGGTGCGGCTGCGGCTCCGCTGCGCCGACCTCGCCGTTCTGAACGTCCTCCGGCCGGTCCATGCTCCCGCGCTCCAGCCAGCGTGCGCTCTCACCCAGCCAGGAGAGCCCACACGGCTCGACGATGGGCTTCACGACATCCACGTGGTGGTCGACACCGAGTTGGCGCTACGGCTGGGACGGCTTCTCGACCACGGCGGCAACGCCGCTGGTTCTGAGACGCACCTGATCACCGGTGAAGTCCATGTGTGGGCCATTTCCGCAGGTCCGGGCAGACAGCGGCTGATCCCTCGACGATCCGTCTGCGACGATCGCTTCTGGCAACCGGTCAACCGCCGGTGAGTAGTCCATGGGAAGAGCCCAGGGCGTCTCGTTGGCGTCGGAGAAGGGAGCCGCCGTGGCTCTGGAAGCAGACGGCGGCTCCCCGCCCGCACCGGTCACCGGATCATCGCACCGATCACCGCACCGGATCATCTGCGGGGAACGGAGGATTCAGCGGTTGACGGTGACGGTGCCTTCCAGGGATTCCAGGCCCAGAACACCGAAGGCGTCCGTGGGCGAAGGACTCACCCGCAGTTCGGTATTGACGTTGAGGAGCCGGTTCGGCTGGCACCGGACGGAGGCCGAGGCGCCGGAGGTGGCCGAAGACGTCCACTCCGCGCGCGTCGGCCCGGTGAACGCCTTGATGGTGGCCGTCTTCGTGTCACTCGACCCCTGGCAGTAGTACTGCGCGGACGCCGTCGCGGAGCCCGCGGACGACAGATAGGTGAAGCCGCGGTACGTCGTCCGGTTGATGCTGTACGTCGCACCCTCGGGGGCGTCTACCTCCAGGGCGACCTGGCAATTCTTCCGGGTGTTCGTCTCGGATTCCCCGGCGCCGGTCCAGGCCGCGAAGTCCGAGAAACTGATCACGAACCTGTTGGCGGAGGTCATTCTGACGTTCGCCGAGCCATCCGGGCATCCTGATCCCAGAACGGTCTTCACCTCGACCCGGGTCGGCGCGGTGTCGTCCGCGGCGGCCGGAGCCACGAAAGGTGCCGAGAACAATGATGCCGTCAGCCCTGCTACGGCGATGGCGCACTTGAGCATGGGGAACTCCTCTGAGTGTGACGTCATTCACTCGGAGTGTAGGGAGGGGTTCCCCGGGCGGCCACGGCACGACTGGGAAAGACCCTTGCCCCTCACGTCACCTCGCGTTTCTCCGTGAAGGACTTTTCACAAGGGACTCTGGTCCTCACGCCGTGCGGCGAGGATGTCCGCCAGGGCGTAGGCGGGGGAGGAGTCCAGCTTGTGCCGGTGGGCGTCATACCGGTCGCGGGTCGTGCGGATGTCCCGGTGTCCGAGCAGGTCGGCGACCATCTGCACCGGGACGCCGTGCGCGAGCAGCACGGTGCCGGCGGTCCGGCGGGCGGTGTGCGGGGTGATCGTCGCGGCCTGAGGGATCCCCGCCTGGGACGCGAGCGTCCGCAACGTCCGCCACACGTCACGCTGGGTGAGGGCTGAGCCACCCGTTCCCGGGGCGGAGGCGCTCCCGGTCGCGGCGCCGGACGCCGCGCGGGGGACGGTTCGCAGCAACGGACCGGTCAATCGCTGAGGCACTGTTCCCACCCGGCGCGCACGCAGGTCGAGGTACCGGCCGAGGATCGCCGTCACGGCGGGCACCAGCGGCACGAGGTCCCGGGTGCCGCCCTTCTTGTCGTAGCGCAGGACGACGTGCTCGCCGTCCCGGTCCAGGTCACCGACCTGCGCCGTCGTGATCCCGGAGACCCGCAGCCCCGTGTGGAACAGCAGCGACACGAGGGCCGCGTCCCGCCAGGACGCCTCGGTGCCGTTACGCCACGCCCGGCGCTCGGCGTGCTCGAGCAACCGGACGGCGGAGCCCTCGTCGAGAGCGGGCAGGGGCGGGGCGTCCTTCGTCCGCGGACGCCGGACGGCCTCGACCGGGTTACGGTCCGCAACATCGTTCGACATCAGGTACCGGTACCAGCTCGACACCGACGCGAGCCTGCGCGCGAGGGTCGCCGCCGCCGCGGGGCGGGCCCCGCCGTCCGGGGTGTGCACGACGAGGGCCCCCTTCCAGGCGTCGACGTCCGCCCGCCGCGCGCGGAGAGGATCGAGCCCTGTCCGCGCGCACCAGCCCAGCCACTCGGCGAGGTCCGCGTAGTAGGCGCGGCGCGTGTGCTCGGACTTGTCCGCCTCCAGCCACAGCGCGGTGAGGACCCGGACGCCGTACCGCGCCCCGGGCTCGTCGCCGGGCAGCCCCGGCAGGACGGCGACCGCCTCCTGCAGCGCCACACGCAACGCGGGGACGCCCGGGGCGACCCCCCCTCTTTTTCGGGGTTCCAACGATGCCGTCATAACAGGAATTATCACGGCACTGATCCGAGATTGTGAAACGCGCACGCGAAACGTGATATCAATAACGCGACACGCGAACGGGAAAAGGGCGGGAAGCTGAGATGGTGACGAATCCACAGGTGGACGGCCAGGCCGAGGACGACGGAGCGGGCCGGGCGGACGTGTGTGCCCTGGAGGGCTGCGACATCCCGCTCCCCGCCCGGGCACTCGACGAACACGGCAGGCTCCGCAGCGGGCGGCGTCCGCGGTACTGCTGCAAGGGCCACGCGGACGCCGCGTCCCGCCAGCGCCGGGCCAGGGACCTCGCGGCCGTCGCGGATCCCCTCGCCCAGGTCCGCGGCCTCGGCGAGACCTTCCTGCCCGCGGCCCGCGAGCTGCGGACCGATCTCGCCGGGATGATCGAACGTTTCGAGGGGGCGCAGAAGGGGGCTCTCGGCCGGGTGACGGTCGCCGAGCAGGAGGCCGCCGAAGCCCTCGCGGACGCCCACGCCGCGCGGCAGGAGGCCGACGCGGCGGAACAGGCCCGCCGCGCGGCGGTCGCCGGGGCCCGAGAGGACCGTCAGGCCCGCGACAACGCCGTCCGGGAGGCCGAACGCTCACGCGAGGACGCCGAGCGGGCCCGGACCCTCGCCTGGGAACAGGTCGCCGAGCACGAACGGGCCCGGGGCCACGCCGAGGCCGCCCGCGACGCGGCGGAACAATCTGTGGAGTCCCTCGCGGCCGAGGCCCGGGAGATGCGCGGCCTCCTGGACGCCGAGCGCGCGCGCGTCGCCGTTCTCACCGAGGGGCTCGGGGCGGCCCGGGCGGACCTGGAACGGGTGCGGGGGGAGCGGGCCGGACTGTCAGTCCGTCTGGAGGCCGCCGAGCGGGCGGTCCGTGATCAGGCGGAGGCCGCGCGCCGTGACCTCGAGCGGGCCCAGGGGGA
>JAUPKQ010000216.1 GCA_030837345.1 Actinomycetota bacterium | reverse complement strand
TGTCGTATCCTGCCGACGGAACGACCGGCCGATGCTGATGCCGGGTAGCAGAGACCCCGGCGCTACGCCTTCAGCATGGCCACGAGACCCCTGGAATCGATCATCATCTAGTCGGTCTGCTTGGGGTGACCGGTACTGGCGACGTCGATCCAGCAGGTGCGGGTGTCGCGGTCGACCAGGTACCAGATGCGGCCGCTCGAAGTGACCTCGTACTGCCAGCGAGGAAGGCTCCGGCCGGAATGGGTACCGATGGCCAGGCTGCCCTTGAGTGGGTGATGTCGGGAAGTTGGTGGGGCGGGGCAGGGGTCTGCCTCGATCGCCTCGAACGCGGCGCGGGTGTTACCGGGCGCTTGCCGGCACAATTCCTCCCAGCCTTTGGCAGCATCGGTGGTCGCGAACCGCAGGGCGTAGGTGGTGGGACGGGCCGGAGGGGCAACCCTGTCCCCCCGCTTGGCGGGTGTCACGAAGCGTCGGGAAGGGGAACCAGTCCGTGGTCCCCAAGGTCGTTGCGGGTCAGGGCCCGGTGTAACTCTGGGTCGGCGTGGACCTCCGCTGTGTGCCGCCATTCCGTCAACAGCTGGGCCAGCGGCCCCAGGTTACCGATCGAAGCGGAGGACTCAGCCACGGCAACGAACTCAGAAGCGAACTCCTGTACGTCCTCAGCAGGCAGGAACCGCACCCATGGAAGGACTGCAGGGAGTTGCTCGATCACCAGCTGTGGGTGGTGGCGGACCAGGGCGATGAGTAGATGCCCCGTTGCCTCAAAAGCCTCGCTCTCAGCCTCGGCTCGGTCCGCGTTCATCAGGATCAAGTCCTGTGCGTCTCGTCGGGACAGCCGGAGACTGCGCACCTGTGCGAGACGGCGTGTGGTCCTGCCTGGCTGACGCAGGAGTTCGGAGAAGGGGACGGTCGCCGACGTTGCCATACTTCAAGACTAGTTCTGAAGTGCGGGCCACGCCATCACGCGAAAGGGGGTACTTGTCCTCGCTCGTTGAGGTGGTGTGTCACGCCAGGTCGAGGAAGAACTTCATGGCTTGATCGATCTCTTGCATCTCCGCCACGGTGAGCCCGTTGACGTACTCTCCGAGTCGTTTCTCGGGATCGATCGAAACGATCGCGTCGCACAGAGCGAGGGTAGGCCCGGACGGCAGTGTGATCTGGGGTCGCGCGTCCGGGCGGGTCGTCGACGTGATCCCGTTATTGTGGCCAGCAGGGGCGCTGCGAAAGACTTCGAAACCCACAAAACGTCTGAACAGTGAGGAAGCGGGCGACGTGAGCATCTTGCTCCGAGACGTCATCGACATCCCCGAGCACGCGGGCGCGAACGACTACGTCCTGCGCCTCACCGACTCCGTCGGCCAGGAGGCCGCGCGGCGCACCCTCGACGAGTACGTCGTCACCGAAGCCCTCGCCGAGGCGTTCGACATGGCGCTCGGCCTGGTCGCCGAGGGAATCAGCTCCGGGACGAGCCGGGGAGCGTTCCTCACCGGGTCGTTCGGCTCCGGCAAGTCGCACTTCATGGCGGTGCTCCACGCCCTGCTGCGGCACGAGCCCGCCGCGCGCGACAAGCAGGAACTCCAGCCCGTCGTCGCCAAGCACGATCCGGTGCTGGCGGAACGGAAGGTCTTGCCGCTCGCGTTCCACCTGCTCGACGCGAAGAGCCTGGAGCAGGCCCTGTTCGACGGGTACGTCCGCCAGGTCGCGGCGCTCCACCCGAAGGCCGGGCTCCCCGCCGTCCACCGGTCGGAAGGACTGCTGCAGGACGCCGAGCGCCTGCGGGAGCGGCTCGGGGACGCGCAGTTCTTCGCCGGGCTCAACGGCGCGGGCGACGTGTGGTCCGTCGTCCTGGAGGGTGGCACCTGGGATCTTGCCCGCTACCTGCAGGCGCTGGCCGCCGAGCGGACCACCGAGATCCGGCTCCAGCTCGTCTCGGCCCTCGTCGAGGCGTACTTCAGCTCCTACGCGCAGCAGGCGGAGTACGTCGACCTCGACACCGGCCTGGCCGCGATCGCCAGTCACGCCAAGGGCCTCGGGTACGACGCCGTCGTGCTGTTCCTCGACGAACTCGTGCTGTGGCTGGCGTTCTCGGTGCAGAACCGCGAGTTCTTCGCCCGCGAGTCACAGAAGATCACCAAGCTGGTCGAGTCGGCGATCGGGGGCCGGGCGATCCCGCTGATCTCGTTCGTCGCCCGGCAGATCGACCTGCGGCGCTGGTTCGCCGACGCCGGGGCGAGCGGCGCCGAGCAGGAGGCGCTCGACCGGGCGTTCCGGCACCAGGACGGCCGGTTCGGCGTCATCCCGCTCGGCGACGACAACCTCCCCTACGTCGCCCACCGCCGCCTGCTGCGGCCGAAGGACGACCAGGCGCGGGCCGCCCTGGAGACCGCGTTCCGGTCGATCGACCGGCGCCCGGCGGTCTGGGACGTGCTCCTCGACGGCGTCAACACCGACGAGCGGCACCGCGGCTCGGACGAGAGCGCGTTCCGGCTGACCTACCCGTTCTCCCCGGCGCTCGTCTCGACGCTCCGGAGCCTCGCGAGCGTCATGCAGCGGGAGCGCACCGCCCTCAAGGTGATGCAGAAGATGCTCGTCGAACGCCGGGACTCCCTGACGACCGACGAGATCATCCCTGTCGGCGACTGCTTCGACCTCGTCGTCCAGGGCGAGACCGGGCAGGCCCTCGACGTCGAGGCCGCGGCCTTGTTCCGGTCGGCGAACAAGCTCTACACCGACAAGCTGCGCCCGCTGCTGCTCGGCATGCACGAGCTGGACGCCCGGACCGTGCGCGAGGAACCGGAAAAGATCCCGGCCGGGTTCCGCACCGACGACCGGCTCGCCAAGACCTTGCTGCTGTCGGCTGTCGCGCCGAAGGTTCCCGCCCTGATGGCGCTGACCGCATCCCGGCTCGCGTCGCTGAACCACGGCTCGATCGTGTCGCCCCTGCCGGGGGGTGAGGCCGGCGTCGTCCTGTCCAAGGTGCGGACCTGGGCACGTGACGTCCCGGAGATCCACCTCGACGGTGAGGACCGTAACCCGACGGTCCGGGTGCAGCTCTCCGACGTCGACTACGAGTCGATCGTCGAGCGGGCCAAGGGCGAGGACAACGAGGGGCGGCGCCGCGAACTCCTCAAAGACCTCGTCGCCGAGACCCTGGGCGTCGCCCTCGCGAAGCAGGACCTCCAGGGCGCCTACCCGCACGACGTCGTCTGGCGGGGGTCCCGGCGCCGGATCGACGTCGTGTTCGGCAACGTCCGCGACCGCAGCTGGTTGTCCGACGACCACTTCAAGGCGGCCCCGGACACCTGGCGGGTCGTCATCGACCACCCCTTCGACGACCCCGGCCACTCGTCCGCCGAGGACCTGCAACGTCTCGACGAGATGGTGGCCCGCGGCGTCACCGAACGCACGATCGTGTGGCTGCCGCGCTTCTTGTCCGACGACAAGATCCGTGAACTGCGGCGGCTGGTCATCCTCAACTGGCTGCTCGACGGCAACACCGAGCGCTGGCAGGGGGCGGCCGACCACCTGAACGAGACGGACCGGGCGCTGGCGCGCTCGATCCTGGAGTCGCAGCGCAACACGCTGCGGCGCAGCCTGGAGGACGCCGTCCAGCAGGCCTACGGCGCCGCCGCGCCACGGCCCGGCGTCCTGCTGGAGAACTCCGCGCACGAGCGGATCCTGTTCTCGTTCGAACGGCGGTTCGCTCCGGCCAACCCGGTGGGGGCCACGCTCGGGCAGGCGTTCGAGAACCTCCTCGGGCAGGCCTTCGAGGCGATCTACCCGGCGCACCCGCACTTCGAGCCGGGCGACGTCGAGGTCAGGGCCCGCGACCTCAAGATCGTGGCCTCCTACGTCGCGCGGTCGATCACGGATAGCGAGAAACGGGTCGAGCTCCAGGCTGACGCCGCGGTGGTCCGCCGGATCGCGAACCCCCTCGGGGTCGGCAAGGCCACCGAGATGCACTACCTGCTCGGAGACGACCGCTTCACCCCGTGGGGGCAAGAGATCGAGCGGGCCCTCGGCCGCCGTTTCCAGGATGAGGGGAAACCAGCAGATGGTCCGGTGACCGTCGCCGAGCTGCGCCGCTGGATCCGGGATGTGAACCCCGCCCACGGCCTGCGCGACGAGGTCGCCGACCTGGTGATCATCACCTGGGCCGCGCTGCGGCAGCGGGCGTGGTTCCAGCACGGGACGGCGCTACCGACGGTTCCGGACCCGGGCACGCTGTCCCCGTCGATGGAACTTCGGGTCCAGGACCTCCCCTCGCTGGAGGAATGGCAGAAGGCCAGGAACAACGCCGGCGCACTGCTCGGCATCCCGGCCGCCGCCTACCTGACCGCCCCGGCCGTCGCCGACTTCGTCGGACAGGTGACGACGAAGGCCCGCGACCTGGCCCGGACCGCCCCCGATCTGGTGACAGCGCTCAGGCGCGTCGACCAGCTGCTTGGCATCGACGGCGGCGACCGCCTGCGCACCGCCGAAGCGACGGCCGCCCTCGTCCAGCGCCTGCCGCACCTCACCGGCGTCAAACTCGTCGAGGCCGTCGCGTCGGCGGAGCTGGCGGACGCCTCACCCGTCGAGGCCGGCAAATCCCTGGCCTCGGCCGCGTCGGTGGCGGACGCGCTGAACAGGTTCCCGTGGCGGCGACTCGACCCGCTGCGCGCGGCGATGGACGGCGAGGGGGAGCGCGCGGCGTCCGCAGCCGACGTCGTGGGCGCCGTCCGCGACGCACTACGGCGGGACGAACTGGTCAGCGGTGCCGCCGCCGCGCTGTCCGCCTGCGAGGAGGGGATCTTCACCTGGCTCTCCGGTCCGCAGCCCCTGCCTCCGCAGCCGGATCCGAAGCCGATCATCGTTGACCCCGCCAGGACGTCGGGCAGGGGAACCCGGCCGCGTGGCCAGGGCAACGACGTCGTCCTGACCGGCCTGAAGGCCTTCCTCGACGCACACCCGGACCACGCCGTCGAGGTCACCTGGCGGCTGGTGCCGTGACGGTCATGACGAGCGTCTCCCCGGTCAGCCTCTCGATGGTGCTGGCGATCGTCAATGAGGCACGGTCGAAGAAATACGACTCCGGCGTGATCGGTCTGCGAGGTGCCTACGCCCCGGACGCCGCCCGTGAGCACCTGCACGACGGGCAGACCGTGCGGGTGAGGGCGGCCGAATCCGCCCTCGCCGTGCGGGAGGCACTCACCGAGCACCGGGACGGCGACTGGCTCGTCGTCGTCACCGACCGGGACGACGACGATCTCGGCGCGGGGATCCTCGCCCACTTCGTCTGGCAGCGGCTGCGCAGCCCCGACCCGTGGGAGGCCGTCCGCCGGCAGTTCTCCGCGACGGGGATCGACCCGGCGCTGACCGCGGGCCCACACGACCGGGACCTCGCCGCCGCACTGCTGGAGGCGACACCGCCGGGAGAATGGCCCGCCGCACCGGCCGGGGTACTGACCCGGACCCACGCGCTCGGCGCCGTCGCCGCGACCCACCTCGGCTTCGAGGGAGGGACAGCCGACGCCCTCGGCGTCCTGCGCTGGTCACTCTCCGGCCAGAGCATCACCGCCCTCGGCGCCCTGCGCCACGGCGTGGGCGACCTGCTGGCCGACACAACACTTGACTGGATAGCCCAGCAGGCGGGCCCGGCGTCCCTGCCGATCCGTGTGCTGCTCGCCCGCGGTGAACTGGCGGACGTCGTCCCGCTCGGTGTCGTGGTGCACCTGCTGGTCTCCCTGGTCTCCACCCCTCTCGACGGCACCCCTCTCAACAGCGTGGAAACGGCGCACCAGGCACAGCTGGCGCTCGCGCGGCTGGAAGGCCGGTGGGGTGAGGCGATGCCCGGCCCCTCGGCCCTCGCGGCGTACGGGCAGGCGACGGGCGCGTTGCTCGCCGACCTCGTGCACGACAGGCGTGCCGACGCCGACGTCCGCCGGGCCATCGACCGCGCCGAGGCGATCCTCGACACGCTCCAGGCCGCGCCGCTGGCCCGGTACTCGGACCTCCTGGCCAGCGGACTGCGGGCCCGGTTCGTCCTCCTCGCCGACGCGCTGCGGCATGCGGTCACCCGGGACCCCCACGACGGTGCCGCCCGGCAGGCCCTGGACGCCGTGGAAGCGGCGTGGGACGCCGTCCGCGCGCACCGGCTCGGACGCCGGACGCCGCTGCGCGCTCCCTTCGAGGCCGCCGTGCGGCTCGTGCGCTGGCTGGCCCTGCCGGAAGCCCCCGTACCGGCGGGCGAGGGGCCGCCCACGCTCGGAGCCCTGGCACGGCAGCACCTCGACTCCGGAGCCTTCGCCGACGCCGCCATCAACGACGCCTTCGCCGGGACCGATGATCCGGACCTCTCCCCGGTTCTGCAGGCCGTGGTCACCGCGGCCCAGGAACGACGCCGGCGCCAGGAACGATCGTTCGCCCGCAGCCTGGCGGTGGCCTCCACGATGTCGTCCTCGGCCTCGGCGGGCGGCGACGGCGTGCCGAGCGACGGCGGCACCGTCTGGTACCTCGAACGGTTGCTGCCCAAGGCCGTCATTCCGCTGGCGAAGAAGGCACGCGTCCTGCTGCTCGTCATGGACGGCATGAGCGCCGCGACCGCCACCGAACTCCTCTCGGACGCCACCACCCGGCTCGGCTGGCTGGAGGTCGCCCTGCCCGAAGCGGACACCAGGCACCGGGCGGCCGCAGTGGCGGTGCTGCCCTCGCTCACCGAGACGAGCCGGGCCTCACTGCTCACCGGTCGCCTCCTGCGTGGTCAGCAGGCCGCCGAACAGGCGGGCCACACCGAGATCACCGCTCAGGTCGGGAAGATCAGCGCGAGACTGTTCCACAAGAAGGGCGTGGACACCACGGCGGCCGGCTGGTCGGTCAACCACGACGTCGGTGACGCGCTCGACGACAAGGACCTGCGGCTGGTCACCGTCGTCCTCAACACGATCGACGACGCCCTCGACCGCAGCGACCCCGCGGGAACGATGTGGACGACGGTCGCCGTCAAACACCTCGAACCGCTGCTCGCCCGCGCAGCATCCTCCGGGCGCACCGTCGTCATCACCGCCGACCACGGGCACATCGTCGAGCGGCGCCAGGGCACTCAGCGGTCCCACCCCGGCCTCACCAGCGGCCGTTCGCGCGCCGTCACCGGAACCCTCGACGAGGGCGAGATCGAGATCAGCGGACCCCGGGTCCTCACCGAGGGGCACCGCGCCGTCCTCGCCGTCGACGACCGCCTGCGGTACGGGCCGCTCAAGGCCGGTTACCACGGTGGGGCGAGCGCGGCCGAGGTCGTCGTCCCCGTCGCCGTGCTCGTGCCGGACGAGGAGAGCAACCCCGCCGACCTGGTGCTCCTGCCGCCGCAGATGCCCACGTGGTGGCTGATGTCGTCCCGGAGGGAAGCCCTGCCGACGACGCCGGTCCGTACGGCGTCCGCCGTTGTCCCGGGCGATGACGGGTCGACCCTCTTCGACCTCGGGCCCGCCACGGGGGCGTCCGGGGCCAGCGGGCAGGCCGGGCAGACTTGGTCCAGCGGGTCGGCCGGGTCGACGGTGCCGGAGCCGGCCGTCGCGGCGTCCCTCGGCCGGGCCGTCGTCCGCAGCCCGGTCTACAAGGCCCAGCGGAAGGTCGCAGGCCGGATCATCGTCACCGACGACCAGGTGGTCCGCCTCCTCGAGGCGCTCGCGTCGTCCGACGCCGCCCGCCTGCTGCCCCCGCTCGCGGCCCAGGCGCTCGGGGTGGCGCAGACGAGGCTTCGCGGCGCCCTGACCCAGGTGCAGCAACTGCTCAACGTCGAGGGATACGCCGTGCTCGCCGTCGAGGCCGCGACAGGCGTCGTCCTCCTTGACCTCGGGCTGGTCGCGGAGCAGTTCGGGGTGCGGTCGTGACCGCCGACGTCTCCGGCCGCCGCCGTCGCGAGGTCATCGGCGCCCTGCGTCGCGGGACCGTACCCGAGAGCGGTCTTGACCTGCTCGCCGTCGGCCTCGACCGGTTCACAGGCGCCCTCGACGACGAACTGGACACGGTCGCCGGGGGCGGGGCGGCCTTCAAGGCCGTGCGCGGGGAGTACGGCGCCGGCAAGACGTTCTTCACCCGGCACCTCGCCGAGCGCGCCCTGCGCCGGGGTTTCGCCGCCGCCGAGGTGCAGATCTCCGAGACCCAGACGCCGTTGCACCGGCTGGAGACCGTCTACCGGCGGATCACCGAGTCGATGCGGACGGCGTCGATCCCGTCGAGCGCGTTCCGCGCCGTCCTCGACTCGTGGCTGTTCACCCTGGAGTCGGACGCCCTGGAGTCAGACGCCCTCGGCGGTGAGGCGGCACCGGAGGCAGCCGGGGAAGCCGAGACAGCAGCCGCCGTCGACCGCCTGCTCGAACAACGCCTCGCCCACGTCAGCACCCGGACCCCTGTGTTCGCCCAGGGACTGCGCGGCTACCGGTCCGCGGTCGCGGCGGGGGAGGGCGCGCTGGCCGACGGCCTGGCGGCCTGGATGGGCGGGCAGCCGCAGGTCGCGGCGGCGGCGAAGCGGTCCGCCGGGATCCGCGGGGAGCTGGACCACTTCGGGGCGATGGCCTTCCTGCAGGGGCTGCTGACGGTGCTGCGGGACGCCGGGCACCCCGGCCTGGTGCTCGTGCTCGACGAGGTGGAGACGTTGCAGCGGGTGCGCGGCGACGTCCGGGACAAGGCCCTCAACGCCCTGCGGCAGCTGATCGACGAGGTGGATGCCGGGAGGTTCCCCGGGCTGTACTTGCTGGTCACCGGCACTCCCGCGTTCTTCGACGGCCCGTCGGGGGTGCAGCGGCTCGCACCCCTGGCCCAGCGGTTGTCCACCGATTTCGGGGGCGACGCCCGGTTCGACAACCCCCGCGCCGTGCAGATCCGGTTGTCCGGGTTCGACCGTGCCTCCCTGCGGGCGCTCGGCGCCAAGGTCCGTGACCTGTACGCCGACGGGACGGTCCAGGGCGACCGCGTCCGGCGGCACGTGGACGACGGCTACCTCGGTGACCTGGCGGACGCCGTCACCGGCTCGCTCGGCGGCAAGGTCGGGATCGCTCCACGGATCTTCCTGAAGAAGCTGGTCGCCGACGTGCTCGACCGCGTCGACCAGTTCGACGACTTCGACCCGCGCCGCAACTACGCCCTGACCGTGACCGCGGGCGAGCTCACTGAGGTGGAGCGGAACGCCTCGGCGACCGCGGTCCATGGCGCGGTTCGTGCGGCAGACATCGACCTCGACCTGCCATGACACAGGCAGGACTGGACCGGCTGCACCCTGTGGTCGTCCACCACGTGGTGAACACGCTGGGCTGGCCGTCCCTGCGAGCCCTTCAGCACGACGCCGTAAGACCCGTCATCGAGGGCTCCGACGCGCTCCTGCTCGCCCCGACCGCCGGAGGCAAGACCGAGGCGGCCATCTTCCCGCTGCTTACCGCAATGGAGTCCGGCCAGTGGGCGGCCCCATCGGTGATCTACGTGTGTCCTCTCAAGGCCCTGCTGAACAACCTCGAACCGCGCCTGAGCCAGTACACCAGCTGGCTGGGGCGACGCTGCGCCGTCTGGCACGGTGACACCACTGCGGCCCAGCGGCAACGGATCTTGTGCGACCCGCCGGACGTGTTGCTGACCACGCCCGAATCGCTCGAGGCGATGCTGATCAGCCTCAGGGTGGAGCACGGCCGGTTCTTCGCCCACCTGCGAGCCGTCGTCGTCGACGAGGTGCACGCCTTCGCGGGGGATGACCGGGGTTGGCACCTGCTCGCCGTGCTGGAACGGCTCACTCGTGTCGCAGGCCATCCCCTCCAGCGGCTTGGTCTGTCCGCCACTGTCGGCAACCCGACACAGTTACTGGCCTGGTTGCAGGGCTCCGGCCGCGGTACTCGCCGGGCGGTCGTCGTCGCGCCGGACCTGCCCTCCGGCACGATGAGGGCGCCCGGCGCCCCGCCCCAGGGACATCCTCTGGGCGACGTCGAGCTGGACTACGTCGGGTCGGTCGGCAATGCCGCGACGGTGATCGCGTGCCTGCACCACGGCGAGAAGCGGTTGGTGTTCTGCGACTCCCGAAGGCTGGTCGAGGAGATCGCCGCGCAGCTTCGAGAACGAGGCGTCACCACCTTCCTGTCCCACGCCTCCCTGTCGGCGGCGGAGCGACGGCGGGCCGAGCAGGCCTTCGTTGAATCCCGCGACTGCGTCATCGTCTCGACCTCAACGCTGGAGCTCGGCATCGACGTCGGCGACCTCGACCGGGTCATCCAAGTCGACAGCCCGCCCAGCGTCGCCGGGTTCCTGCAACGCATCGGCCGCACCGGCCGCCGCGCCGGCAGCAGCCGAAACGCCCTATTCCTCGCCACCGGGCAAGACGCACTGCTGCAATCA
>JAUPKQ010000030.1 GCA_030837345.1 Actinomycetota bacterium | reverse complement strand
TCAGGTCACCGGCGGACGCCGTCCGGGCCCCGAGGTCGACGGTCACCTCGATCCCGGGCCGCGCCTCGATCGCCGTCCAGAGCCGCTCGATGTCCGCGGCCGGCACGACACCGGTCAGGAGGCCCTGCTTGCCCGCGTTGCCGCGGAAGATGTCCGCGAACCGGGAGGACAGCACGACGCGGAACCCGTAGTCCTTCAGGGCCCAGACGGCGTGCTCCCGCGAGCTGCCGGTCCCGAAGTCCTCCCCGGCGACGAGCACGGAACCGTTCCGGTACGGCTCGGCGTTGAGGACGAAACCGGGGTCGTTGCGCCAGGCTGCGAACAGCCCGTCCTCGAACCCCGTCCGCGTCACCCGCTTGAGGTAGACGGCCGGGATGATCTGATCGGTGTCGACGTTGCTGCGCCGGAGCGGGACGCCCACGCCGGTGTGAACGGTGAACTTCTCCATGACGTTCTCCTTAAACGAATAGGGGACGTTCTCCCTCAGCGGTTCGGGGCGGTCAGAGGTCGGCCGGGCTCGACAGGGTCCCCCGGACCGCCGTCGCCGCCGCGACGAGCGGCGACACGAGGTGCGTCCGGCCGCCCTTGCCCTGGCGTCCTTCGAAGTTGCGGTTGGACGTCGACGCGCTGCGTTCCCCGGGGGACAGCTTGTCCGGGTTCATCGCCAGGCACATCGAGCACCCCGCGTTACGCCACTCGGCCCCGAAATCGGTGAAGACCGTGTCGAGTCCTTCCTCCTCGGCCTGCAGGCGCACCCGCGCCGACCCGGGGACGACGAGCACGCGGACGCCGTCCGCCTTGCTCCGGCCCTTGACGACGGACGCCGCCGCCCGGAGGTCCTCGATACGCCCGTTGGTGCACGATCCGATGAAGACGGTGTCGATCGCGATCCCGCGCAGCGGCGTCCCCGGGGTGAGCGCCATGTACTCAAGGGCCCGCTCGGCGGTGGCGCGCGCGCCGGCGTCCTCGATCGAGGCGGGGTCGGGCACGGTCGCCGACAGCGGCAGCCCCTGGCCGGGATTGGTCCCCCAGGTGACGAAGGGCTCGATGTCCGCGGCCTCCAGCACGATCTCCGCGTCGAAGACCGCGTCGTCGTCGGTGTGCAGGGTGCGCCAGGAGGCGACGGCGGCGTCCCACTCGGTGCCCCGGGGCGCGTGCGGGCGGCCACGGAGGTACTCGAACGTCGTCTCGTCCGGCGCCACCATGCCGGCCCGGGCACCGGCCTCGATCGACATGTTGCAGACCGTCATGCGGCCCTCCACCGACAGCGAGCGGATCGCCTCGCCGCGGTACTCCAGGACGTATCCCTGGCCGCCGCCGGTGCCGATCCGCGCGATGACCGCGAGGATGATGTCCTTGGCCGTCGACCCCTCCGGGAGACGCCCGTTCACCGTGACGGCCATGGTCCTGAAGGGCTTCAGCGGTAGGGTCTGGGTCGCCAGGACGTGCTCGACCTCACTCGTCCCGATCCCGAAGGCGAGGGCGCCGAACGCGCCGTGGGTGGAGGTGTGCGAGTCACCGCAGACGACCGTCATCCCCGGCTGGGTCAGCCCGAGCTGCGGGCCGACGACGTGGACGATGCCCTGCTCGACGTCCCCGAGGGAGTGCAGGCGGACGCCGAACTCGGCGCAGTTGCGGCGCAGGGTCTCGATCTGGGTGCGGCTGACCGGATCGGCGATCGGCTTGTCGATGTCGAGGGTGGGTGTGTTGTGGTCCTCGGTGGCGATCGTCAGATCGGGACGGCGTACCTGCCGGTCGGCGAGCCGCAGGCCGTCGAAGGCCTGTGGGCTGGTCACCTCGTGGAGGAGGTGAAGATCGATGAAGAGCAGGTCGGGTTCGCCGTTCTCGCCGTGCCTGACGACGTGCGCGTCCCAGACCTTCTCGGCCAGTGTGCGTCCCACGGGGGTTTCCTCCTCGGTGAGGTGGTGATCGGGAGCCGCGCACCGGGTCCGGCGCACGCTCGCGGTGGCCGGATGACCGACGCGACCTTGCGTCTCACGACTTGAGACGTCAGTATCGACCTATGGACAAGACTAGCGGAGTCGGGGTTCTGGACAAGGCCACCACGGTCCTCGGCGCGTTGGAGGCCGGTCCGGCGACCCTGGCCCAGCTCGTCGCGATCACCGGGCTCGCCCGGCCCACGGCCCACCGGCTCGCCGTCGCTCTTGAGCACCATCGGTTCGTCGGGCGGGACATGCAGGGACGATTCGTCCTCGGCCCCCGCCTCGCCGAGCTCGCCTCCGCGGCGGGAGAGGACCGTCTCCTCGCCGCCGCCGGGCCGGTGCTCGCCTCGCTGCGCGACGCGACCGGCGAGTCCGCCCAGCTCTACCGCCGCCAGGGCGACCAGCGCGTGTGCGTCGCGGCTGCGGAGCGGCCGGTCGGGCTGCGCGACTCGATCCCCGTCGGCTCCACGCTCACGATGCTCGCCGGCTCGGCCGCCCAGATCCTGCTCGCCTGGGAGGAGCCGGACCGTCTCCACCGCGGGCTGTACGGGGCCCGCTTCAGCGCCACCGTGCTCTCCGCCGTCCGGCGCCGCGGCTGGGCGCAGAGCATCAGCGAGCGCGAGCCAGGCGTCGCCTCCGTCTCCGCCCCCGTCCGAGGGCCCTCGGGGCGCGTCGTGGCGGCCGTCGGCATCTCGGGACCGGTTGAGCGGTTCACCCGCCAGCCCGGACGCCAGCACGCGGCTTCCGTCGTCGCGGCGGCGAACCGGCTCACGGAGGTCCTGCGGCAGGGGACGCCGTGAACCCCTGGACGAGTTGACCGATCACCCCGGACCGAACACTCAGCGTCACCAACGCTAGTCGGCGGGGGTATGGATTTGGGGTCACAGACCCTGGGCCGGTAGAGTCCTTTGACGGGTCACCTGCCGGAACGACAGGCAGAAATACCCATTGGGGTATGGTGTAATTGGCAGCACGCCGGATTCTGGTTCCGTCAGTCTAGGTTCGAGTCCTGGTACCCCAGCTCTTCTCCGATCCGGAGCACGCTAGGATCGGCGAGGAACATGCGGTATCGCACCGGTACGGATCGCTTCGTACCGTGAGATCCGCAGAAGGGCCCCGTTGTGTAGTGGCCTAGCACGCCGCCCTCTCAAGGCGGTAGCGCGGGTTCGAATCCCGTCGGGGCTACATCAAGTGGTGTCACACCACGCAGAAGAGCAGGCCGGGCCCGAGGGTCCGGCCTGCTCTTCCGCGTGGGCGGCGACCGATCTGCGATGCTCCCCCACGCGGAGCATCGCAGATCGGAACCGCTCGGTCAGTTCGCGATCATTGACCGCAGACGCTTCAGGCGGGCGAGCGAGGAATCCTTCCCGAGGATCTCCAGGGACTCGAACAGCGGTGGTGAGACCCGGCGCCCGGTCACCGCGACACGGACGGGCGTGAACGCCACCTTCGGCTTGAGTCCGAGGCCCGCGATCAGCGCCGTCCGCAGCGCCTCCTCCACGGCCGCCGCCGTCCAGTCCGAAAGACCCGAGAGGGCCGTCGTCGCGGCGTCGAGGACGACGAGTGTGCCTGCGGGGTTCTTGGTGACCACGGCCAGGGCGTCGTCGGCGACGGTCAGGGCGTCGTCCGCCGTGAAGAGGAACCCGAGCATCCCGACGGATTCGCCAAGGAGTTGCATCCGCGTCTGGACCAGCGGCGCGGCGGCCGACAGCGCGGCGAGCTGGGAGGGTGCCGGCGCGTCCGGCAGTACTCCGCCGGCCTGGAGATAGGGCACCAGCCTCGCCCTGAAGTCGGCCGGGGCGAGACGGCGGATGTGCTCGGCGTTGATCGCCTCCGCCTTCGCCTGGTCGAACCGCGCCGGATTGGCGTTGACGTCCGTGACGTCGAAGGCCGCGACGAGCTCGTCGACGCCGAAGATGTCGCGGTCCTCGGCGATCGACCAGCCGAGCAGCGCCAGGTAGTTCAGCAGCCCCTCGGGGACGAACCCTCGCTCACGGTGGAGGAAGAGGTTCGACTGCGGGTCGCGCTTGGACAGTTTGCGGTTGCCCTCGCCCATCACGTACGGCAGGTGGCCGAACCGCGGGACGACGGACGTCACCCCGATGTCGATCAAGGCCTCGTAGAGCGCGACCTGCCGGGGGGTCGAGGAGAGGAGATCCTCACCCCGCAGGACGTGGGTGATACCCATCACGGCGTCGTCCACGGGGTTGACCAGGGTGTAAAGAGGGTCTCCCCCGGCCCGGACGACGACGAAGTCCGGCACGCTCCCGGCCCGGAAGGTGACCGGGCCCCGGACGAGGTCGTCGAAGGTGATGTCCTCGTCCGGCATGCGCAGCCGCAGCACCGGCTCCCGGCCCTGCTCCCGGAAGGCGGCCTTCTGCTCGTCGGTGAGGTGGCGGTCGTGGTTGTCGTACCCGAGTTTGGGGTCGCGGCCGGCGGCGAGGTGCCGCGCCTCGATCTCGGCTGCCGAGGAGAAGGACTCGTACACGTGACCGGACGCGACGAGCTTGGCGATCACGTCCTCGTAGACGGCACGGCGACGGCTCTGCCGGTACGGCTCGTGCGGCCCTCCGACCTCGACCCCCTCGTCCCAGTCCAGGCCGAGCCAGCGCAGGGCGTCCAGCAGCTGGAGGTAGCTCTCCTCGCTGTCCCTGGCGGCGTCGGTGTCCTCGATGCGGAAGACGAAGGTGCCTCCGACGTGCCGGGCGTAGGCCCAGTTGAACAGGCACGTACGGATCAACCCGACGTGCGGGGTGCCGGTCGGCGAGGGACAGAACCGGACGCGGATGTCGGCGCCGGTCGCGGTGGTGACGGGGTGTCGGTCTGATGCGCTCATGATGCGCTCAGCCTAGTGCGGAGCCCTGCGGGCTCAGCCTGGTGAACGCCGGACCTCACGCTCCCCGACATGCTTCCCGACGCACTGGTCGGCCATCCATCCGGACACCTCAGCGGGAGGCATCGGCCTCGCGAAGTGGAACCCCTGGAGCAGGTCCACCCCGATGTCCCGGAGCGCGAACGCCGTCTCCTCGTCCTCGACGCCCTCGGCGACCGTCCGCAGACCGAGTCCGCGGGCCAGCTGGGTGGTCGCCGAGACGATCATCGCGCTGCGGGGGTCGGCCAGCAGGGGCGCCACGAAGGCCCTGTCGATCTTCAGCTCCTGGACGGGAAGGTCGCGGAGGTAGGACAACGAGGAGAACCCGGTCCCGTAGTCGTCGATCGACACGTCCAGCCCGCAGTCGACGAGCTGTTCGATCATGTCCCGGGCGAGCACGGGATCGGTGAGGAACGAGTCCTCGGTCACCTCGATCGCCAGGGCCCGGGGCGGGAGCCCGGAGGCCTCGACCTGGGCGAGAAGCCGTTTGACGGTGCCGGCCGACAGGAGCTCGGCGGGAGCGACGTTGACGGAGACCTGGAGGTCGAGTCCCTGGGCGCGCCACTGTTTCGCGTCGTCCACCACCAGCTCCAGCATGAGATCCGTCAGGGGTCCCATCAGGCCCGCCCGCCGGGCGGCGGGCAGGAAGACCCCGGGCGCGAGGACCCCTCGCGTCGGATGCATCCACCGGACGAGTGCCTCGACGGAGCGGACGGTCCCGTCGACGGCGTCCACCTGCGGCTGGTACCAGGGGACGAGCTCCCCCCGTTCGATGCCGCTGCGGAGCTCCTCGACGATCTGGAGCCGCTCGCGCGAGAAGTCGTCCCGGGCGGGGTCGTACAGCATCACCCCCGCCCGGTCGTTCTTGGCCTGGTACATGGCGACGTCCGCACGCCGCAGGAGGTCGCCGCCGGTCCGCACCCCGCCGTCCCTCAGGGCGACCCCCACCGAGGCGCTGACCGTGATCTCCATCTCGTCGGCCCGGGCGGGCTGGCGGACGGCGGCACGCAGCGCCTGGGCCGTCGCCAGGTGCTCCTCGGGATCGCCGTGGGGCAGGAGCACGACGAACTCGTCGCCGCTGAGCCGGGCGGTCCGGGCGCCCGGACCGGCCGCCTCGGAGATCCTCCCGGCGACGATCCCGAGCACGACGTCCCCGGCCGTGTGCCCGAGGGTGTCGTTGATCTCCTTGAAACCGTCGAGCCCCAGGAGGAGGACCCCCATCGGGGTGCCGTCGCGCAGGCCCTCGTCGATCCAGGAGTCCATCGCCCGACGGTTGGGAAGGCCGGTCAGGTCGTCGGTGCGGGCGAGCCGGAACGCATCGTTGACGTCGCGGGCCTGGTGGATGGCGACCGTCATGCGGACGGCCACCGCGAGGAGGGTGATCACCGCCGGGATGACGACGTAGGGACGGATGGCCGGCGCCGGTTCGATCACCAGCACGACGAGGGCGATCGCCGCCGCGCTCTGGACGGCGAGGCCCTCCCAGGACCGGCGCGGCGCGGACGCGTCCGGGGAGGCGTGGCCATCTCCGGCGACCGTTCCGACGAGCAGCAGGAGAGCGGCGGCCCAGGTCACAGTGGAGATCATCTGGTGTTCGTACGCACCGGACACGAAGCCGACGACGAAGTACGTGTCCGCGACGCCGAGGAGGAAGAACGCCACGGCCGACCGGATCGCCCGCCCGTCGAGAGGACGGACCCTCAGCACGATCTGACCGACGACGACGAGCAGCAGCACGGTGTCCAGCAGCGGGTAGACCAGCGCGACGAGCAGGGGCAGGCCCTCGCGCCCGAAGGCGCGGGCGGCCGGCGTCACCAGCACGAATCCCGCCAGACACGCCGTACCACCACAGATGATCATAGTGTTGAGCACGGTGACGCGGGAGGGGACGAACCGATCGCCCTCAAGGACGAGATAGGCGGCGAAACCGAGGTACGCGACGGCGAAGAACCCCTCCCCGGGGGAGGGGAAGGAGATCTCGACCGCCGCTCCGGACGCCGTCCCCGGCGCGGTGGACGCGGACCACACGACGAGACCGGTCACGAGGCCGAGGAGAGCACAGCCGACGGCGAGCAGCCCCGGCCACCGTTCCGGGCGTGCGACCGCCCCCAGGACCAGCCTCGACACCATGAACCCGAACAGCACGATCAGGGCGAGGGGCAGGACCGTCGGCGTGACGGCGGACGCTTCGAGCACCAGCCAGGAGTCGACGGCGGTGGCTGTCCCCAGCACGGCCCAGGACAGGATCCCGAGCAGGCGCGCCCCGGCCTCGGCCCACGCCCGGTGGACCGGGCGAGCAGCCCGCTCGCAGCCTCCAGTTCGCCTCATGTCCGCCTTCACGCCTCGGCCTCGCACCGCACGCTTCTTCGCTATGTCATCGGCCGATCCCGGCCGGGCCTGAGTCTTCGACCACAGGTACGAGGGCGTGAAAAAGTTGCTTGTACAAACAACAATTGACCCGGCGTCATCCCGTCACTTACTTTTTCGCCTTCACCTCGCGGCCTGACACCGGGTCGGCGCGGCGATATCGGGGGTCCGCACCGCCTCACGGCCACGGACGGCGGGTGATGGCCCACCGGCCGTTCGTGGCCTCCTTGGCCGACAGCCCGGCCGGAGTGGCGGTCAGATGCTCCCGCGAACGGTCAGCGCCTCCGGACGACCGGGTTCGAGAGCGTGCCGATCCCCTCGATCTCGATCTCGACGCGCTGTCCCTCGACGATCGGACCGACACCCTCCGGCGTTCCGGTGAGGATCACGTCCCCGGGCAGGAGTGTCATCACCGAGGAGATGTACGCCACCAGACCCGGCACGTCGAAGATCATCGACGACGTCCGGCCGTCCTGGACGACCTCGCCGTCCCGCCGGGTCACCACCCGGAGATCGGCCGGGTCGAGGTCCGTCACGAGGTACGGGCCGAGGGGGCAGAACGTGTCGAACCCCTTGGCCCGCCACCACTGGCCGTCCTTCTTCTGCAGGTCCCGGGCGGTGACGTCGTTCGCGACCGTGTAACCGAGCACGACCTCGCCGGCCCGCTCGCGGGGGACGTCACGGCAGACGCGGCCGATGACGACGGCCAGTTCGCCCTCGTAGTGCACCTCCGCCGACTGCGCGGGCAGCTGGATCGGATCACCGGGGCCGACGACCGAGGTGTTCGGCTTGAGGAAGACGAGCGGTTCGGCGGGGACCTCGTTCCCCATCTCGGCGGCGTGGGCCGCGTAGTTGCGCCCGACCCCGACCACCTTGCTGCGGGGGATCACCGGCGCGAGGAGCCGGACGTCCTCCAGCAACACCCGCTCGCCCGTCAAACGGACGGGGGTGTACAGCGGGTCCCCGGAGATCACAGCCAGTTCCGTCGCTCTGTCCGGCTCGCCGACCAGGACCCCGAACCGGATGTCGTCGTCGGTGGTGAACCTCGCGATGTGCACCGGGACACCCTAACGGCCGCGTCGTCGCGAGCCGGACCGCCCTCTCGCCGGTTGCTCTAAGGTACCTGCGCAGGCCAGGGAACCGGTCGGAGAGGGAAGACGCCGTGAACGAGGGTATGAAACCCCCAGCACCGTCCAGATCGGACTTCGGGAGGCTTCCCGACGGAACGCCCGTGGAACGGTTCGTCCTGGACGACGGGACGGTGCGGGTGGCGGTCCTCACCTACGGGGGCATCCTCCAGCAGGTCCTCGCCCCCGACCGGGAGGGCCAGCGGGCCGATGTCGTCCTCGGCTTCGACGACCTCGCGGGATACCTGACCGGGCAGCCCTGTCACGGAGCGACCATCGGCCGGTTCGCGAACCGCATCGCCCGAGGGGTCTTCCCGCTCAACGGCACGACCTACCAGCTCGACCTCAACTTCGGCGAGCACCACATCCACGGCGGCGCCGGCGCCTACCGCGAGCGCGTCTGGGAGGCGGAGGCGCTCGCCGGGGAGCTCGGCGTCCGGCTGCGGCTCACCAGCCCGGACGGCGACTGCGGCTATCCGGGGGCTCTGGACGTCACCGTCGGGTACCGCCTGGCCGACGGCGTCCTCCAGGTCGACTACACCGCGACCAGCACCGAGCCGGCAGGCGGTCTCGACACCGTCGTCAACCTGACGAACCACACGTACTTCAACCTCGCCGGGCACGACGCCGGCCCGGTCGGGGACCACCGGGTCGAGGTCCCGGCCGGCCGTTACGTCGTCGCCGGGCCGGGGCTGATCCCGACCGGCGAGTTCGCGCCCGTCGACGGCACCCCGCTCGACCTGCGCGTCCCGCGCCGCTTCGCCGAGGGCTGGGACGCCCCGCACGACCAGATCGTCACCGCGGGCGGGTACGACCACAGCTGGGTGCTGGACGGCGCCGCCGGCTCACCCGTTCCCGCGGCGCGCGTCGTCGAGCCCACCAGCGGGCGGGTGCTCGAGGTGGCGACCGACCAGCCGGCGTCGCACGTCTACAGCGGCAACATGATGGAGCCGTTGTTCGCGGGCAAGGGCGGCCACGTGTACGGACGCCGGGAGGGCTTCTGCGTCGAGACCCAGCACTTCGCGGACAGCCCGAACCGCCCCGAGTTCCCGAGCACGGTGCTCGCCCCCGGCGAGACCTTCCGGACGACCACGAGCTTCCGGTTCACGACCGGCTGACCCCGTCGGTCAGCACCGTTTCGCTCCGTGGCGGAGCAGACCGTAGATCAGCCCGTCGCACAGTGCCTGCCACGAGGCCTCGACGATGTTGGCCCCGACCCCGACGGTCGTCCACGTCGTCCCCGAGTCGGAGGTCTCGATGAGGACCCGGGTGACGGCGTCCGTGCCACGGGCCGCGTCGAGGATCCGGACCTTGAAGTCGACGAGATTGAACTTGTCGAGCTCGGGGTAGATGGGCTGCAGCGCCTGGCGCAACGCGTGGTCGAGCGCGTTGACCGGCCCGTTCCCCTCACCGATCGCCACCTGCCGCGTCCCTCCGGCGACCAGCTTGACCGTCGCCTCACTGATCGCCTCCCCGCCCGGCCGGGACTCCGTGATCGCCCGCCAGCTCTCGACCTCGAAGAACGTGAGCCGGGTTCCGTCGATCTCCTCCCGCAGGAGCAGCTCGAACGACGCGTCGGCCGCGTCGAACGTGTACCCGGCCGCTTCCAGGGCCTTGACCCGGTCGGTGACCCGTGCGAGGACGTCACGGTCACCGGCGAGGTCGAAACCGAGTTCCCGGCCCTTGAGCTCGATCGAGGCCCGACCGGCCATGTCCGAGATCAGCATCCGCATGTCGTTGCCGACCGTCGTCGGATCGGTGTGCTGGTACAGATCGGGATCGACCTTGATCGCGCTGGCGTGAAGGCCCGCCTTGTGGGCGAAGGCGCTCGCACCGACGTATGGCTGCCGGGAGTACGGCGGGACGTTCGTGATCTCGCTGACCGCGTGGGCGATGCGGGTCGCCTCGGCGAGGCGGCCGGCGGGAAGGGCCCGGCGTCCGAGCTTGAGCTCCAGGTCGGCGACGATGGTGAGCAGGTTGGCGTTGCCCGTGCGCTCGCCGTACCCGTTGAGGGTGCCCTGGACGTGGACGGCTCCCGCGTCGACGGCGGCGAGCGTGTTGGCGACCGCGCACCCGGTGTCGTTGTGGCAGTGGATGCCGAGATGCGCGCCGACGCGCGTCCGGGCGGCGTGGACGACGTCCGCGAGCGGGGCGGGGAGCATTCCTCCGTTGGTGTCGCACAGGGCGACGATCTCGGCCCCCGCCTCGATCGCCGTCTCCAGCACCTCCAGCGCGTAGGCGGAGTCCGCGAGGTAGCCGTCGAAGAAGTGCTCGGCGTCCACGAAGACCCGGCGTCCCTCACCGCGGAGGAAGACGACCGTGTCGCGCACCATCGCGAGGTTCTCCGCCCCCGTGGTGCGCAGGGCCTTCTCGACGTGCCGGATGTCGCTCTTCGCCACGAGCGTCACCACCGGCGCCAGCGAGTCGAGCAGCGCCCGCACCTGGGGATCGTCCGCGGCGGCGACGCCGGCCTTCCGCGTCGCGCCGAACGCGGTGAGCGTCGCGGTGCGCAGGTCGAGCTCGGTCGCGGCCAGCCGGAAGAACTCGGTGTCCTTGGGGATCGCTCCGGGCCAGCCCCCTTCGACGAAGTCGACCCCGAGATCGTCCAGATGCCGCGCGATCACGAGCTTGTCGTGGACGGACAGGGTCAGGCCCTCCTGCTGCGCCCCGTCGCGCAGCGTGGTGTCGTACACGTGGAAGAAGGTGTCGGTGCTCGTGTCCCGGTTGGTCATCGTCGTCTCCGGTGGTGGGCGCCCCGCCGCGTCGACACGAAAAAGACCCCTCGCGGATGCGAAGGGTCTGCGCGCCGACGGTGCCGGGACTGCGGTGCCGCGAACGGCGGGTCCTCAGGCGGTGCCGACGCGCCAGTCAATAATGATCACCCTGGCGGTCATGGTGAACACAGTCTGCCACAGACTCACGGACCGATCCGTCGCCGACACCCGGCGCGGTGGAGGTGACACGATTTCAGGCCGACCGGCACCGGAGGGGGTGTGCGGCGGCCCGTCACCACGACGGACGACGCGGTGACCGCGACCTCCACCTGCGGTGATGCGGTGCGGTCCCCGAAAGGCCCGTGCCCGGCGGCTCGACGCACCCTGGGAGCGCTCTCAGTCTTCTCCCTAGCATGTGCGCGTTCGTGCCGGTCACCGCCGTCCGGACGCGCCGTCCCCTGCGGGCAGGTCCGTCACCGGACGGCCCGAGCTGTGGGAGCATCATGATCGTCAAGCGCCGACGGCGCGAGGGACGGGGCATCACCGCCGGAGGACTCACCGGCGCGCTGATCGTCACCGCCCTCGCGTGCGTCACATCCCCGACCGCCCAGGCAGGCACCGGTGCCGACACGCCGGGACCGGAGCAGATCAGCAACGGCACCTTCGACACCGGCACCGCGCCGTGGTGGTCGACGGCGAACACACCGATCGAGCCGCGCGACGGCGCGCTGTGCGCCTCCGTCACCGGCGGCACCACGAACCCGTGGGACGCCATCGTCGGGATCAACAACATCCCGCTCGTCAAGGGCGAGACCTACCGCCTGAGCTTCAAGGCCTCGGCGACCCCCGGACACGTCGCCAGGGCACTCGTCGGGCTGTCCATCGAACCGTACGACAGCTACTTCACCGAGAACCCCGCGCTGACCCCGGAGCTGACGCAGCACGCGTACACGTTCACGGCGTCCACGGAGACCCCCAACGGCCAGGTCGCGTTCCAGCTGGGCGGCGGCAGCGGCGACTGGCGTTTCTGCGTGGACGACGTCTCGCTGACCGGAGGCGCCACCCCGATCGCGTACGAGCCCGACACCGGCCCGCGCGTCCGCGTCAACCAGGTCGCCTACCTGCCGGCCGGACCGAAACAGGCGACGCTGGTCACGACGTCCACCGAGGCGATGCCGTGGCAGCTCGTCAACGCGAAGGGCGCCACGGTCACGAAGGGCACGACGAAGCCGGCGGGGACGGACGCCTCGTCCGGGCAGAACGTCCACCGGATCGACTTCAGCCCGTACCGCACCCGGGGCACCGGGTTCACGCTCGTCGCGGACGGCCAGACGAGCCGGCCGTTCGACATCGACCCCGACGCCTACGAGAAGCTGCGGCTCGACGCGCTGAAGTTCTACTACACCCAGCGCAGCGGCATCGCGATCGAGGAGAAGTTGCGCCCCGGCTACGCCCGTCCCGCCGGTCACGTCGGGGTCGCCCCGAACCAAGGCGACTCCGAGGTTCCGTGCCAGGCGGGAGTGTGTGACTACTCCCTCGACGTCCGCGGCGGCTGGTACGACGCCGGGGACCACGGCAAGTACGTCGTCAACGGCGGCATCTCGGTGTGGCAGGTCCTCAGCGCGTACGACCGTTCCCTCCGCGCCCGCACCGCCGACCGCTTGGCGCTGCGCGACGGGACGCTCGCCCTGCCCGAGAGCGGAAACAAGATCCCGGACATCCTCGACGAGGCGCGCTGGGAACTCGACTTCCTGCTGCGGATGCAGGTCCCGGCCGGGAAACCGCTGGCGGGCATGGTCCACCACAAGATCCACGACCAGAACTGGACCGGTCTCCCCCTGCTCCCCTCCGCGGACCCGCAGAAGCGCGAGCTGCACGCCCCGAGCACCGCGGCCACGCTGAACCTCGCCGCCGTCGCCGCCCAGGCGTCCCGGCTCTACCGGCCGTTCGACGCGGCCTTCGCCGACAAGGCCCTCGCCGCCGCGAAGACCGCGTGGGAAGCGGCGGTCGCGCATCCGGCGATGCTCGCACCGGAGAGCGACGGCGTCGGTGGTGGCACCTACAGCGACGCGACGGTGACCGACGAGTTCTACTGGGCGGCCGCCGAGCTCTACCTCGCCACGGGGGCGAAGCCCTACGCCGACCACCTCAAGGCCTCACCGCTGCACACCACCGCCACGTGGGGCGCGGGGGCCTTCGACTGGGGCAACACGGTCGCCGCGGCGAGGCTCGACCTCGCCACGGTCCCGAACACGTTCAGCCGTGAGGCCCGGACGGCGGTGCTCGCGGGCGCCGACACGTACCTCACGACGCTGACGGCGCACCCGTACTCCCTCCCGTACGCACCGGCCGGCAACCGGTGGGACTGGGGATCGAGCAGCCTCGTGCTCAACAACCTCCAGATCCTCGGGACGGCCTTCGACCTGACCGGAGCGCCGAAGTACCGGGACGGCGTCCTCGCGGGGACGGACTTCCTGCTCGGCAGGAACGCCCTCAACATCTCCTTCGTCACCGGCTACGGCGAGGTGAGCTCGAAGAACCAGCACAGCCGCTGGTACGCCCACCAGCTGGACGCGAGCCTGCCGAACCCGCCCGCGGGATCACTCGCCGGGGGCCCGAACAGCGGCATCCAGGACCCGTACGCCCAGTCGAAGCTCACCGGGTGCGTCGGCCAGTTCTGCTACATCGACCACATCGAGTCCTGGTCCACCAACGAGCTGACCATCAACTGGAACTCCTCGCTCGCGTGGGTGGCGTCCTTCGTCGCCGACCAGAGCTGACCGGCCGTACCGCCACCGGGTGTCACCGCTCGGTGGCGGTACCGCTGCCGGACCTCACCGCCGCCGGACCGACCCTGCCGGATGTTCGGAGGTAGCGGCCCGTGGCCGCCGCCGGCATCGGGCGGGCGAAACGGTAGCCCTGCCCGAGTTCGCAGCCGAGCCCGAAGAGCAGCTCGCTCTGCTCCACCGTCTCGATCCCCTCGGCGACCACCCCGAAGCCGAGGCTCCGGCTCATCGCGATGATGGCCCTGACCAGTTCCTCGCTGCGCCGGTCGCCCGGCAGCGGCAGGACGAAGGAACGGTCGATCTTGAGGGCGTCGATCGGGAGATGGTTGAGCGCCTCCAGCGACGAGTAACCGGTCCCGAAGTCGTCGATGTGGACGGCCACCCCCACCTCGCGCAGCCGGTCGAGGACCCGCCTCGCCGCGGGGACATCCCGCATGATCACCGCTTCCGTGATCTCCACCGTGATCCGCCGGCCGTCGAGGCCCCAGCGCCCGAGTGACTCCTCGAGGTCCTGGAGGAGATGACCGGCCCAGAACTGGCGTCCGGAGACATTGAGGCTCAGGCGGACGTCGAGGCCGTCGCCGAACTCCCGGCGCCACTCCGCGAGCTGGTGACATCCCTCCGCGATCACCCACCGGCCGATCGGGACGATCAGTCCGCTCTCCTCCGCGACGGGGAGGAAGACCTCGGGACCGAGGAGTCCCCGGTCCGGGTGCCGCCACCGAAGGAGCGCCTCGAACGCGACGGCCCTCCCGGTCCCGAGCTCCACGATCGGCTGGTACTGGAGCTCCAGTTCGCCCTGGTCCACCGCCCGGCGCAGCTCGCCCTCCAGACGCAGCCGGTCGACGGCCCGGACGTGCATGGTGACGTCGAAGACGGCGTGGGTCCCCTTCTCGTTGGTCTTGGCCGAGTACATCGCGATGTCGGAGTCCCTGATCAGCTCCTCGGGGCTGTCGTACCCGCGCGTGCTGAGCGCGACCCCCACCGAGGCCGTCACCATGACCTCCTGCTCCGCGACGACGTACGGCTGGGCCAGGGCCTCCCGGAGCCTGCTCACCACGACCTCGGCCCCCTCCTCGTCCAGGACACCGGCCAGCAGGACGGCGAACTCGTCACCACCGAGACGGGCGGCGAAGTCGGTCTCGCGCAGGCACGACCGGAGCCTCTGGGCCGCCTCGACGAGCAGCTCGTCCCCGGCGAGGTGCCCGAGGCTGTCGTTGACGAGTTTGAACCCGTCGAGGTCGAGCATGCAGAGCGCGAACTGGTAGCTCGGGAAGCGCTTCGCCTGGGCGATCGCCTGCTTCAGGCGGTCGAAGAGCAGGGTGCGGTTCGGGAGTCCGGTCAGGGCGTCGTACAGCGCGGCCCGGCGCAGGAGCTCCTCCTGGGTCCGGAGTGACTCCAGCAGGCTCCGCCGGTCCAGGGCGGTGCTGAGGAGAGCCGCCCACTGGTTGACGACCTCCCGGCCGTAGTACAGGCGGGGCTCGATCGGACCGGCGACCGCGAGCAGCCCGTCCTCCCCTCCGGCGGTGGTCAGCGGGACCACGAACACCATGTCGTCGGACGACGGATCGGCCATCTCCACCATCTCGTCCGAGGGGAACGCCTCCACCGTCACCGGTTCGTCCCGTGGCCGCCACCCGGGCTCGTCCGCGTGGAAGGAACCGACGACCCGCAGCGGTGACGCCGGCGTCCGGCCTTCGCCGTCGGTCCTCCACAGGGCGAAGGTCGCGGCCCTGGCCGTCGTCCGGTTCAGCCACCCGAGCCCCCGGGGGTCCTCCTCGTCGCCGCTTCGCAGCAGCCTCATGCTCACGGCGTGCTGCACCGTGAAGTTCAGTTCGTAGTTGTCCACGTCCGTGGTGTTCGAGCGGGCGAGGGCGAGCAGGAGCGCGAAGGTCGCCTCCTGGAGGGCGTCCTCGAGCCTTCGCACGCCCCCGTCGTCCGTCGGGTCGAGCCAGGTCGCCGCCGTCTCTCGGCCGTATCTCCTGACGACCCGGATCACCTGGATCAGGCTCTCCAGGTCCGGGCAGAGTTCGTGGAGCCCGGCGAGGTCGTGCCAGACCGCCCGCAGGGGCGGCAGGGGCTCGTCGTGGACGGCGGCGCACACCAGGCTCCCGACCATGTCCGCGCCACGCTCCAGGGCCTGCCGGTCCGCCGACCGGTTCCTCGTCCGGGCGTGGGAGATGGCCATCAGCCTCGTCCTCAGCTCCTCGGGGGAACGGACGTCGTTCTCGGGGACGATGTCCTCGCTCCGAAGGCTCAAGGTGCTCGGACACCCGCAGGACTCGCGGGCGATGAACTCCGTCGGGACGTAGTGGCAGCCGTCAGCGACCGTCTCCCCCCGGATCTGCCGGAGGAGAAGCTCCGTGGCGAAGACCCCGACCCGGGCGAAGTCCTGCCGGACGGTGGAGAGGTTCGGCGCGAGGTAGACCACTCGCTCCAGGTCGTCGAAGCCGACGACGGCCTGGTCCGAGGGCAGGTCGTACCCGGCCGCGGTCAGCGCCTGGATCAGGCCGATCGCGTTGTGGTCGTTTCCGGTGATCACCGCGGTCGACGGAAGGCCAGCGGTGATCATCGCCCTGGCCGCGGCCTCGCCGCCCCACACCTGGTTGTTGCCCGTGTCGTAGACCAGGTCGTCCTCGGGAAGGATGCCGTTCGCGAGAAGGCAGTCGCGGTAGGCCTCGTACCGCTCCTTGATGTCGCGGGAGACACGGAACCCCGCGAACGCGATGCGCCGGTGCCCGTGGGAGATCAGGTGCTCGACCGCCTGGACGACTCCCGACCGGTTGTCCGGAAGCGCCACCGGGCAGGTGAACCCGGGCAGGGCATCACTGATCATCACGACCGGCTTGCCCGCCGCCCGGACGGACTCCAGGTAGTCCGGGCGGGCGGCGTTGAGGATCACCGCGACCCCCGAGATGTGGTCCCACGCCACCGGGAGCCGGAAGGACGGTGGTTCGACGAGGTCGAGGGAGGGGTCTCCGGCGGGGCAGGTCTGGATCGCGAGGATGCGCCCCCCGGCGTCCGCCGTCGCCCGGGCGATACCGGCGAGGACGTTGGCGAAGTAGGTGCCTCCGCTGAACGACGTGGAGAGAACCGCGATGACCGGGCGGGCCGAGGCAGGCTCGGGCACGGAAGACGCTCCCTCCTTCGTCGTCCGGACCACGACCGGCGGGGCGGGCCGTGGGGGTGTCCCTGACAAGCTCGGCAGAGGCCATCACGTCCTTGACCCGCACGCGGTGACGGACCGGACGGCGAAACGCGCCGGGTCCCGTGCGCGCCCCTGGGGCGCACGGGACCCGGCGGCCCGCTCGAGGCTACCCGGCGTCGAGGACGTACCTGTTCAGCGTCCGGCGCCACCGGGCCGAGGGAAGGTCCGGCCGGAGGGAGGCCAGGCCGACGCAGTACTTCGAGATACGGCACGGACGGTGCCCCTGCGCCCACAGGAGCCGGTCGACGAGGGTTGCCCCTGATCCGGCCTTGGTCTCGATCACCGCGGTGTCCGGCAGCTGCCGGCCCCGCGCTCCGTCCGACCAGGTGAGGTCGGTGTCAATCGTCACCCGGCTGGAGTTCTCCGGAAGGTACAGCGTGCTGCGGCGGTACCGGGTGATGAGGGACGGGGTGAGGGTGAGCGCCTCGGTCCCCGGGATCGATTCCGAGGTGAGGGTCGTGTCGACGAACTGCCGTCCCGGGCCGAGGACGAGCCGGTCCCCGAACGGATGAGGCCGCCGGTTCTTGATCGTGCTCTTGCGCGGTCCCTTGGTCTTCACCTCGACCCAGCACAGGCCGGAGTCGAGGTAGGCCCGGGTCCGTACCTTGAACCGACGGCGACGACGGTGCGCCGCACTGCGGTACGCCGCCAGGTCGGGGGTGTCGAAGTAGACGGACTCGTACCCGAACGAGCACAGTCCGTCGATCTCCAGCACTTTGACCCGTGAGGTGACCACGCTCAACAGGTCGGCGACGACGGCGACGTCGACGAGGTACTTCCGGTCGACCCTGGTCTGGAGAGCCGCGTGCTCGTTCAGCCGCGCCAGCCCGATCGGTGCCAGCTCCTCCAGCCAGCCGGTGAGGTACACCGCGTCACCGAAGGGGATGCTCACCGGAAGGGCACTCACGATTTCGTCCTAACCCGTCCGGTGTCGAACCCGAGGCTCGGGACGTCGTCGGGGACCTCGTCCGGCACGGTGACCGGGTTCGGCTCGTACCGCACGTCCACCCACGTCATGTCGTTCACCAGATCTACCTTCTGGACGCTGACGGCGTGCACCTTGGCGTGCAGCACCTCCTCCAGCCGGGAGACCAGAGCGAAATGATCACTCAGGGCGACGTCCAGGACGACGAGCTGCCGCTGGTGGCCGTGGAAAAGCTTCGGATGATCCGCGAGGAACATGACGAAGAGAATCATCACCATCAATGCCGGTGAGATCCACACGACGGAGCCGCCGAGCGCTCCGAGAAGCCCGAGGGCCAGCGCGCAGAAATAGTAGGCGACCTCATGATGATCCAACTGGGTGGACCGCAGCCTAATGATGGACAGCACACCGAAGAGGCCGAGTCCCATACCAACCCCGGCACCCCCTGACATGTTGCCCAAGGCCTCTGCAACCGCCAGGACACCGATGTTGACCGCTAGGTACGAGACCACGAGATCACGCCGTCGGTGGCGCGGAAAGTAGAGACCGAACACAAGCAGACATGCAGCCACGATGTCGCTCGCGAAGAACACGAGCTGGTTCATGGCACCTCCTGGGCGTCGGGTCGGTGTACCCCGAATGAATGGCCACCGACATTTCCGGGACAAGTGGGCCAAGTACATGACGCCGGGAGATCGAAGATGTGTCAAGCACGGTGAACACAGAACCACGGACGGACATACGGAACATGGCCACACGCTGTCGGGTCACACGTTCCGGCGTTCGATCAGCACAGTGTGCAATGAAACGCTTTCAGAGGGATTCCAGAGGCAACTCGGCTTGTCACGGCACCGAAGCGGTGAATCATGCTACAAAACACACTCATATTGGGAGCGAAAAAGTAGGGGTGTTTCGAAAACCGGCAGAAAGGTATTCGGGCGTGTTGCGCCGGCCCGGGTCACCAGTGCGGCCCCCGAGAGCCCCTCAACGGGGTTCTCGGGGGCCGAGAGGAGGAGGTTCAGGCCAAACGGTGGAGCCACCCGTGGGAATCGGGGGTACGGCCGTACTGGATGTCGACGAGAGCCCGCCTCAACCTGCCCGTAACCGTCCCGGTGCCACCATCCCCCGGGGACTCGATCGACCCGCCGTCCCAGACGAGGCGTCCGACGGGCGTGATGACCGCCGCCGTCCCGCAGGCGAAAACCTCGGTGATCTCTCCGGAGTCCACGCCGTCACGCCAGTCGTCGATGCCGATCTGACGTTCCTCGACCTTCAGGCCCTGTTCCCCGGCCAGGGTGAGAATCGACGAGCGAGTGATCCCTTCGAGGATCGTCCCGGTGAGCGCGGGCGTGACCAGACGACCGTCGGCGTACACGAAGTAGAGATTCATGCCGCCCAGTTCCTCGACCCAGGTGCGGTCGACGGCGTCCAGGAAGCACACCTGGTCGCACCCGTTCTCGACCGCCTCGACCTGGGCCGCGAGGCTGGCGGCGTAGTTCCCCCCGCATTTGGCCGCCCCGGTACCGCCGAGAGCGGCCCGCGTGTAGTTCGTGGAGAGCCAGATCGACACGGGTTTGATTCCACCGCTGAAATATGATCCGACGGGACAGGCGATGACGGAGAAGAGGATCTCCTTCGCGGGCCGGACCCCGAGAAAAGATTCCGAGGCGAACATGAACGGCCGCAGGTAGAGGCTCTGCTCCTCCCCCGTGGGCACCCACTCACGATCGGTGCGGACAAGGATCTCGATCGCCGCGAGGAAATCCGCGACCGGCAGTTCCGGAAGGGCCAGACGTCGGGCGGACCGCGCGAAACGCTCACCGTTCGCCTCGGGACGGAAAGCCCATACCGACCCGTCGGCGTGCCGGTATCCCTTCAGTCCTTCAAAGATCTCCTGGGCGTAGTGCAGGACGGCGGCGGCCGGATCGAGCTGGAACGGTCCGTACGGGAGGACGGCGCCGTCGTGCCAGCCCTGGTCCGGGGTCCAGCGAAGGGTGACCATGTGATCGGTGAAATGTTTGCCGAACCCCGGCGCGGCGAGGATCTCCGCCCGTCGCTCCGCCGGGACCGGAGCGGGATTACGGCTCTCGGTGAATCTCACGGCACTCATTACCTTCGACTCTCCCTCACCAGGCAGACGTGACGCGGCACCACGTCACGGTCCCGCTGACGGGAACGTACCAGCGCCCCGGCGGCCGGAGTTCCCGCCCCGCTCAGTCGGCCAGGCGGGCCGCGATCGCGTCGCCGACCCCGGACGTCGAACGCCCTCCGCCCGTACCGGGCGCGCGCCCTTCGAGATCGGCCGCGACGGCCTGTTCGACCCGCTGCGCGGCCTTGTCGAGGCCGAGGTGCTCCAGGAGCATCGCGACGGAGAGGACCGTCGCGGTCGGGTCCGCCGTGCCCTGGCCCGCGATGTCGGGGGCCGAGCCGTGGACCGGCTCGAACATGCTGGGGGTGGTGCGATCCGGGTTGATGTTGCCCGAGGCGGCCAGTCCGATCCCCCCGCTGATCGCGGCGGCGAGGTCGGTGATGATGTCCCCGAACAGGTTGTCGGTGACGATGACGTCGAAACGCGCCGGGTCGGTCACCATGAAGATGGTGGCGGCGTCCACGTGGAGGTAGTCGGTCGTCACCTCGGGGAACTCGGCGTTCACCCGCTCGACCGTCCGCCGCCACAGATGCCCGGCGTGCACGAGAACGTTGTGCTTGTGCACGAGAGTCAGTCCGCGCCGTGGGCGGGAGGCCGCCCGGCGGAACGCGTCACGGACGACGCGTTCGACGCCGAACGCGGTGTTGATGCTCACCTCGGTGGCGATCTCGTGCGGGGTCCCGACCCGGACGGCGCCGCCGTTGCCGACGTACGGCCCCTCGGTGCCCTCCCGGACGACGACGAAGTCGACGTCCCCGGGGTCGGCCAGCGGCGAGACCACGCCCGGGTAGAGCCTCACCGGACGGAGGTTGACGTAGTGGTCGAGCTCGAACCGCAGCCGCAGCAGCAGGCCACGCTCAAGGACACCGCTCGGGACCCCCGGATCGCCGATGGCGCCGAGAAGGACGGCGTCGTGCCCGCGGATCTCCTCCAGGACCGTCGACGGCAGGGTCTCACCGGTCGCGTGCCATCGGCGGGCACCGAGGTCGTACTCGGTGGTCTCGACGTTCACCTCGTTCCCCACGGCTGCCCGCAGGACCTTCAGGCCTTCGGCGACGACTTCGGGACCGATGCCGTCGCCAGGGACGACGGCGAGACGGATCGAGGAGGACATGGTGGTGACTCTAGCCGTCCGGCCCCACCTTCCGTCCACGACCCGGGCATCACGTCCCGGAATATGGACACTCCCGCCGTACGGTCAGTCGCCGAGGTCCACCGCCCGGACGGATGTCGCCCCGATCTCGGCGACGATCCTCTCGACGGCCTCGTGACCGAGCGCCTGGTCGAGCGTGAGGACGCCGAGTGCCTGCCCGCCCTCGGCGGAACGGGCGACCTGCATCGCGGCGATGTTCACCCCCGCGACGCCGACCAGACCACCGACCGCGCCGATCACTCCGGGGCGGTCGCGGTAACGGAGGACGAGCAGGTGGTCCGCGAGCGGCAGTTCGAGGTCGAACCCGTCGAGGCCGACGAGCTTCTCGACCTGCTTCGGGCCGGTCAGCGTGCCCGAGACCGACGTGCGACGCCCGTCGGCGAGCGTGCCTCTCAAGGTGATGACGTTGCGGAACTCGGCGCTGGCCGAGTCGGTGACCAGGCGGACGTCGATCCCGCGGTCAGCGGCGATCACCGGGGCGTTGACGTAGCTGACGTGGTCCTCGACGACATCCGTCAGCAGGCCCTTGAGCGCGGCGAGCCGGAGGACCGAGACGTCGTGCTCGATCAGCTCCCCGTGGACCTCGACGTCGAACTGCACCGGCACCCCACCGGCGAGGGCGGTGAAGACCCGGCCGAGCTTCTCGACCAAGGGGATCCCCGGGCGGACGTCCTCGGCGATCACCCCGCCGGAGACGTTGACGGCGTCCGGCACGAGTTCGCCGGAGAGCGCCAGGCGGACGGACCTCGCCACGGAGACCCCGGCGCGCTCCTGGGCCTCGTCGGTGGACGCGCCGAGGTGCGGGGTGACGACGACCTGGTCGAGGGCGAAGAGCGGCGAGTCGGTGCAGGGCTCCTTCACGTAGACGTCCAGACCGGCGCCCGCGACCCGGCCGTCGACCAGGGCCGCGTGCAGGGCCGCCTCGTCGACGATCCCTCCACGGGCCGCGTTGACGATGCGGACACCGGGTTTCACCCGCCGGAGCTCGGCGTCACCGATCAGCCCGACGGTCTCGGGGGTCCGGGGCAGGTGGATCGTGATGAAGTCGCTGATCCGGAGGAGCTCGTCCAGGGTGACGAGGCGGACGCCGAGCTGCCCCGCCCGTGCGCTCGTCACGTAGGGGTCGTAGGCGACGACCGTCGTCCCGAACGCGGCGATCCGCTGCGCGACCAGGGCACCGATACGGCCGAGCCCGACGACGCCGATGGTCTTCTCGAAGAGTTCGGTGCCGGTGAACCTCGACCGCTCCCACCGCCCGGACCGCAGCGAGCTGGTGGCCTGCGGCACGTGCCGTGCCACCGACAGCAGCAGGGCGACGGCGAGCTCGGCGGCCGAGACGACGTTCGACGTCGGGGCGTTCACCACCATGACCCCCGCCTGGGTCGCCGCGGGGACGTCGACGTTGTCAAGACCGACACCGGCCCGGGCGACGACTCTCAGGCTCTTCGCGACGGCGAGCGCCTCGGCGTCGACCCGGGTGGCTGAGCGCACGAGCAGGGCGTCCGCCCCGGGGAGCGCCGCGAGCAGTTGCTCACGATTCGCTCCGTCGCATGTTCGCACCTCGACGTCGGGCCCGAGGGCCTCGACGGTGGCCGGGGAGAGCTCCTCGGCGATGAGAACGACAGGACGAACGGTGACGCTTCCTTGGGACACGGCGGTCAGTTTAGGGGGAGCCGTCGGGGGGACAGATGGTGACCTTCGGGCCAAGATTCCCTCCGGACAGGACCGGTGCCGGCACCGGACGGCGCCGACGGCGGACGGCGCGGCGGCCGTCGTGCCGTCGTGCCGTCCGCCGTCGCACGGTGCGGTCAGGTGATCGTCAGCCGGTCACGCCGGTCAATAGGTGAACTGGGAGAGCGAGTGCTGGAGTTCGGCGCTCTTGGCACTCATCTCGGCGACGGCCTGTTCGGTCTCCGCCGTCCGCGCGGTGTTCTCCTGGGTCCCCGCGGCCAGATCGGAGATGTTCCCCGCGATCGCCCGCGACCCCGACGCCGCCTCGACCAGACTGCGTCGCATCTCCTCCGTCGCCGCGCTCTGCTCCTCCACCGCCGACGCCACCGTCGTCTGGAAATCCTGAATCTTCCGGATCACGCTGCTGACATCCTCGATCGCCCCGCTGACACTCGTCGTCCCCTCCTCGATCGCCAGCACCAACCGCGAAATATCCTCCGTCGCCTTCGCCGTCTGCTGCGCCAGCTCCTCCACCTCACTCGCCACCACCGCGAACCCCTTCCCCGCTTCTCCCGCACGCGCCGCCTCGATCGTCGCGTTCAACGCCAGCAGATTCGTCTGCTCAGCGATCGTATTGATCAACGCCATGAACGTCGCGATCTCCCGCGACGACTCCCCCAGCTTCGCGATCGTGTCCGTCGTCCCCGTCGCCACCGACACCGCCTGCTCCGCCACCCGCGTCGCCTCACTCGCCGTCGACGCGATCTCCCGGATCGCCCCGTCCAGCTGCTCCGAACTCGCCTCCACCGAATCCACGCTCGTCGCCACCGCCGTCGCCTGACGCGACACCTCATCCGCCCGGCGCACCGTGTCAGCCGTCGTCAACGCGATCGCCGCGGCCGCACCGTGCAACCGAACCGTCGCCTCCCCCAGATGATTCGTCGACTCCGACGCCAACCGCAACGTCGAACTCACCGCGTCCATCGACGCGTTCAACGACGACGCCACCATCGCCAGCTCACCCGGACCAGGCCTCGTGATACGCGCCGACAGATCCCCCCTCCCGATCCGCTGAAGCACCTCGACCATGCGCCCGAGGGGCCGGATCACACTGTTCGCCACGGCGATGGCGAGCCCGGCGGCCAGGGCCAGGCCGATCAGGCAGATGGCGATCGTCGTCGACCGGGCCGTCGTGTAGGCGGACTGGGCCTCGTCCCTGGCCTTCCCCGCCGCCCCGGTCTGGATCGTGACGGCCTCGGCGATCGAGGTGCGCGCGGTGTTCTCGCGTTCCTTCTGCTTCGTGATCAGCGCCTGTACCTCAGCCATCGTGAACTGCTTGAGCTTCAGGAAGTCCTCAAGGGCCTTGTGGTACGCGCCGCTCGCCTCCTTGAAGCGGTTGTAGGCCGCCCCGGCCGCGGGGTCCATCGTGGAGACGTCCGTCTCGGCCGTGATCTTCTTCAGGGCCTTCAGCTTCTCGTTCGCGATGTTCGAGTCGAAGGCCAGTGTCTCCTTCGGCATGTTCGACATCATGGACCGCGCGCTGAACGCCTGGTACTCCCACCAGAGGACTTCGACGTTGTGCAGCTTGACGATGCTGTCCGCACCCTGCTTGTACACGGTGTGGGCCCGCTCGTTGAGGACCGACATCTGGCTGCTACCGGCGGCGCCCACGACGAGGGTGGTCAAGGCGGTGACCCCGACAGCGGCGAGAATCCTCAGGCGGATCCCGAGTCCGGTCCGTACCGCTCCCGAGGTTCCGCGGTGGTTCTGAGACACGATTACCTCCTCGATGCGGCGGTCGCCGCGTCCGAGAGGAAAGATCGGATCTCCTGCCGTCCGACTTGAGGACACCCGTGAGATCAGTACTCGACGGTCCTCACATCGGGGGCATGGCCGTTCCACGTGACGAACACGGATGAAACCGTCGACTCCGCGCTGAAATCGACCCTGATCATCCCGGGGGACTCCCACGTCTGCACCCGGTGACCGGCGGCCGGCGTCGCCGACACGAGGGACGCGCTGTCCGCGGCGAGCCTGAGGAGGACCTGCCCTCCCCTCACCTGGACGGCACGGACGCCCGGGGTCGACCGGCTCTGCTCCGTCGACGTCGTCGACCCGCCGGATCGAGGCTCGGACCTGACGGGAGGACCGGACATCGGCGTCCCCGACGTCAGGCGGGTGGTGGTCAGGGCCGGCGGTCCCGACGTCGTCGACACGCGGGTCCCCGTCGTCCGCCCGGGGCCGGCCGGGGGCGCGGTCGTCACCGTGGCCCTCCGGACGGTCCCCCCGCGAGGCGGGAGGGACGAGGTGCGGGACGTCCCGCCGCCCGGAGATGTCACACCCGGTACGCCGGTGCCCTCGGTACCGTCCCCCGCCCGGCGGACACCGGACCGGGACCCCGTAGAAGAACCGTAACTGACGGTGATCGAGGTGGAAGTGGCTCCCAGGGCCGTGGCCGCGCCGGTCGCCCCCGACGGGACGACGGCCCCCACGGCCCCCGACTCTCCGGAACGTCCCCATCGGTCGGGATTCACCACGTCACTTATCACGGCCCAGGACAGGCTGACGGCAGCTGTGGCTGCGAGCAACCATCCGGCACCGTAACGGAGCACATTGTGCACACGAGCATTGTGCCCCTACGTAGAGTACGGATGTGGCTGCCCTTCTGCTCGTCGAGGACGACGCCCTGCTACGCAGCGCCCTGGTGCACGATCTCACCGACCGTGGCCATGTCGTCCGCAGCGCCCCGAATGCCCTGGAGGCGTTGCGGGAGGTGGCCGCGCATCCTCCGGACCTCGTCGTGCTCGACCTCAACCTGCCGGACCTCGACGGCGCCCAGGCGCTGCGGATGATGCGCGGGCTGCACCGCGACGTCCCGGTGATCATCGCCTCGGCGCGGGACAGCGACGTCGAGGTCGTCCGCCTGCTGCACGCCGGGGCGGACGACTACCTGATCAAGCCGTTCTCCAGTGAGCAACTCCACGCCCGGGTCACCGCCGTCCTGCGGAGGACACTCACCGAGCAGGACCCCGTCCTGGTCGTCGGCGACCTCAGCGTCGACCCGGGACGCCGGGAGGCCCACCTGGCGGGACAGCCCCTCCAGCTCACCCGCCGGGAGTTCGATCTCCTCGCCTATCTGGCCGCCCGCCCGGACCAGGTCGTCAGCCGGCGCGAGCTCCTCGCCGAGGTGTGGGAACAGGCCTACGGCCACGACCAGACGATCGACGTCCACCTGTCCTGGGTGCGCCGCAAACTCGGGGAGACGGCGAGCCAGCCGCGGTACCTGCACACCGTGCGCGGCGTCGGGATCCGCCTCTCAGCCCCCCGGTGACCCGGTGACCCCGTCGCCCGTCGCCGTCCGGTGACCACCCCGTGAGGCGGTCGCTCGCCGCCATCTCCACCGCCGTCACCTGCCTGGTCGCGGTGGCGTTCCTCGTGCCCCTCACCGTGCTCGTCGGAAACGTCGTGCGGGACCGGGCCCTGGCGGACGCCTACCGGGCCGCGGCGGCCATCGGCCCCGTGCTGTCGCTGACGACCGAGCGCGCGGACGTCGAGGCGGTGCTGGACAGCGTCCCGGCCTCCGCGTCCGGCCGGGTCTCGGCCTACCTTCCGCTCCGGGGCGGCGACGACGGCCCGGAGAACGACGACGTCACCGTCGTCGGGCCCGCCCAGGCGCCGCAGGCGGACGTGCGGGCGGCGCGGCGGGCCGGATCGGCCTCCGTCGTCCCGCTCGACGGCGGAGTGGCGGTCCTCCAGCCGGTCGCCCTGTCCGGCGGCCGCGTCGCCGTCGTCGAGGTGGACGTGCCCGACGAGGTCCTGGAGCGGGGCGTCCCCCGGGCCCGGACGCTGCTCGTCGTCCTCGCCCTGGGCCTGGTGGCGGGGTCGGTCGCGCTGGCCGACCGGCTGGCGTCCCGGGTCGTGCGGGCGGCCCGGCGGCTGAGCGACGCCTCCGTCCGTCTCGGTGCCGGGGACCTCGACGTCCGGCTCACCCCGGAGGGACCCGACGAGTTACGGGAGGCCGCCCAGGCCTTCAACACGATGGCGGACCGGGTCGGCGACCTCCTGGCTGCCGAGCGGGAACTCGCCGCGGACCTGTCGCACCGGCTGCGCACCCCGCTGGCCGGGCTCGTGCTCACCGGCCGGTCTCTCGGCCCCGGACAGGTCGGTGACCAGGTGCGAGCCCTGACCGCGCGGCTCCAGGAGGAGGTCGACGACATCATCCGCGAGGCCCGCCGGGGAGATCGCCACCCCCACCGGCCGGACGCGTCCGGAGCGGGCGCCGCCCCCGAAGGGACGGGCGGCACCGCGGAGGGTGCGGGCGGCACCGCGCCCATCGCTCCGCGCGGATCCTGCGACGCGAGCGCCGTCCTGCGCGAACGGCTCGACTTCTGGGGCGCGCTCGCCGAGGACCAGGGACGGCCCTGGAGGCTCGACGTGCCCCCCGGGCCGGCACCGGTCCCGGTCCGGTCGACGGATCTGGAGGCCGCCATCGACGTCCTGCTCGGCAACGTCTTCCTGCACACCCCCGAGGGCTGCGCCTTCGAGGTCGAACTGGAGCGGGTGACCGCCGGACCGCGCCTCGTCGTCTCGGACGACGGGCCCGGCATCTCCGACCCCGAGCAGGCGGTGCGCAGAGGCGCCAGCGGAGCGGGTTCCAGCGGCCTCGGCCTCGACATCGCGACCCGGCTCGCGGCGAGCTGCGGGGGACGCCTGCTGATCGACCGATCCCCCTCCGGCGGGGCTCGCATCACCGTCGAGCTGCACGCGCTCCCCGCCCCGAGCCGCCGCCCGCGCCTGAAGCGCACGAGGTTCCGCCGCTCCCGGCCCTCGGCCCCGCCCTCCGATACGTGATCGAGAACTCAGGTGACGGGTCACCCCGCAGGCCGGTTCCGCCGTGTCCGCCGGAACCGGCACAGATCGCGTCGGCTCCGGCGGACGGACGGGGGGAACCTCGCGACCGAGGGCGTCAGCGGGCGGCGGTGCCCTCGGTGTAGTCCTCGTCGGCGGACTTGACCCAGCTCATCAGCTTGCGGAGCTCACGCCCGGTCGCCTCGATCGGGTGCTTCTCCCCCGCCTCGCGAAGGGCCGTGAACTCCGGGGCACCGGCGTCCTGGTCGGCGATGAAGCGGGCGGCGAAGGCCCCGTTGCGGATGTCCTCCAGGGTCTCGACCATCCGCTGCTTCACCGAGTCGTCGATCACGCGCGGGCCGGACACGTAGTCGCCGTACTCGGCGGTGTCCGACACCGACCAGCGCTGCTTGGCGATGCCGCCCTCGTACATCAGGTCGACGATCAGCTTGAGCTCGTGCAGGCACTCGAAGTAGGCGATCTCGGGCTGGTACCCGGCCTCGGTGAGGACCTCGAACCCGCACTGGACCAGGCGCGAGACGCCACCGCACAGGACCGTCTGCTCGCCGAAGAGGTCGGTCTCGCACTCCTCGGTGAACGTCGTCCTGATCCCGCCCGCCCGCAGTCCGCCGATCGCCTTGGCGTACGAGAGCGTCAGCGGCCAGGCCCCGCCGGTCGCGTCCTCCTCGACGGCGACGAGCACCGGGACGCCGCGGCCGTTGGCGAACTCACGACGCACGAGGTGACCGGGGCCCTTCGGGGCGACCATGCAGACGTCGACGCCCTCCGGCGGGGTGATGTACCCGAAGCGGATGTTGAAGCCGTGCCCGAAGAAGAGCGCGTCACCCTTCGACAGATGCGGCGCGATCGCCTCGGCGTACAGGTGGCGCTGGACGTGGTCCGGCGTCAGGATCATGATCACGTCGGCCTCGGTCGCCGCCTGCTCGGGGGTGACGACGCGCAGGCCCTGCTCCTCGGCCTTGCCGCGGCTCTTGCTGCCCACCGGCAGGCCCACCCGGACGTCGACGCCGGAGTCACGCAGGCTCAACGAGTGAGCGTGTCCCTGGCTGCCGTAGCCGAGGACCGCCACCGTGCGGCCCTGGATGACGGACAGGTCGGCGTCGTCGTCGTAGAACATCTCTGCCACAGGAGGTCTCTCCTTGTACAAGTCGCTGTTGGTCGAACGTGGTGCTGGTTCTCGAACGGGCTCGGGAAGACGGTCCGGGCCCACCCGAGGTTAGCCGGGTGGGCCCGCCCGGGGATCAGGCGCTCCGCAGGGCGCGGTCCGCGATCGACCGGCTGCCCCGGCCGACCGCGACCATGCCCGACTGGACGAGCTCGCGGATCCCGAACGGTTCGATCACCTTGAGGAAGGCGTCGAGCTTGTCGGGGTTACCGGTCACCTCGACGGTGACGGCGTCCGGGGCGACGTCGACGACCTTCGCCCGGAACAGCTGCACCGTCTCCAGCACGCTCGACCGGCTGGTCATGTCCGCCCGCACCTTGACCAGCAGCAACTCCCGCTGGACGGAGGCGGACGGCTCGAGCTCCACGATCTTTATCACATCGATCAGCTTGTTGAGCTGCTTCGTCACCTGCTCCAGGGGGAGCTCGTCGACGTCGACCACGACGGTCATCCGCGAGACGTCGGGGTTCTCGGTCGGGCCGACGGCGAGAGAGTGGATGTTGAATCCACGGCGGGCGAACAGGCCGGCCGCGCGGGCGAGGATGCCCGGCCGGTTCTCCACCAGGACGGACAGCGTGTGCTTGCTCATCGGGTTCCTCTCGAATCCTCGCCGGTCAGTCTTCGCGGTCCCAGGAGGGGCTGACGCCGCGGACATACTGAATGTCGTCATTGCTGACCCCCGCGGGCACCATCGGCCACACCATCGCGTCACGGTGGACGACGAAGTCGACGACCACCGGAACATCGTTGACGGACATTGCCTTGGCGATTGTCTCGTCGACGTCCTTCGGGTTCTCGCACCGCAGTCCGACGCACCCGTAGGCCTCGGCGAGCTTGACGAAATCGGGGATGCGCCGGCCTCCGTGGGACGTGTGCAGGTCGGTCCCGGAGTAGCGCTCGTCGTAGAAGAGCGTCTGCCACTGGCGCACCATGCCCAGACTGGAGTTATTGATCACCGCCACCTTGATCGGAATGTTGTTGATCACACAGGTGGCCAGCTCCTGGTTCGTCATCTGGAAGCAGCCGTCGCCGTCGATCGCCCACACCGTACGGTCGGGCTGGCCGACCTTGGCGCCCATCGCGGCGGGCACCGCGAAACCCATCGTCCCGAGGCCCCCGGAGGTGATCCACCTGTTCGGGTGCTCGTAGTTGATGAACTGGGCGCTCCACATCTGGTGCTGTCCCACACCCGAGACGTAGACGGACTCCGGCCCGGCGACCTGCCCGAGCCGGGCGATGACCGCTTGTGGCGCGATCTCGCCCTCCGGCGGCTCGGCGTACCCGAGCGGGTACGTCGTCCGCCAGCTGTCGACCTGCGCCCACCAGGCGGCGAGGTCGGCCCGCTGGCCCGCCGCGTGCTCGGCCGTGATGTCCGCCACGAGCTCGGAGATGACCTCCTTGGCGTCCCCGACGATCGGAACGTCCGCCACCCGGTTCTTCGAGATCTCCGCCGGATCGATGTCGGCGTGCACGATGACGGCGTTCGGCGCGAACGTCGACAGCTTGCCCGTGACACGGTCGTCGAACCGGGCACCGAGGCTGACGATGAGATCTGCCTTCTGGAGGGCGGTGACGGCGGCGACGGTGCCGTGCATGCCCGGCATGCCCAGGTTGCCCGGGTGGGAGTCGGGCAGCGCTCCCCTCGCCATCAGCGTCGTGACGACGGGGGCGCCGGTGAGGTCGGCGAGAACGCGCAGCTCGGCGCTGGCCTGCGCCTTCATCACGCCGCCGCCGACGTAGAGCACGGGGCGGCGGGAGGTGACCAGCAGCCTCGCCGCCTCGCGCACCTGCTTGCCGTGCGGACGGGCCACCGGCCGGTACCCCGACAGCTCGAGTTTGTTCGGCCAGGTGAACGACGTCTGCGCCTGGAGCGCGTCCTTCGAGACATCCACGAGGACCGGACCGGGCCGTCCCGTGGAGGCGATGTGGAAGGCCTCGGCGATCGTCCGCGAGATCTCCGTGGGATCGGTGACGAGGTAGCTGTGCTTCGTGATGGGAAAGGTGATCCCCGAAATATCCGCTTCCTGGAAACCATCCGTACCGATGAGGTTGCTCGACACCTGGGCGGTGATGGCCACGACCGGCACCGAGTCCATGTACGCGTCCGCGATCGGCGTCACGAGATTCGTGGCCCCCGGGCCGGACGTCGCCAGGCAGACACCGACCCGGCCGGTCGCCTTGGCGTAGCCCTCGGCCGCGTGTCCGGCGCCCTGCTCGTGCCGGGTGAGGATCTGCCGGATCGACGTGGAGTCCATCAACGCGTCGTACAGCGGAAGCATGGTGCCGCCGGGGATGCCGAAGACGACATCTACCCCGATCGATTCGAGCGAGCGGACAAGGCTCTGCGCGCCCGTCATCGACTCGCCCTGACGATCTGCTGGGTCCTGCCCGTGGCGGTGGCCTGACATCTGGCCTCTCCTCGCTGCCGGTGAATACTGCCGGTG
>JAUPKQ010000215.1 GCA_030837345.1 Actinomycetota bacterium | reverse complement strand
TGGGCCCGGCGCACCGTCAACGCGCTGGTGAGCCGTCTGGTCAGGATGGGGATCGGCGGCGGGTCGACGTACCTGCTCACCACCATCGGCCGTACCTCCGGCCTGGAGCGGACGACACCCGTGACGATCCTCGAGATCGACGGTCACCGGTGGCTGGTGTCGCCGTACGGGCAGGTCGGCTGGGTGCACAATGTGCGGGCCCATCCGGAGGTGACGCTACGGCAGGGCCGGGCGCGGCCGCGGATGCTGGCACAGGAGGTGGACGCCGGGACGGCGGGACCGATTCTGCGTGAGTACGTGCGTCAGGTACGGGTGACGGCACCGTTCTTCGACGCGCAGGCGGCGGATGAGGTCGCGGCATTTGTCGCCGAGGCCGGTGAACATCCGGTTTTTCGCCTCACCGAACTCGCCGTCGGCAAAGAATCCCGGGAAGAAAAGGACGGCGCCTGAACGCGTCCCCCGGTGACGCCGAGCCAGAGTCCGTCGCGGGCGCGGGTGTGCCCGACGTGGAGGCGTTTGCGTTCCTGGTCGCGTCGTTCGGCGTAGGCGTCCTCGGACTCGTGGGGGTGGGGCGGTCCGGGAAAGGTGTCGCTGTCGGGGATGAGGACGTGGGTGAATTCCAGGGCCTTGCTGCGCTCGAAGGTCCCGACCTTGACGGCGTCCTGCTGGGTGCCGTCGTACTCGGCGAGCAGCATGGCGGGGATCCCGGCGTCCGTCAGTTCACGGCGCCAGTGCCGGGCGGCGGCATTGCTGGTGACGAGGAGCGCGACATCCCCGAACCGCGCACCCCGGGCACGCAAGTCCTCCAGATGCCGGACCAGCGCCCGGTGCTGGGACACGGCGTCCGGCGCCTCCTCACGGACCACCGTCCCACCGGCGCGAGCGGCGTGGACGGCGTGGACGGCGGTGGGCTGGTCGGGATCGTCGTCCAGGTCGTCGAGGTGATCGGTTCCGGCGGCGGCGAGGGCGTAGCGGAGGATGGTCGCCCCGTTGCGGTAGTTGCGATCGAGCACCGTGGATCGGCCGATGACCGACACACCCGCTTCGGCCAGCGTGAAGCCACCGGGGAAGAGGGCCTGCCGACCGTCACCGACCATGAGCAGGCCGTCCGGGGCGTCCCCGCCGAGGCGGTGGAGCAGCCGCAGCCCGGTGCAGGTGAGGTCCTGGACCTCGTCGACGATGACGGCGTCCCACGGGCTGGGCAGCGCCTGTGAGTCCAGCAGGGCCAAGGCGGCGAGCAGGACGTCGTCCCAGTCGGTGAGATCGCGATCGATCCGGCGACGTTCGTACTGTTCGAACAGCTCCCAGACCGCGGCGCGGTGGCCCGGCTGGAGCGCCGTGCGCCGGCCGACACGCCGCAAGGAGGCGTAGTCGGCGGGGTCCGTGATGCCACGCCCCTTGATGACGTGGGCGATCTCGTCCCGCCAGTAGTTCGGGGGCACTCCGAGGTCGGCGAGCGGGCTGCGGCGCCGGACGGCGGACCAGGCCCGGGCGAAGCAGTCGTCCAGGGCCGCGTAGTCGACGGTGACGTCGGCGCCGGTCGAACGCAGCAGCCGCACCGCGACCTGGTGCACGGAGGCGAAACTGACGTCGTCGGCCAGGTCGGGGGCGAGGCGCGCGAACAGGGACCTGAACACCGGCGGGAGGGTGCCGACGTAGGACGTGAACAGGACGCGCCGTCCATGGGCGGCGAGGTGTCGTGCCCGGTGCAGGGCGACGACGGTCTTGCCGGTCCCGGCGGCGCCGCGGATCCGGGCCGGTCCCGCCCACGAGCGCTTGGCCAGCTTGGCCTGCGTCGGGTGCAACCAGGTCATCCACGTCTCGATCGGAGCGGCGGCGACGGCGTCCTCGAGGATCTGCACGATCTCCTCGACCTCGAACAACGCCGGTTGGATCGCTGGTGCCGGCGATGCGGGTGCCGGTGGCGCGGGCATCGGCGGGCATCCGCGGTCGAGGGCGTCACCGATCTGCGCGACCTGTTCGCCGGTCAGACGCCGGGCCCGCCGTGTCAGCAACCGGACCAGTTCGCGCTCTCCGAGGACGTGCACCGTCCCGATCCGGGTGACGGGCACGTCGAGCCGGTCCAGCACGAGCAGGGCCATGACCTCGGCCGGGGCCAGGCCTTCTTCGGCGAGGAGGGTCTGGACGGCGGCGGCCTGAGCGGCGATCTTCTCCAGCGCCTCGTCCTCCCGGGCGCCGCCGTGCCAGAGAACACCGCCGGAGATCCGGACGTCGCTCCACCGCTTGGCGTCGATGACGAAGACTCCGCCGGGCCCGGCGAGCAGAAGGTCGATATTGGCGCGGCGGGTCCCCGGCCACCGTCGATCGGCGAGGATCGTCCACCCGGTCTCCACCATGTCGGCGAGCACCTGGGCGACATGCTGTTCCCCGGCCGCCCCGGCGCGCCACCGGGACTCGTCCTCCGACATCCACTGGAGGACCCGCGCCCAGTAGCTCACGGTGTGCAGAATCGAGTTCCGGGTCAGGTTGATCTGCACCGCGATGCTCAACGCCGAGGCTCCGGCGGTCCGAGGCTCCACCATGATCCCAGTATTGGGATGAAACGGACGTCTTGACCAGGATCGCGTGTACCTTCCCTGCCTCGCATCCCGCCCTCGCGCGGCTCCGGCAGCCAGCGAGGGTGGTGCCGGTTGTTTTCAGCAGGGGGAACGAACATGCGGTCCCTGGGGGAGCCTGTCGGGTGTTCTCACCAGTGGTTGAGGTGGAGGACTTCGTCGAGGGGCTGGCGGCGGGCCTTTCCGAAGGCGTCTCCCGTGTAGTAAGCGGTGGGGATGAGCGCCCCCTGCGCGACGCCGTCCGGCAGGCCGAGGATCTGGGCGACCTCGCGTTCGTACGCCAGGTGCAGCGTCGTCCACGCGGTGCCGAGACCCCGGGCACGGGCGGCCAGGCAGTAGCTCCACGCGGCGGGGAGGAGGGAACCCCACGTGCCCGACTGGTTGTCGGCGGGGAATCCCCCTTCGCCGATGTG
>JAUPKQ010000214.1 GCA_030837345.1 Actinomycetota bacterium | reverse complement strand
TGTCGCTGCCGAGCGCCTCGGGGGGGCGGGTGCGGGCGGGGAGCCGGGCGGGCGACGTCGTCCCGGCCGCGACGCCACCGCTGCTCGCCACCGTGACCGCCCGGGGACGGGACCGCGCCGAGGCCGTGCTCCGGCTCCGCCGGGCCCTCGACCGGACGACGGTCGTCGTCGAGAAAGGGGCGACCGACAGCGACTTCCTCCGGTCCGTCCTGGACCGCCCCGAGCTCGTCGGCGGCGACGTCGACGACACCTGGCTCGACACGCTGATCGAGAAGGGAGGACTCATGCCGTCACCCGATCCGGTCGCCCTGGTCGCCGCCGCGATCGAGGCCTACGACAGCGATCAGGCCTTCGCGGAGAGCACCTTCCACGCACGGGCGGCCCGCGGGCGCCCCGAACGTCCCGAAGCCGTCGGGACGGCCGTCCACCTGGGCTACCGAGGCACCCAGCACCTCCTCCGCGTCGACCAGGTGGGACCGGACACCTACCGGGTGCACGTGAATCCCTCCGGGGCCCCGGTCCGTGTCGACGTCGGCGTCGAACGGGTGAGCACCTTCGAACGCAGAATCACGTGCAACGGGCGCCGCCACCAGGTCATCGCCGTCACGGGCGGCCCGGACCACCGGCTGGAGATCGACGGCCGGACCCACCTCGTCACGCGCGAGGACGGCCACGTCGTCCGCGCCGGATGGCCCGCGTTCGTCGTCTCGCTGCTCGCCGGGGTCGGCGAGCAGGTCGCCGTCGGGCAACCCGTCGCCGTCCTCGAGGCGATGAAGATGGAGTCGGTCGTCACCTCACCGGTCGCGGGGGAGGTGACCGCCACCGAGGTCGTGCCGAACGCCCAGGTGGACGCCGGGGCGCCTCTGCTGCGCGTCCGCGCGTCGGGCGAGTCCTCCGGGAGCACCGCGGGCGCCGGCGTCCTCGACCTGAGCGGGCTGACGGAACCCGCCGGACCGGCCACCCCGGCGATTCCCGCCGGCCCGGAGTGCGAGCGCGTCTACGCCGCCCTCGACGCCTACTTGCTCGGCTACGACCTCGACCCCTCCTCACGCAAGGAGCTGCTCGCCCGGCAGAAGGCCCTCGGCAACGAGGGGGACGTCGCCGATCCGAGGCTTCTCACCTGCGAGGACGCCTTCCTCGACCTGTACGCCGACCTGGCCTCGCTCTACCGGCCGGTCAGCGAGACCGTGGACGGGGACATCCCCGTCCACGGTACCCAGGAGTACCTCCACGCCTACCTCCAGTGGCTCGACCCCGACCGGGCGGGCCTGCCGGACGGCTACCGGGAACGGCTCGCCCGGGCGCTCGCCCGCTACCACGTCACCGGCTTCCGGCGGACTCCCGCCCTGGAGTCGGCGGCCGTGCGCCTGTTCCGATCCGTCGACCGGGTCCGGGAACTCGCCGACGCCGTCACCGTGGTGCTCCGCCGGCGGCTGGGCGACCACGCCCCCCTGGACGGCGCGCTCGCCCCGGACACCCGGGCCCGCCTGGACCGGCTGGCCGCCGCCGCGCAGGGACGCCAGCAGGCCGTCGCGGACCTGGCCCGCGACGTCCGGTTCCACCACCTCGACCGTCCGATCGTCCGGGCGTCGGCCGAGTCGGTCCTCCTGTCGATGGAGAGCCACCTCGCGGCCCTGGGCGCCGACCGCACGCGCAGCGAACGGGAACTGCGCCTCCAGGAACTCGTCGACTGCCCGCAGCCCTTGCGCGGGACGCTCCTGCACGCCTGGCTCGCCAGCGCGGACCCGGGCCTTCGGGACACCGTGCTCGAGGTGTACGCGCGCCGCTTCTACCGGTTCCGCGACCTGCACGACCTCGTCCTCACCCACCTTCGCGGCCTGCGGATCGTCACGGCGGACTACGAGGTCGGTGACCTCCCGGTACGCCTCGTCGTCGCGTTCACCCCGTTCGCCGACGTCCGGGCGACCGCCGTCGCGCTCGCACCGCATCTGGCGACGGTCGGTGAGGACCGTGAGATCGTCGTCGACCTCGTCTGCTGGCGGGACGGCGTCAGGCCGCCGGTGGAGGAGACCGTCGCCGCGCTGACGTCGGCGCTGGCGGGCGGGCCCTTCGGACGGCGGGTGCACCGCCTCGACGTCACCGTCACCAATCACGGGGGCGACGTCGAGGAGCACTTCCGCACCCAGCACGTCACCCTCCGCCAGCCGTCGGACTCGGCACCGGACGCCGGGTTCGTCGAGGACACCGCATACCGCAACCTGCACCCGATGCTCGCGAAGCGGCTGGAGCTCTGGCGCCTGGAGACCTTCCGCCTCGAACGGCGGGCCTCCCCCGAGAACGTCTACCTCTTCCTCGGGGTCGCGCACGACAACCCGTCGGACCGCCGGTTGTTCGCCCTCGCCGAGGTGCCCGACCTGACCCGCGTCGAGGACGCCGGGCCGGGCCAGGTGTCGTACCCCGCCCTGGAACGGACCGGACTCCAGGCCCTCGCCGCCCTGCGGGGCTGCCTCGCCGGGTTCCCCGACCGGGAGAAGCCGGCCGCCAACCGGGTCGTGCTGTCGGTCCGCGCTCCCTGGACCGTGCCGCGGGAGTCGTGGACCGCGCTCGCCCGGGCGTTCGCCCCGCTCGCCGCGGGCGCCGGCCTGGAGAAGGTCGTCCTCCGGGTACGCATCCCGGAGCCAGAGGGCTCCCCCGAGGGTTCCCCCGAGAACCTGAGGGACGCCGTCCTCCATATCGAAGGCCTCGGACGGCGCGGCGTCACGGTCGTCGAGGAGCCGCCGGGCGACGTCCCGTTGCGCCCCCTCGACGAGTACCGCCGAAAGGTGCTGCTCGCCAGACGGTTCGGCGCACCGTACCCGTACGAGATCACCCGGATGCTCGCGCCGGAGCCCGGCACGTCCGGCCGGTTCCCCGCCGGGACGTTCACCGAGTACGACCTGGACGCCGACGGCGCCCTCGTCCCCGTCGGCCGCGAGCCCGGGGGCAACGACGCCCACGTCGTCGTCGGGCTGCTCACCAACGTCACCGCCAAGGTCCCCGAGGGGATGACGCGCGTCGCGATCCTCGGCGACCCGACCAAGGGGCTGGGAAACCTCGCGGAACCGGAGTGCGTCCGGATCAACGCCGCCCTCGACCTCGCCGAGCGCCTGCACGTTCCGGTCGAGTGGTTCGCGGTGTCGTCCGGCGCGTTGATCTCGATGGACAGCGGCACCGAGAACATGGACTGGATCTCCGCGACCCTGCGGCGGATCATCGAGTTCACCCAGGCCGGAGGTGAGATCAACATCATCGTCACCGGGATCAACGTCGGCGGCCAGCCCTACTGGAACGCCGAGGCGACGATGCTGATGCACACCAAGGGCATCCTGGTGATGACGCCGTCCAGCGCGATGGTCCTCACCGGGAAACAGGCGCTCGACTTCTCCGGCGGGGTGTCGGCGGAGGACAACTTCGGCATCGGCGGCTACGACCGTGTCATGGGGCCGAACGGCCAGGGCCAGTACTGGGCGCCCTCCTTCGAGGCCGCGTGCGAACTCCTCCTCGCCCACTACGACCACACCTACGTCGTGCCGGGCGAACGCTTCCCCCGGCGCCGGACGACGACCGACCCCACGGACCGCGACGTCCGTCACGCCCCGCACGCCGACGTCCCCGGATGCGACTTCACCCGGGTCGGCGACATCTTCGAGGCCAACCCCGACCGCAAGAAGCCGTTCGACATGCGGTCGGTGATGCGGGCGGTCGCCGACGCCGACGCCGAGCCCCTCGAACGCTGGAAGAACTGGCGCGGCGGGGATACCTCGATCGTCTGGGACGCCCACATCGGCGGGATCCCGGTCTGCCTGCTCGGGCTGGAGTCGCGAACCGTGCCACGGCGCGGTTTCGTTCCAGCCGACGGACCGCCGCAGTGGACGTCGGGCACCCTGTTCCCGCAGGCGTCCCGCAAGACGGCACGGGCGATCAACGCGGCCAGCGGGAACCGGCCGCTCGTCGTCCTCGCCAACCTGTCGGGGTTCGACGGCAGCCCGGAGTCCCTGCGCCGCTGGCAGCTCGAGTACGGCGCCGAGATCGGCCGGGCCGTGACGAACTTCCGCGGACCGATCGTGTTCGTCGTCGTGTCCCGGTACCACGGCGGGGCGTTCGTCGTGTTCTCCAAGGCGCTGAACCCGTCCCTGGAGATCGCCGCCGTCCGGGGGTCGTTCGCCTCCGTGATCGGGGGCGCTCCGGCCGCCGCGACGGTCTTCGCCCGGGAGGTGCGGATCCGCACGGAGAAGGACCCGCGCGTCGCCGCCCTCCGCGCGGAAGCGGCGACGGCGACGGGCCGCCTCGCCGCCGACGTCCGGGCAAGACTGCACGAGACGACCGGGGCCGTCCGCTCCGAGAAGCTCGGTGAGGTGGCGGGCGAGTTCGACGCGGTCCACACGATCGACCGGGCCCTCCGCGTCGGATCGGTCGACCGCATCATCGAGGCCGCCACGATCCGCCCCTACGTGATCGAGGCCCTGGAGCGGAAACTGGCCCTTCCGTCGTGACCCTCGTCCGGGGCGCTCGCCGTCCGGCGACGGCGAGCGCCCCGGAGGACCTTCCCGAGGGGCCTCCCGGACCGGGAGGACCGTGCGACGATCACCGCATGGTCGCGCAGCAGCCGTCCGCCGGGCGTCCCCGGCTGGCCGCCCGGCAGCGGCACGGCACCTCCGCCCGCGACGAGATCCTGGACGCCGCCGCGGAACTCTTCAGCGAGCGCGGCTACGCGGCGACCTCGACCCGCGCCGTCGCCCTCGCCGTCGGGATCAGGCAGGCCTCGCTGTATTGCCACTTCGCCACCAAGGAACAGATCCTCCTGGACCTCCTCGGAATGACGGTGCTCCCGTCGCTCGACGCCGCGGCCGCGCTCGCCGAAAGGGCCGGTCCGGTCGAGGCGAAGCTCTGGGCGCTCGCCGCGTTCGACGTCAGGTCCCTGTGCTCGACCCGGTGGAACCTCGGCGCGCTCCAGTTGCTGCCTGAGCTCCGGAGCCCCCGCTTCTCGCTGTTCCACGAGCAGCGCCGCAGGCTCCGGGAGGCGTATACCTCCCTGGTCGCGGACGGCACCCGGAGCGGGGCGTTCCCGGTCCCCGACGAGCAGGTCGCGACGGACCTCGTGCTCGGCCTCGTCCGGTCGGTGATCACGATCCGGCAGGACCGGGGAGCCCTCGATCCCGAGGTCCATTCACCCACCATCGCCGACGGCTGCCTGCGGTTACTGGCCTATCCGCCGCGGCGGGCCTCGTCCGCCGCCCGTCACGGAGATCGGCTGCTGTCACTTCTTCCATTCCAGCCCCCCGACACGGGATACTGATTCGTTTAACCTCATTCGAAACTATCGTTTGATTCCAATATTTCCCATATGACAGCTTTTGCCAGCGCCGGGCGGCGCCCCGATGAGAGCCTGGGGCAGTGCTCGCACTTTTGAATATTTCCGACTTTCGACACCTATGGGTCGGCCAGCTGATGTCGACGTTCGGGACCTGGCTGCTCGTCATCGGCGTCCCCTTGCACGTCTTCGACCGGACCGGTTCGACGGCGGCCACGGGGGCCGCGTTCGTCGCCGAGACCCTTCCCGCGATCATGTTCGGCCCGGCCGCCGGGGTTCTCGTCGACCGGATGGACCGCCGCCGGGTGATGATGGCGACGGACGTCGTCCGCGCGCTCGCCGTCCTGTCGATGCTGATGGTCCAGGACGGGACGGACATCTGGATCATCTACGTGGCGATCCTCGTCGAGAACGGGGCCGCCCAGCTGTTCCGGCCGTCGCGGCAGGCGATCATCCCGTCGCTCGTCGCCTCGGACGAGCGTCTCCCCGCCGCCAACGCGATGTTCGGGATGATCGACGGGCTCGTACGGCTGTTCGGCTCCGTCGCCGGAGGGATCGTGTACACGGCCTCCGGGTTCGAGACCCTCGTCGTCCTCGACGCCAGCAGCTATCTCGCCTCGGCCTTCGGCTGTTACCTCATCCGCCACCGGGCGCCCCGCCGCCGCACCTCCCACGTGACGATGAGCAGCGGCGCCGCCGATCTCCGCGCCGGGCTCGCGCACGTGTGGCAGGAGAGATTCCTGCGCGGCCTCCTCGCGGTCACCGCCCTCTTCTACCTCGCCAACGGAGCCCTGACCTCGCTCCTCGTCCCGTTCGCCAGGACCCAGCTCCACGCGGACGCCCTGCGTTTCGGCTACCTCCTGACGGCGCTCGGGCTCGGCTACCTCGCCGGGACGCCGCTCGCCCGACTGATCATCGAACGTTTCTCGACCCGCACGGCCGTCCTGATCAGCGTGCCGTGGCTCGCCTGTTGCTTCGGGCTCGCCTTCGGCCCGCGGCAGTACTCGCTGACCGTCCTCGCGTTCGCCCTGGCGGGTGCTCCCGCGGTGATCCTGCTCGTCGCCGTCTCGACGGCCTACCAGCGCCAGACGCCCGACTCGATGCTCGGCCGCGTCGCCACGGCCTTCCTCACCGTCGAGATGACCGTCTCCGTCGTCGGCGCGGCGACCGGCAGCTCCGTCGCGGAGGAGACAGGACTGATGCCGGTGATCATCGCCTCGATCACCGTCCTGGTCGGTCTCGTCCTCATCCTTCCCCAGCTCCTCCCCCGCCCCCAGACGGTCCCGGACCCGCCCCCACGCTCCTCGTCACTGCCCGCCGCCCGGCGCTGACCAGCAGCCCGGCACCGAGCAGCCCGGCGACCGCCCCGGCGACCGACAGCGGCACGACTCCCCGCTCCCCCCAGGCCGCGCCTCCCCAGACGCCGGCGACCAGCACCGCCAGACCACCGAGCCCCTGCAGGTACCCCTGTCCCGCACTCTGGGCCTCCGCGTCGAGCACCCGGCTCACCCACGCCTTGCCCACCCCGTCGGTGCACGCCGAGAAGAGGCCGTAGCACGCCATCAATGCCCACGCCGTCCCGTGGTCCTCGGTGCGGGCGAGTCCTGTGAGGGCGAACGCGAAGCACACGAGGCCCACCCCGAACACCGGCACCGGCCCGATCCTGTCGGACAACGCCCCCGCCGGAAGACTCACCGCCGCGTACACCGCGTTGTACGCGACATAGGCGAGGACGACGCCGGTGACCGGGAACCCGATCTGCGACAGGTGCAACAGCACGAGGGCGTCGGGCAGGTTGACGACACCGAACGACACGACGACCGCGACGATCCGCCAGTACCGCGGCGGCAGGTCCGCGGGAGGGTGCACGAGAGACCGGGCGAGCGCGGTCACGACGTCCCGGAGCCCCCGGACGTCGTCCCTGCGCGGTGGCGGACGGTGGTCGGTCGCGGCGAACACCAGGACGACGCTCAGCACCGCCGGCACCATCGCGACGATCAGGACCCGCCGGATGTCGTGGTCGAAGGCCTCGTACGCCGCGAGCCCGAGCAGCGGGCCGACGACCGCGCCGAGGGTGTCCGCGGTGCGGTGGACGCCGAAGACCCGGCCGCGCCGGTCGGGCGGGACGTCGTCGACGAGCAGGGCGTCGCGAGGAGCCCCCCGCATCCCCTTGCCCAGCCGGTCGACGACCCGTCCGGCCAGCACCACCGGCCACGCCGTGGCCAGCGCGACGAACAACTTCCCGAGCGCCGCGAGCCCGTACCCGATCCCCACCAGACGTCGCCGGGGGTAGAGGCTCGCGAGGCCTCCCGACGCCAGCTTGGTCAGGGACGCCGCGCCCTCCGCCAGCCCCTCGACCAGCCCGATCACGGCGGCCGGAGCGCCGAGCACCGCGGTGAGGAAGATCGGCATCAGCGGGTAGAGCAGCTCGCTCGCGGCGTCCTGGAGGAAGGACACCGCACTCAGCACCCGGACGTTCCTGGTCAGCCACCGTTCCCGCATCCGTCGAGTGTCCCCCCGGCGGAACCGTTCCCCGAGCCACCCGACACTCCACCAGAGGGCGTTCGATGAGCGTTTCCGCACAACGGTCCGTGGCTATGGCCGTGCCCGCCCGACCGTGCCTGG
>JAUPKQ010000213.1 GCA_030837345.1 Actinomycetota bacterium | reverse complement strand
GGCTGCTTCGGCGCGAAGGACATGTGGCAGGTGGTCGACCAGGTCGCCACCTACTACCTCGGCGGTGCCCGGACCAGCTCGCGCTACCGCACGCTGGCCAGTTGCGGCACGATCATCACCGCCTGGCTGGCCAACAACGTCAGCCGGATCCACAGGACGTCCGGCCCGCTGATCGACATGGAGGTCGTCCGCAACCCGCCGGTGGCGGGCAGCCACAAGGCGACCAAGAACCCGGACGACTACGACCTCGTCAACGCCTGCGAACTCTGGCTGGCGGACACCGCCACGTCGGACAGCGACATCGAGAAGCTGGCCCTGGAACCACGGAACACGCCCACGATGACGTCGAAGCCGATCCTGATCCCGGCGATGGCCCGGGAGATGCTCACCGACCTGGGGGACGTCGGCGCGGGGCTCGGCGTCGGGCTCGGCCGCGGTTACGCGCCACCGCGAGCGGCCTTCGGCGTCGCCAACGGCCATGCCCGGGCGAACTGACCCGCCGCGCCGCCCGGCTGTCTCACCCGACTGTCCCACGGAGGAGGACCATGCCTTTCGACCCGTCCAGCGAGCCGGTGGTCACCAAGGTCGAACGCCGGCTCAGGACCGCGGCCCGTTCCCTGGGCACCGCCGACCCCTATGCGCCGTCGCGCGACCTGCTCATGCGCACCTTCCAGTACCCGGCCGACGCCTATCGCCACAACGCGCTGATGCCGATGGCCGCACCGTTCGAGCCGAGCTTCTCCGAGTCACACCCGGGCACGGTGCGCTTCACCATCCAGCCGTTGTCGCCGAACGCGGGGTCGATCGACCGGCGGGACGAATCCACCCGCGAGATGCGCCGTCTGATCCATGACTTCATGGGAAACGAGGCGCTCTACTGGTTCGACGGCGCCAGCGAACCGTTCCGGGGCTTCGCGGGCGGCGGCGGCAGGCTCGGCTACGGAGCCTTCTTCGGCTCCAGCTACGACCGCGACGGCCTGCACACCTCCAAGGTCTACTACGAGCTTCCCGGCGGGCGCGGGGCCATCGACGACCTGCCCTCCGGTCTTTCGCGCATCGTCCAGGTTGCGCTTCGGCTCGTTCCCGGTCTGCTCCCGCTGTTCACCACGCTGGCGGCGCGGCGTGAGGCGGGCGGGCAGCGCCTCACCTTCGCGAGCACCCAGCCTCTGCGGCTGGCCGATCTCCAGCCGGTGCTCGACGCGCTCGGTCTGGGACACCGTCTGCCCGGCATCATGCAGTTGCTGGGTCTGGTCCTGGGCGGCCGCTTCGACCTGCCCGCGCACGGCGCGCTGCTCGCGTTCGGTGAGGGTCCGTCGGGCCCGGACTTCGAGATCTACGTGCTGCTGTCGGTGATCCCCGACGTGCCACCCAGCTTCCTCAGCCTGCTCACCATGGGGCTGGCCGAGAGGCCCCGGGGCCTGGCGGCGCTGGAACGCTGGATGGGCGCCTTCACCCCGGAGGACGAGAACTGGCCGGGCCACTTCTCGATCATCAGTCTGCGCACCGACGCCCGGTCCGCGCCCCGCGTCAGCCTGTACCTGCGGCCGATCGAGTTCGAGCTGCCGGTCGAGGCGCTCCAGGCCGTGTGACTCCCGTCCCCAGTTCCGAGAGGACTGTGATCATGTCTGGCACCGCCATCACCGCACCGCCGCCGGCGGGACGGTCCGCCCCGCCGACTCCCGATCCGGTCGTCCGGCACGGTGTGGCGCACTTGCTCACCCAGTCCGAGGCGTTCCGCGCCCTGCCGCCGGAGGACCAGAAGGCGATCGCGAGAAACACCGCGCTGATCGCCGACTACCTGGCCAGGCCCGAGGGCATTCAGGGGACCCGGATCCCCGACGGCGTCGGCAACACCGGCGCGCGCACGCTGGCGGACGACGACCACGCGGCCACCGAGGCGAGTTGGGAAGACCGTAAGGCCGCCGTCGACGCGATAGCGCCGGAGACGTTCAAGGCCAACGCGGCCCGGGAAGGCGCGGCGGTCGCGGACCTGATGCTCAACCAGGTCCGTTTTCCACAGTTCGTCTCGGGGCTGATCGAAGGCGTGTTCAGCTCGATCGTCAAAAGCTCGATCGATCAGATGCGCGCCTACCAGGAGATGATCGCAGCCGTCGCCCAGTCCCTGCACCAGTTCATGGACGACAACGTGTCGCCGAACCAGGGGCGGGACAACATGGTCGACCAGTTCCCCGACCTCCTGGAGATCGGCGTCGACGAGTGGGGGGACAACCCCCAGCCGCGCCTGAAACTGCGTGACGGCGTCGACGAACGGGAGGCACTCACCCGGGTCAACAACAAGCTGGAATTCGAGAACGGGGCGTTGAAGAGCCTCGATCTGTCGGATGAGAATGTCGAGCTGGCCCTGGTCGAGAACAGCCGCATCCAGCTCGCCCGCCAGCGCCAGCAGCTGATGGCCAGCCTCGTCCTGATGGGGATCAACCGGATCGTCGTCACCGACGGGCGCCTCTCAGCGAAGATCATCTACGATGTGCGCGCGCAGGACCGGCAGGCCGTGCGACGCAGCGCGTCGGCCGTGGACGTCGCCCGGGACCGGTACGGCAACGTCCAGACGACCTATGCGGGCGAGGGCGAGTACGACTACGGCAGCAAAACCAGCTCCAGGCACGACAGCGGCGATTCCGAGTACGACTCCGACTACTTCGCCAAGGGCAAGTACAAGTACGAGAACAAACCGATCATCACCGCGCAGACCTCGGCGTCCGAGATGTCCGAGTCGGCGCTACAGACCAAGATTCAGCTGTCCGGTGCCGTCGACGTCAATTTCAAGAGCGACTATCTGCCGCTGGACAAGATGGCGACCCCCCAGATGATCGCCGCCATCCAGGGGAACGCCTCACCGGCGGACCCGAACGTCGTCCCGAGCCCGAAGTCGCCGCCCGGCGCGGCCCCTTCCGGCGGCACCGTCGCGGCCGCCCCCGCCCCGGCGTCCGCCACCCAGCCGGCAGGCTGAGGGAGCAGCGATGGACGCGAAGACCCTTCAGCGCGTGCCCGTGCCCCCACGGACGTCGGTAGCGCCGCCGCCTGCCGGTGCCGCCGTCACCGCGGTGCGGCCCGAAGTCGCCCAGTTGCTGATGAGCGCCCCCGCCTTCCTCGGGCTGCCCGAGGACGAGCGGACGCGGATCGCCCAGGACACGGTCCGCGTCCTCACCTACATCACCGACCCCGGTGGCGTGCACAGCGAGGTCACCGCTCCCCCGGCCGCGCGTGCCCTCGGCGACGACCCGGTCGAGGCGACAAAGCGCCAGCTCTCCAGCAGCCCCGGGTTCGCCGGCAAACAGTTCGAGGCGGGCGCCGTCCGCCAGGGGGTCGAGCAGTTCGGCGAGATGGTACGGAAGGTCGACTTCCCCAAGTTCGTCGGCGGCTTGATCAAGAACGTCTTCCAGGCGATCGTCGAGAGCTCGATCGAGCAGATGCGCGCCTACGGCGAGCTGATCGCGAACGTCGCCAAGACGACTGACCAGTTCATGCGCGACAACATCGGTGAGGCAGCCGGTCGCGACTTCCTCGCCGACACCTACCCCGATGTGCTCTCGGTCGACGTCGACTCGACAGCGGGCGGTTTCGCCGAGGGAGCCGAAGCCGAGCAGCCGCCTCCGCGTCTGACGGCGAAGGGCGAGGACGCGGCGGTGCGCCTGGCCGAGATCAGCCGGGACATGAACGTCAACCCCCCGGCGACGGACCTTTCCGATGCCAATGCCGAACTGCGCCTCGTGACGGCCGCCCGGCTGCAGATGGCGAAGTCCCGCCAGCAACTGCTCTCCTCCATGGTGATGCTGGGAATCAACCGCATCGTCGTCACCGACGGTTCGATCAACGCGAAGGTGGTGTTCGACATGCGCGCCAGCGACAACGCCAAACGCAAGTACACCGCCTCGATGAACGACCGCGAGTCCCAGCGCTACAAGGAGAGCACCAAGGCCGAGTACGGCAGCTGGTACTCGCCCTACTCCGCCAGCGCCGCCTTCGAGGGCGAGCAGGATCATGTAGCGACCGTGGGCTCCTCGCTCGACGAGAGCAGCGAGTCCAAGGCCGAGGTGAAGGCGAAACTCTCGGGCGACGTCCGGGTGAACTTCAAGAGCGACTACCTCCCGCTGGAGAAGATGGCCACACCCGAGATGATGTCCGTCATCCAGGGCAACAGCACTCCTTACAACCCCAACAACCCGCCCGCCCAGGGCACCGGGACGGGGTAGGCGATGTCCGCGATAGCGCCGGTCGGCGACGCGCTACTGACCTCGGCCGTGTCGGCGTCCGAACGACTGGTCGCCCGCGCGACGGCGCACGGTCTCGCCGTCACGCTGGACCGGCTCGGCGAGATCGACCTCCCCGAACCCTCCGCCGCCCGGATCGACCAGGCGCGGCTGCGCGCGCTCGCCACCCTCTACCTCTCCGCCGACCTCGAAGCCGCGGGCATCCTGCCGGCGGTCGAGGCGCTGGCCGGCCTCGCGTCGACCGGAGCGGTCGGCATCGACCTCGGCGGGACGGAACCGTTGCTCGCCGACTGGTGGCGGCAGCGCCACGACCGGCTCAGCGCCGCGGAACGCCACGCCTGCTTCTCCCGGCTGTTCGGAACCGCCCCTGGACCCGTAGCGGCCGACGCCCACCGGAACGAGCAGTTCGAGGACCACATGCTCGAACTGTGCGAGGCGCTCTACAAGCTCGACGAGGTACCGACCGGAGATCCCTACGGAGGCACCCGGCAACAGGCCCGTGTGCGCCGGGCCGCGCGGAGCCTGACGGAGAACCTCGGTGACGCCGGCGGGAGCATCACCGCCTTCCTGGCGGACGAGATCATCGCCGCCCTGCGGAGCGCCCTGACGATCATCACCCACCCCCACCTGCGCGGGGCCTTCGCGGCGCGCGACGTCTGGGACGTCGTCGCAGCCATCGCGCGGATCGCCCGGATCAGGTTCGATCCCCCGGCGCCGTACGTTCGGCGTGGCAGGGCGGGAATGACGGTGATCGCCTGGCTCGCCGACGTCGAGGACCGGCCCGACACCGACCGGACGAGCACCGACCGGCCCGACGCCGACCGGACGGGACGAGGCGGCGCGCTGGTCGCGATCGGTGATCCCGTGGTCGGCTCGGCGATCGACTGGATCGAGGCGACCCTGGACATCGGGGAGGCGCTCTCACCGGAGCCGACGGCGGTGAGTGCCTGAGATGGCCGTACCGGCAGGCCTTCCGGGGGCGTCCGCGATGCGGGTGTCGAACGGCGTTCCCCGGGACGACGCACGCCTCGGCGTCCGCGGTCTGCTCACGGCCCAGCGGGGTTTCACGCGACTGGACGACGGCACCCGGCGCGACGTCGCCGGAGCGCTCGCGCGGATCGGTTCCGCGGCGCTCGATCACGCCGAGACGGCCGGAGACCGTCCCCGCCCCGTGACGGCGCGGACGCTGAACGCCGGGTCGGAGTTCTCCGGCGTCGCCACCGACCGGCTCGCGCGCACCACCCGCGACACGCTGAACGCCGTGTCCTTCCCTCGTTTCGTCAACGAACTGATCACCGGCGTCTTCAAGGCGATGAATGACTCCAACCAGCAGCAACTGACCGCTTTCGTCGAACTGCTCCGCAATGTCGCCCAGACGACGGAGGGATTCGCCGACAACAATATCGGCGTCTCGGGGGCGCGGAATTGGCTGGCCGAGCGCTTTCCTGGCAGCTTCGTGATCGAGGGCGGGGACGCCGACGAATCCGCCGAGGACCTGGCCGGGCTGGACCCCGCGGAACGACGCGAACGCCAGGCCGAGATCCAGGCGGAACGGGACGAGGCCACCCGGCTGGTCCTCCGCCCGGGGGCGCAACCCCCGAGTGAGGCCGCGCTGCGTGGCGCGCTCGGCGTCCCCGAGGGTGAGGTCGTCACGGCCGGTGACCCCGAGGCGCTGGTTCCGCTCGCACGCCAGGCGCTCGCCCGCGACAGACAGCAACTGCTCGCCACCATGGTCCAGATGGGTATGCAGCGTATCGTCATCGAGAGCGGGCGGCTCAACGCCTCGATGCGCTTCCACATCGACACCAGCAGCGTCGCCGCCAGCGACAAGGGATCGCAGTTCGATCTGCGCAACACCACCAGCGGCAGCGTCAAAGGCTCACTCGCGGGGTGGGGCGCCGAGGCGAAGATGCAGAACACGATCGGTTACGTCACCACCGACCGCACCAGCACCAGCGAGGAGATGAACGCCTCCCTCGATCTCGACAGCGGCGTCGAACTGATCTTCCGCACCGACTACGTTCCGCTCGACCGCCTCGCGACCGGCGCCGACGCCGACCGCATCCGCGTCAACACCATCAATCCGCAGGCGGAGGCGGACCGTCTCTCCCGCGAGCAGGAGGGGCGCCGGACCGCGCAGACCGCCGAACGGACGGCGCGCGCGAACCGGCTCGACGCCTCGCTGCGCACCCCTCCGCC
>JAUPKQ010000212.1 GCA_030837345.1 Actinomycetota bacterium | reverse complement strand
CTGGATCCGGCACAATCGTGTCGGATCCAGCCGACGGAACGACAGGCCGTCAGTCGGACGCGAACATGCCGTCGATCTCGATCGTCGGACGGCCACGGGTGGCCAGGTTGGTCACGGTGACCGTGTGGTTCCCGGACCGGACGAGGTACTCACCGACGAGGACGCGGGCCCTCGTCCTGCGGCTGAAGGTGTCGACCGTGCCGACGACGTGATCGTCGACCCGGATCTCGGCCTTGCCCAGGCGCGGACCGGTCGTCATCACGAGGGCGAACCACTGACCTCCCCGGTGGGCCCTCACCGGGAACCGGAGGGCCGAACCCCTCCGGTCGCTCGCCAGGACCGCCCCGGCGTCGTACTCCGGTCCGGTCCGTCGCTGGAAGGCGTATCTGCCCCACGGCAGGCTCGGGAAGACGGACCGCCCGTTGTGGTAGGTCTTGCCGTCCTCCTGCTCGGAGAACACCTGGTGGCGCACGACCGGGTCGACCACCGTCGTCTTTCGGGCGGTGTCGGTCGCCACCAGCTTGAACTTCGGGTTGAGGCGCGGCCAGATCGGGCCGGCCTCCGGGTGGGCCATGTCGAGGTGCTCGAAGTTGTAGCTCGTCGCCCTGGTGCCGGACAGCACCTTGTTGAGCTCGCCGCTGTGGACGGGGTTGTGCCGGTACAGGTCGTATCCGGCGATGCGGGCGTGTCCCTGGGCGCGGCCCGACCACTGGAGTCGCACCGGGACCTTGAGGTGGAACACCCGAAGGTCGCCGTACCGCTGCTGGCTCGGTGCGGTGAGGTCGACCTGGGCGCCGATCTGGAACCGCCACGTCGGGTCGACGACAACCACGGGTGGACGGGAGGCCTGCGGGTGGCGGTCGTTCCTTGCCGACGTCGGCGAGGATGCTGCCGCAGGAAGGACGGCGGCAGGAGCGATCACAGCGGTCATGATCACTGTGGGTATGGACACGGCGGCCGAGAGCGCGGCGCGCCGCAAGGAGGTGGTGTTCATGGGTCCCCCAACCCTTGACACTCCTGCCAGAGCCGGACGGCGATCGTCGGAACGGCAACGGACACCGTCGCCCGGCCGGAGCCAGGGGCATCTGCCGTCGGCCTCCGGGCGGGACCTCCCCCGAGAGTGTCCGTGAACAGGAGATGAGTCGTATTACACCGCATTGCGGGCGAAGGCGTGGGTCTTTTGTCATTATCGGCCGTCACGAATCGATGGTCACGGTCGGTCAGGGGAAGGCCGCCCGCCGTCCCCTCCTTCGCCCGGGTCACCAGAGAGGGAGGATGTCGTCATGACGCGGATCATCGCGGGTGCCGCCCGGGGGCGGCGCCTTCAGACCCCACCCGGTGACGGGACGAGGCCGACGAGCGACCGGGTCCGGGAGGCGGTCTTCTCGGCGCTGGACGCCCGGGGAGCGGTGGACGGCGCCCGGGTGCTGGACCTGTTCGCGGGGTCCGGGGCGCTCGGGCTGGAGGCCGCGAGCCGGGGGGCCGTGGACGTCGTCCTCGTCGATTCCTCCCGCCGTGCCGTGGACACCGCCCGGCGCAACGTCCTCGCGGTGGGGGAGTCCGGGGTGAGCGTCGTCCACTCGCCGGTCCTTCGCTATCTGGGCCGCTCGCCGGGTGAGCCCCGGGACCTCGTGTTCCTCGACCCGCCGTACGCGCTCGACGAACCCTCGCTCGCGCGCCATCTCTCGGCGCTCGTCACCGGCTCCTGGCTCGCCCCGGACGCCCTCGTCGTCGTCGAGCGCAGCGGACGCGGTCCCGAACCGGAATGGCCGCCGGTCCTGGCCGCCGAACCGGTCCGCCGGTACGGAGAGACGGCGGTCTGGACGGCGGTCCATGGCACCGGATCAGCCGGCGCACTAGGTTCTGCGTCGTGAGCGAGCACCGCTGCGTCTGTCCCGGCAGCTTCGACCCCGTGACGAACGGCCACGTCGACGTCGTCCGGAGGGCGACCGCGCTGTTCGACGAGGTGATCGTCGCGGTGCTGGTCAACTCGGCCAAGGCAGGCTTGTTCACCTTGGCGGAGCGTGTGGAGATGCTCGTGGCGAGCGTCGGAGGTCTCCCGGGGGTCCGGGTCGAGGCCGTCACGGGCGGCCTGCTCGTCGACTACTGCCGGCAGGCCGGGGCCGTCGCCGTCGTCAAAGGGCTGCGGTCGGGGACCGATTTCGCCTACGAGCTGCCGATGGCCCTGATGAACCGCCATCTGAGCGGCGTGGAGACGGTCTTCCTGCCGGGGGATCCCCGGTTCGAGCACGTGTCGAGCAGCCTGGTCAAGGAGGTCGTCGGGCATGGGGGGGATGTGTCCGGCCTCGTCCCGGACACCGTCCTCACCCGGCTCCTGGACCGTCTGCGCTGACGGAGGACGACCGCTCGGTTTGGGGCTGGGTACCCACCTGCAGTAACCTCGGGCCTTGGCTTCGCCGTTGGTACGCCGTGGCCGAGAAACAGATGCCCAGATGTCAAGGAGTCGTCATCCGCCCGGATCCCCGGTCCCCCCTCGTGGTCGACATTCGCGAGCTGGGGCGCAGACCGGGTGCCATGCGGAAGATCCACCGGGACGTCGAGGCACCGGTCGATCTCGGTACGGACGTCATCGGCGTTCCCGAAGGCTCCGCGCTCGAACTGGATCTGCGGCTCGAGTCGGTGATGGAGGGAGTCCTCGTCTCCGGAGCGATCCGAGGGCGTGCGGCCGGGGAGTGCGTACGGTGCCTGGGCGAGGTCGACTCGCCCTTGGAGGCAGGCCTCCAGGAGCTGTACGTGTACCCGGAGCGGGCGCCGGAGGGTCAGACGGACGACGAGCTTCACGAGCTCGAGGGCGATTTCATCGACCTCGAGCCGGTGATCAGGGATGCGGTGGTGCTCGCACTGCCGTTCCAGCCGGTGTGTCGTCCGGACTGTCCGGGCCTGTGCTCCGAATGCGGAGCGCGGCTCGCGGATGATCCGGAGCACACGCATGACAGCGCCGACCCACGGTGGGCGGCGCTGCAGGGTCTGAGTCAGACCCTGGACGACGAGAAGGAGAGCTGACCGTGGCCGTCCCGAAGCGGAAGATGTCCCGCAGCAACACGCGGTCCCGCCGCTCCCAGTGGAAGGCGGACGCCACGACGCTCTCCACACGTGTGGAGGCGGGCCAGCTGACCTACTTCCGCCCGCACCGTGCCCGCGTGGTCACGGACTCGGCCGGCACCCCTCTGTACCTGGAGTACAAGGGGCGCAAGGTCAAGGACCTCTGACCGCATATCGACCGACGTGGGCTCTTCAACGTTCGGACCGAATCCGGCCGACCCGGCCCTGCTCGAAGAACTTCTCGGTATCGAGATGGACCGAGGCCTTCTCGTGCGGGCACTCACTCATCGCTCGTACGCGTACGAGAACGGCAACCTGCCCACGAACGAGCGTCTTGAGTTCCTCGGGGACGCCGTGCTCGGGCTGGTCGTCACGGACACCCTGTTCCGGCGCCACCCGGACCTCCCGGAGGGTCAGCTCGCGAAGCTGCGGGCGGCGGTCGTCAACATGCGTGCCCTCGCCGACGTCGCCCGGGCCCTCGGGGTGGGTGATCACATCCTCCTCGGGCGCGGTGAGGAGACCAGCGGCGGCCGGGACAAGTCCTCGATCCTCGCGGACACCCTTGAAGCGCTCATCGGCGCCGCGTACCTCGAACACGGCATCGAGGCCGGGGCCGTCCTGGTGCACCGGCTCGTCGACCGCCTGATCGACGCCTCCGCCGAACTCGGCGCGGGCCTCGACTGGAAGACCAGTCTCCAGGAGCTCACCGCGAGCAACGGGCTCGGCGTACCGGAGTACGTCGTCACCGAGGAAGGCCCCGACCACGCCAAGACGTTCCACGCCTCGGTGCTGGTCGGCGGCGTCGTGCGTGGCACCGGGACCGGTCGCAGCAAGAAGGAGGCCGAGCAGCAGGCGGCGGCGACGGCCTTCTCCTCGATCAAGGCGGAGCTGGACGGCAGCGCCCCCGCGGCCGCCGTCTGACCGCTGGGTCCGGCTCCGGTCCCGTCCGGAGCCGGACCGTCACCTTGAGCACCCCACGACCTCTGTGAGGCGGGGTTCCGACGCGTGCCGGAACGGTCATCCTCGGCTGCGCCAGAGCCCTTGGTAGTGCCTTCGATGTCCGGCACGTGAGCCTGGTCTCCCCTTGGGGTCATTCGCTCGGTAGCCTGTGCCCGTGGCAGATGCGCAGATCAGGGTTCTCGTCGTGGACGACCACGAGATCGTCCGGCGGGGTGTCGTCGACGTCGTCGACGCGGACCCGACACTGACCGTGGTCGCGGAGGCGGGATCGGTCCTTGACGCCGTCCGCAGAGCCGCCGCCGTCCGCCCCGACGTCGCGGTCGTCGATCTCAAGCTCCCGGACGGGACGGGCATCGACCTCGTGCGGCGTCTGCGCGGCGAGCACCCGGCCCTTCGCTGCGTCGTCCTCACCTCGTTCGACGACGACGAGGCCGTCGCCGCCGCCCTGGACGCCGGCGCCGCTGCCTTCGTGCTGAAGACGGTGCGGGGGACGGAGATCGCGGAGATCGTCCGGGCCGTCGCCTCGGGCCGCAACCTGCTCGACGAGCGGGCCCTCGCCCGTCGTAAGGCCTCCCACGCCGACCCGACCGACGCGCTCACCCCCACCGAGAAGAAGGTTCTCGAACTGATCGGTGACGGCCTGTCCAACCGTGAGATCGGTGACCAGCTCGGGCTCGCCGAGAAGACGGTGAAGAACCACGTCACCGGGCTCCTCGCCAAGATGGGGTTCCGGCGCCGGACCCAGGCGGCCGCGTGGGTGGCGGCCCACCGGCAGGGCACCGGCTGGAACGCCGGAGGCTGACGCCCGCCGAGCCGTCCCGGGGCGGGATCTGTCCCCGGGCCGGAGTCGTCAGGAGCCGAGGCCGGCGCGCCAGTGCAGGCTGGTTCCGCCGGTCTCGTTGCGTGTCGCCTCAAGGTCGCCGCCGTGACGGCGTGCCCGTTCGGTGAGGTTGTCGAGCCCGCTGCGCCGGGTGGGGTGGGCGGGGAGGCCGACGCCGTCGTCCATCACCTCGACGACGACCCACGGCCCGCGCACCTCGACGACGACGACGATCGACCCCGCGCGCGCGTGCCGGGCGGCGTTCGAGAGTCCCTCGCGGACGACCGCGACGACGTCGTCCGCGACGTCGGGCGGCACGAGGTCGTCGAGACCCACCGGCGGCCTGAGATGCAGCTGCGGGTGGAACCCCAAGGAGATGTGCGCCCGGTTGGCCTCGCCGTGCAGCCGGTCCACGAGACCGGTCACGTCGTCCGGGTCCCGCAGGGCGCGGATCGTCGACCGGATCTGGCGGACGACGCGGTCGAGGGACTCCAGGGAGCCGTCGAGGCTCGTGACGACCGCCGGATCGGCCTTCTCCCGCAGGCGGGACAGCCGCATGCCCATCGCGAAGAGCTCCTGGACGACGAGGTCGTGGAGGTCACGCGAGATCCGGGCCCGTTCCTCCAGCAGCTCGGCCTCCTCCGACCGGCGCCGCCCGTCGGCGAGCTGGAGCGCGAGGGCGGCCTGGCCCGCGAACGTCTGCGCGGTCGCGAGGTCCGCGTCGCTGAACTCCGACTCGCCGACGGGACGCAGGAGCATGAGGACGCCGACGTGCTCCTCCCCGGCGACGAGCGGGGCGTAGAGCGCGGGGCCGAAGGCCCGCAGGGCGGGGAGCAGCATCGACGGTTCGGTCGACAGCTCCGCCACCCGCAGCCCTCTCCCCGACCGGACCACCGAGACGGCGCGGCCCTCGACGGGCATGATCGAACCGACGAGCGTCCCGGAGCCCTTCCCGTCCGCGATCTCCAGGACCCACTGGCCGTCCCACCCGGGCAGGACCAGCGCGCTCGTGCAGGCGTCGGCGACCTGGCGCGCCCGCTGGGCGATCAGCCGCAGGGCCTCGTCCTCGTCGGCGCCGGACAGCATCGCCGTCGAGACCTCCTGCGCGGCCGCCATCCAGCGTTCCCGGCGGCGGGCGTCCTCGTAGAGGCCCGAGTTGTCGACGGCGACGGCGGCGGCTGCCGCGAGGGCGACGACGACGTCCTCGTCCTCGGCGGTGAAACCGCCCGGTTTGTCCGACAGGTAGAGATTGCCGACGACGCGCTCACCGATCCCGACGGGGACGCCGAGGAAGCTCTTCATCGGCGGGTGATGCTGGGGGAAACCCATCGACGCGGGATGGGTGCGGAGATCGTTCACCCGCACCGCGCGCCCGACGCGCGTGATGTGACCGAGGATGCCGTGCCCCCGGGGGAGATGGCCGATCATGGCGACGAGCTCCGGGTCCATCCCCGTGTGCACGAACGCCTTGTGGAGACCGTCCTCGCCGAGAACCCCGAGCGCGGCGTACGGCGCGTTGGTCAGGTCGCAGGCGGCACGGACGATCCGTCCCAGGGTCGATTCCAGTTCGAGACCGTCGGCGACGCTGACGACGGCGTCGAGCAGACGCCGGTCGACGGGCGGGACGGGTGGTGCGGGGGAGCCCTGCGGGGGACGGTCGGCGTGAGGTGGACCGCTGTCGTCGCGAGTCACGCGCCCCATCATCCTCCGGACCGTTCACCGAACTCGTCCGGGGTCGCGCCCTCCGCGCCCCGCTCTGCCTGCCATGCGTCACGGTACGTGAGGCTGTGTCGCAGCAGCCACTCGTGGGTTCCTCGGGCAAGTACTCGCCCGTTCCCGATCAGGATCACCTCGTCGGCCGCGCCGAGAGGTGCGAGCCGGTGGGTGACGACGACGACCGCCGGGCCGGTCCCGGCTCCGGCCGCGTTCCCGTCGGGGTGGCCGCTCAGCACATCGTGCACGAGGGCGTCGGCGGTGGCGGGGTCGAGGTGCTCGCCGGGTTCGTCGAGCAGGAGGATTCCCGCCCCGACCAGCAGCGACCGGGCCAGGAGGAGCCGCCGCCGCTCGCCCCCGGACAGCCCGGCCCCACCGGAACCGAGCATCGTGTCGAGGCCGCTCGGCAGGGCCTGCGGCCAGTGGCCCAACCCGGCGCGGGCGAGGGCGTCCACGAGGTCCTCGTCGGGGCATCCGGGACGCGCGACCCGCAGGTTCTCACGGACCGTCGTGGTGAAGACGTGGGCGTCCTCGGCGGTGAAACTCACCGTCCGGCGGGCCGTCGCCGGGTCCAGGTCCGCGAGCGAGGGAGCGGGTCCGGGCGAGTCCACCGGGGCGAGGGCCAGGGTTCCTCCCGCCGGGGGGATCAGCCCGGCGAGGGTGAGTAGCAGCGTCGTCTTGCCGCCGCCGCTCGCTCCCACGACGGCGACCCGGCGTCCGGGGGGAAGGACGAGGTCGAATCCGGTGAGGGCGGGTTCGCGTCCCGGCCAGCCGCAGTCCAGGCCGGACGCGACGAGAACGGGGTCGAGAACGGGGTCAGCGACGAGAACGGGACCGGGGCCGGGTGCGGGGGCCGCCCCCGGGGCGGCGTCGAGGAGGTCCAGCACCCGTTCGGCGGCGGCCCGGGCCCTGACCAGGCCCGTCGCCGCGGCGGGGAGGGCCGTCACCGCTTCGGCGGCGGCGAGGGGGGTCAGGGTGACGACGGCGAGCAGGACCGGGTCGAGGGCTCCCGCCTCCAGGGCCCGGACCCCGAGGGCGAGAGCCCCCACGACGGCGAGTCCGGTCGCCGCCGTCGAGAGCGCGGCCGCCGCTGCCGCGGGGCGTGCCGCGTGGTCGAGCCGCCGGGCGAGTTCGGTGTCCAGTCCGGCGAGCCGGTCGAGCCGTCCACGGACGGCGCCCGCGACGGTGAGCTCTCCCACGCCGTCGAGGAGAGCGAGGGCCTCCGCGCTCAGTTCGGCCCGGGCCGAGGCCGCCTCACGTTCGGCCCGGCGCGCCGCCGCCCCGGCGAGAGGCGGGGCGACCAGGGCGGCGACCGCCAGCCCCGCCCCGGTGACGAGGCCCGCGCCGGGGAGCAGCACCGCGAGGAGGACCGCCGAGGCCGTCGCGGTCGTCAGCGCGACCGCGAACGGCAACAGGGTCCGGACGACGAGATCGGCCAGCGTGTCGACGTCCGCGCCCACCCGGGCGAGGAGGTCCCCCCGGCGCAGGCCCGCCACGACGACCGGGTCGGCGTCGGCCAGGCGGCGGTAGAGCTGCTCGCGGATCCGCGCGACGCCGCGCAAAGCGACGTCGTGGGACTCCAGGCGCTCGGCGTAGCGGAGGACACCCCGGCTGATGCCGAACGCGCGGGTCGCCACGATCGCGACCTGGAGGTGGAGCACGGGCGGGTGCTGGGCCGCGCGGGAGATCAGCCACGCCGAGGTCGACAGGAGAGCGACCGCGCTGCCGAGGGCGAGGGTGCCGGTCAGGACGGCGAGAAGGACCCGGCGGGGATCGGGGTCGAGCGCCGCGACCACCCGGGCCAGCGGGTGGCGCCGGAGCCGGGCCGAGGGGGTCACGCCGGTGCCCCGGAGCAGGCGGGCTCCCCGGCGCGGACCACCACGACGTCGTCCGCGAGGGCGACGAGGGCCCGGCGGTGGGCGACGAGGAGGACCGCCCGGCCCTCGGAGCGCAGGCGGCGGACGGTGTTGAGCACCACCTGCTCGGTCACGGTGTCGAGGTGGGCCGTCGGCTCGTCGAGGATGACGAGGGACGCGGGGCTGAGCAGGGCCCGGGCGAGGGCGAGCCGTTGCCGTTGCCCCGCCGACAGGCCGTGCCCCCCGGAGCCGATCCGCGTCGCGAGCCCGTCGGGGAGTTCCCGGAGCACAGCGTCGAACCCGGTGGCGGAGGACGCCGCGGCGAGGTCGGCGTCACCGGCGCCGGGCCGGGCGAGACGCAGGTTCTCGGCGACCGTCCCGGGGATGAGAATCGGGCGCTGCGGGACCCAGGCGAGCTGGGCGAACCAGGACGGGGCGTCGATGTCCGCGAGGTCCAGCGGCGCGGGGGCGCCGTCCGCCGCCGGGGCGCCGTCCGCCGTGGGCGTGACGGTGACGCGCCCTCGGTCGGGGGCGCGCAGCCCGAGCAGGACCTGGACGGCGGTGGACTTGCCCGCGCCGCTTCGTCCGGTGAGGGCGACGATCCGGCCCGGGGCGATCGTGACGTCGAGGTCGTGGGGGGTCGCCCGGTCCCGCCCGGGCTGGACGACGCCGACGGCGACGAGGGCGACCGAGCAGGTGAGGAGGTCGGGGCAGGGCGTTGTCCCCCTCCTCGGCACGGGGGTCTCGAGGACGGCGAAGGCCCCGGCCGCCGCGGCGAGGCCGTCGACGCTCGCGTGGTAGTGGACGCCGACCATCTTCAGCGGCAGGTAGACCTCGGGGGCGAGGATCAAGACGGTGAGCCCGGTCTCGAGGTCCAGGTCGCCGTACACGAGCCGCAGCCCGATCCCGACGGCGACGAGGGCGACGGACAGGGTCGTCAGGGATTCGAGGACGAGGGCGGACAGGAAGGCCCGGCGCAGGGTCAGCATCGTCACTCGCCGGTAGGCGTCGCCCGCCTCCCGCACCCGGACGGCCTGGGCGTGCTCGCGTCCCAGCGCCCGGAGCGTCGGCAACCCGGCGACGAGGTCGAGGACCTGCCCGCCGAGCCGCTGCATCGTGCGGAGACGGCGGTCGGCGGCCTGCTGGGTCGACAGGCCGACGAGCACCATGAAGAGCGGCACGAGCGGCAGGGTGACGGCGATGGTCACCGCGGCGATCGTGTCGTGCCGGAGGACGACGACGAGCACGCCGGGCGTGACCGTCGCGGCGAGCAACAGCTGTGGCAGGTACCGGACGAGGTAGCCCTCCAGGGCGTCGAGACCCCGGGTGGTCAGGGTCGCCAGGGCGGGCCCCCGGTCGCCGTCCGTCGCCGCCGGACCGAGCGCCGCCACCTTCTCGAGGACGGCGGCGCGCAGCTGCGCCACGGTGGCGGTCGCGGCCCGGTGGCCGAAGCGTTCGGCCGCCCACGCGACGGCCGTGCGTCCGAGGACGACGGCGACGAGCCCGGCGAGGGGGGCGGCCAGCGCCGGCAGGGGCTCGCCGTCAGCCGCCGCCTCGGCGATCACCTGGGCGAGCAGGAGCGCCTGGACGACGACGAGGGCGGCGGTCAGGGCGCCGAGGACGGCCGAGAGGACGACGTACCCGCGGGTGGCGCGGGCGTGACGGAGCAGACGGGGGTCGAGAGGACGGACCACGCAGACGGTCAGGACGCCGGGTCCGGGCGGTGGGGGCGCCCGATCGGGACCGGGATGTCCCCGAGGCCGAGCCTGCGGCGGAACACCCAGTACGTCCAGGTCGTGTAGGCGACGACGACGGGGGTCATCACGACCGCGACCCAGGTCATCACGGTCAAGGTGGTGCGGGTGGACGAGGCGTTGTCGATCGTCAGGGACTCCCCGCCGAGCAGGGGGAGCACGTTCGGGTACAGCGAGCCGAAGATGATGACGACCGCGAGGACCGTGGTGAGGCTCGTCAACGCGAAACCCGGTGCCTCACGCCCCGCACGGGCCGCGAGGACGACGCCGGCCAGGCAGGCGGCCGCGGCGAGCACCGGCACCCACGTCCAGGTCTTGCCGTAGGACAGCTGGGTCCAGACCGCCCAGGCCCCGGCGACGGCGGCGGTGGGGATCGACAGTTTCCCGGCGATCCGGACGGCGCGCTCGCGCAGGTCGTCCCTGGTCTTCAGCCCGAGGAAGAGGGCGCCGTGCAGGAGGAACAGCGTGACGGTCGTCAGGCCGGTGAGCAGCGCGTATGGGGTGAACGCGTGGAGGAGCACCGAGAACGGGCCCGCCCGGTAGTGCTCGACGCGCAGGCCATGGACCATGTTGCCGAACGCGATGCCCCACACCAGGGCGGGTACGGCGGAACCGAAGATGATCGCGGTGTCCCAGCGTCGGCGCCAGCGGTCGTCGTCGACCTTGCCCCGGTACTCGAAGGCGACGCCCCGCAGGATCAGCGCGACGAGGATGAGGAGCAGCGGGAGGTAGAAGGCGGAGAAGAGCGTCGAGTACCACAGGGGGAAGGCCGCGAACGTCGCCCCGCCCGCCGTGATCAGCCAGACCTCGTTGCCGTCCCAGACCGGGCCGATCGTGTTGATGACGACGCGCCGCTCGGTGTCGGTGCGACCGAGGACCGGCAGCAGCATGCCGACACCGAAGTCGAAGCCCTCCAGGACGAGATACCCGACCCACAGCGTCGCGATCAGGACGAACCAGATGATGCGCAGGGTGTGGATGTCCACCGCGTTCTCCTTGGTCGGTGATGGGGTGGGCGGTGTCGGTCAGTAGGCGAAGGACAGCGGGGAGTCCTCGTCGTCCGACGGGCCGGACGACGACCCCGCCGCCGGGACGACAGGCGCCCCCGCCGCCGCGTAGCGGCGCATCAGCTGGAACCAGACGACCGCGAGGGTGCCGTAGAGGACCGTGAAGACGACGAGGGAGAGGGCGACCGTCGGGGTGTCTACGTACGGTGAGACGGCCTCGGCGGTGAGGAAACGGTTCCGGGGGTCCCCGGTGGGGTTCGGCGCGACGATCCACGGCTGGCGGCCCATCTCGGTGAAGATCCAGCCGGTCGCGTTGGCGAGGAAGGGCATCGGCAGGGCCAGCAGGGCGAGCTGGGCGAACCTGTCGCTCGACGGGATCGCGCCCTTTCGGGTCAGCCACAGGCCGGCGAGGGCGAGGGCCGCGCTGAAGGCACCGAAGCCGATCATCATCCGGAAGTTCCAGTAGGTCGCCGGGAGCAGCGGGACGTAGTCGCCCGGCCCGTAGAGCCGCGAGTACTCCTTCTGGAGGTCCTTGACGCCCTTGAGCTCCCCGGCGAAGTCACCGGTGGCGAGGAAGGACGTGAGGCCGGGGACGGTGATCTGCCTGACGTCGCAGGCGTTCCCGAGGTCCCCGACGGCGACGAGGCTGAACCCCGCGCCCTTCTCCGTGTCGCACAGAGCCTCGGCCGCCGCCATCTTCATCGGCTGCTGGGCGAACATCAGCTTGGACTGCACATCACCGGTGTAGGCGACACCGGCGCCGGAGACGACGAGCACGGCCAGGCCGAGCCGCAGCGCCGAGCGATACATCGAGGCGTCGTCCTCGCGGCCGGCCTTGGCCGAGCGGACGGTCCACCAGCCCGCGATGCCCGCGACGAAGGTGCCCGACACGACGAACGAGGCGGTGACGGTGTGGGGGAACGCGGCGAGCGTCGTGGAGTTCGTCAGGACGTCGAGGAGGCTCGTCAGCTCGGCGCGCTTCGTCACGGGGTTGAAGACGACGCCCACCGGGTGCTGCATGAAGGAGTTGGCGGCGATGATGAAGTAGGCGGAGGTGACGACGCCGACCGCGGCGAGCCAGATGGTGGCGAGGTGGACCCGGGGGGAGAGCCGGTCCCACCCGAAGATCCACAATCCGAGGAACGTCGACTCGAGGAAGAAGGCGATCAAAGCCTCCAGGGCGAGGGGAGCCCCGAAGACGTCGCCGACGAACCGCGAGTACTCGCTCCAGTTCATCCCGAACTGAAACTCCTGCACGATCCCCGTGACGACGCCCATCGCGAAGTTGATGAGGAAGAGCTTTCCGAAGAACTTCGTCAGCCGTAGCCAGCGCTCGTCGCCGGTGCGGACCCAGGCGGTCTGCAGGCCGGCGACCAGGGGCGCGAGCCCGATGGTGAGGGGAACGAAGATGAAGTGGTAGACGGTGGTGATGCCGAACTGCCACCGCGACAGATCGAGCGCGCTCACTCAAGTTCTCCCGGTCGTCACTGTGGACAGGTGTTCACCTGTCTGCCATTGAACCTAGGAGTTTAGTGTTCTATTGCCCAGGACCAAAGTCCTCGCTTGGTGGTGATCGCTCCACCCGCCCGCCCGTCCGCGGACGGACCCCGGCCTCGGTACGGTAGGGGGTGTGCAGCACGTCCCCTCCCTGCCCGACGTCACCCCGGACCTCCCGCCCGGTCCTCCGCCCGACGGCGTGGTCCGCCTGACCGCCTGGGTGAGAGGGCGGGTCCAGGGCGTCGGGTTCCGGTGGTGGACCCGCTGCCGCGCCCTCGAACTCGGGCTCCGCGGCACGGCGTCGAACCTGTCCGACGGCCGCGTCGAGGTGGTCGCCGAGGGTGACCGCGCCGCCTGCACCACCCTCTTGACGATGCTGTCCGAACAGCCTCCCCGCGATCCGCCGTCCGGAGCGTCGCGCTCGTGGTACCGCCGCCCCGGTCGCGTGTCCGGGGTCGTGTACCGGTGGGCCGAACCACACGGCCTGACGGGTTTCCACGAGCGCTGACGGGGTGTCCCCGGGCGCCGGCCGCCGGCCCGGCCGGACGGCCCCCCGGCGGCGTGTCTGTACGCTGGATCGTCGTGCACCTGAAGAGCCTTACCCTTCGGGGCTTCAAGTCCTTCGCCTCGGCCACCACGCTCCGGCTGGAACCGGGCATCACGTGTGTCGTCGGACCGAACGGGTCCGGCAAGTCGAACGTGGTCGACGCGCTGGCCTGGGTCATGGGCGAGCAGGGGGCCAAGAGCCTGCGCGGCGGGAAGATGGAGGACGTCATCTTCGCCGGCACGTCGGGCCGGCCCCCGCTCGGGCGTGCCGAGGTGGCCCTGACGATCGACAACACCGACGGCGCGCTCCCCATCGACTACACCGAGGTGACGATCTCGCGGACGATGTTCCGCTCCGGCGGGTCGGACTACGCGATCAACGGCACGAGCTGCCGCCTCCTCGACGTCCAGGAGCTGCTCAGCGACTCCGGGATCGGCCGCGAGATGCACGTCATCGTCGGCCAGGGGCAGCTCGACGCCGTCCTGCACGCCTCCCCCGAGGGCCGCCGGGGTTTCATCGAGGAGGCCGCGGGAGTCCTCAAGCATCGCAAGCGCAAGGAGAAGGCCCTGCGCAAACTCGACGCGATGCAGGCGAACCTCACCCGGCTCGCCGACCTGATCAGCGAGATCCGGCGTCAGCTCAAACCGCTGGGCCGGCAGGCGGAGGTCGCCCGGCGCGCGCAGGTCGTGCAGGCGGACCTGCGGGACGCGCGGGCCCGGCTCCTCGCCGACGATCTCGTACAGGCCGTCTCGACGCTCGACCGGGAGGTCGCGGACGAGGCCTCGCTGCGCCGGCGCCGGAGCGAGGTCGAGCAGGCCCTGGAGGCGGCCCAGGCACGGCTGGCGACCGCCGAGATCGCGGCCGCCGCGGCGTCGCCGCGCCTCGCCCGCACCCAGGACACCTGGTACCGCCTGTCCAGCCTGCGTGAGCGGCTGCACGGCACGGCCTCCCTCGCGGCGGACCGCCGCCGTCTGCTCCTCGAGTCCGAACCCGAACGGGCCCCGGGCCGCGACCCCGCGGAGCTCGAGGCCCAGGCCCTCGCCGTCCGTGAGCAGGAGGAAGCGCTCGCCGAGGGGGTCGAGGCGGCGCACGAGCGCCTCGCCGACGCCGTCGACGCCCGGCACGCAGCCGAGCAGGCGGAGGCGGAGGAGGACCGGCGCATCGCGGCGCTCCTGCGGGCGGCGGCCGACCGCCGCGAAGGGCTCGCCCGGCTCGCCGGGCAGGTGGCCGCCCGCCGCAGCAGGGTCGAGGCGGCCCAAGAGCAACTGGCCCGCGCCGCGACGACGATCGAGGAGGCGAGGGAGCGCGCCCGGGCGGCCGAGGCGGACGCCGAGGCCTTCTCGGCCTCCGTGGCGGACGTCGAGGCCGACGACGAGGGCGTCGAGGCGGCCTACGAGGAGGCGCAGACCCTGCTCGCCGAGGCGCAGGAGGAGGTCGAGCGGCACCGGCAGGCCGAACGCGACGCGGAGAAGGAGCGCGCGACGCAGGCGGCCCGCCGCGAGGCCCTCGAACTCGGCCTGCGCCGCAAGGACGGCGCGGGGGCTCTGCTGGCCGCCGGCGAGAAGATCTCGGGCCTGCTCGGGTCGGTCGCCGCGTTGCTCCAGGTCGAGCCCGGCTACGGGCACGCGGTCGCCGCGGGGCTCGGCGCGGCGGCGGAGGCGGTCGCCGTCACGGAGACCACCGGCGCCGTCGAGGCCCTCGACCTCCTGCGGGCCGAGGACGCCGGGCAGGCCGTGATCGTCGTCGGGGCGGCGCCGGGCCCGCCG
>JAUPKQ010000211.1 GCA_030837345.1 Actinomycetota bacterium | reverse complement strand
CGGTGATGATCGTGCCGCAACTGGCCAGCGTGCGGTAGCGCGAGCTGGTCCGGGCACCGCCGAGGTAGTAGGTGGCGACCTGGTCGACCACCTGCCACATGTCCTTCGCGCCGAAGCAGCCTAGGATCTCGGGGTCCCCCAGCAACGTGATGATCCCCTTGACATGCGACTGGATCTCACGGGAAGCGTAGTGGGCCATTCCGTAGCCGTGCAGCGACAGGTTGGAGGCGAGGTCACGGGCGGCTTTGCGCACCTGCTGGTGACTGATCGGACTGGGCATCGCCGAGCGCAACAGGGCGTCGACCTCGCTCTGCCGCACGAAGGAGGACACCGAGGAGACGAAGCGGATCCACAGATCGTTGAACTCCCGGTTCACCTGGCCGCCGGGATCGCCGCCGGGGACGCCGAGCGTGATCGACGCGAAGTTGCGGCGCTCCTGCTCGCTCATCCGGTTGGGGGCCTCGCGCCAGTACCGGTAGAGCCGCCTGCCCGCCTCGCCCGGGCCGATCGGCAGGTCACCGTGCTGGAACTGCTCCACGATGGCGTCGACGACCTGGAAGACCTTGAGCTCCTCGAACATGGCGGAGACGACCATCGCCCCCATCGCGCGGACGTTCTCGGCGACGATGTTCTGCTCGAAGATCTGGTCGAGATCGGGGAGGTCGATGCTGGAGTCCGCGATGTCGTCCTCGGACCCGACGTTCTGGACCTTGTTGAGCATCTCGTTGACGCGTCGGCGCAGCTGCGTCTCGTTCGCCCCGACCCTCGCCTCGGACAGCAGGCGCATGACCCTGGCGAACTCCTCGCAGCGCACCGTGGCGGCGGCTTCGTCGTATCCGCCCGGGTCACCCTCGACCGCCAGCAGCGCCAGCACCTGGCCGGCGAGGGATCCGTAGCCGCGCGCCTCGCCGACGACACGGAAGAACTCGCTGGTGAAGGTGCCTGCCTGGGGATGGCCGACGTCGGGGTAGATGGTCCGCGGGGGATTCTTGACTGTCGGTTTCGGTTCCGGATCGATGGCACCGGTCTCGGTCCTCAGCTGGGGCACGAGCGTGACGGGAGGTGGCTCGACCGCGTCGACGATCAGCAACCCGAGGACCAGTGAGGTGAGCGTCGCCTCGCTGTCGGTGTCATCCGAATTGAAGACCAGCACGCCGTCCTCGTGCGAGAGCAACTGGGAGACGATGAGCTTCTGCTCGTTGAGCAACGTCCGGGTCGTGACGAACAGGGGGTCGCAGACCTCGCGCGTCCTGTCCGCTCTCTGGCCGGAGCCGCAGGCGATCTCCATCAGGATCGCTCTGGACAGATCGAGCCCGGCCTTCTCGGCGACGCTCAGGGCTCGCTTCTCCAGTACTTTCTCGAGTCGTGACACCGTGTTGACGTGGGCGTCGTTGGCCCGTGTCTCGCGTTCGACGAGATCCGCGAAGCGGATATAGCTTGCCATCGTGTCTTCTCCTTGATTCGGAAGGCTCCTGGGGGTGGTGCGACGGCGCTGTGTCAGCCGTCAGGGGCGTCTGGTTCTGCCTGGTCTCCCAGGGCGTCCCGGAGTTCGTCGTCGAGCCCGGCGAGCGCGGCCGCCGCGTCCAGCACCCCGGTACCGCAGCCGGTCCACCCGCCCGCCGAGAACGGCTGGGCCGTGCGCCTGAGGATCCGGCGGACGGTCTCCGCGTCGATCGGCCGCGCGCGCCGATGACTGCGAGCCACCAGCAGGGCGGCGGCACCGGCGGCGAACGGCGCGGCGAAACTGGTCCCCGTGGCGTACTGGTAGCCGTCGTCGATCGCGGTGGTGAGCACCTGCTCGCCCGGGGCGCACAGGGCGACGTGCTCGCCACGGGTCGAGAAGGCCGCGGGCACGCCGCTGTTCGTCACCGCGCCGACCGCGATGACACCCGGGTGGGCGGCGGGCCAGTACCGCGTCTCGCGTCCGTTGTTGCCGCTGGCCGCGACCAGGACGCAGCCGCGTTCCAGCGCGTACCGGACGACGTCCGTGTGGGGTTTCGGGCTGTTCGGCGCGATCGCGTCGTCGTCCGTGCCGAAGCTCATCGTGATGACCTTCGCGCCGAGGTCGACGGCCAGTTTCACGGCGAGATCGAGATCACTGAGCGCGCCGAGTCCGATCGCCCCGGTCCGGCCCGGCAGCCGCGCCGCGGCGAGCGCCCGCATCGGGATGATCCGGCAGGCGCCGCCGAGGCCGCGTGGCATCCCGCGTCCCTCCGCCGCGATGATCCCGGCGCACCCCATCCCGTGGCCCACGAAGTGGTCCTCGGGATCGCCGTCGCCCCGGCGGTGGTCACCGAGCAGGTCGACGCCCGCCGCGACGTCCGCGCTCTCCATCCGGACCGTGTCGAAACCGGCGCGGAAGGCGCGCGGGAACTCCCGGTGCCCCCTGCTGATCCCGCTGTCGACGAGGCCGACCATCACGCCGTCGTCGCCGGGCTCGAGCGCGTGCGCCTCGGCCAGGCGCACCATCCGGCGGGCCGCCCAGCCGTCGTCGCCGTCCGGCGTGCCGGCCGCAGGAGACGTGCCGACCGGCGGAGAGGTGTCGAAAGGCGTCGCCGAGACGTAGTTGGGGCTGGCGCTCTGCACGGTGGGCAGCTGCGCCAGCGTCTCGCAGAGCACGCCCACCGGGGTTCCGGACGGCACCCTGAGGATCAGCGTGCGGGCGACGCCCGTCGCCTGCTCGACGGCGTCGTACCCGAGGTGGCCGCACCCCGGACGGCGCGGGCCACCGGCGGCGCTGAACAGTCTCGCCGCACGGAACGCCCCGGCCCGTTCGCCGACGATCCGGTCGATCGCGCCGCCGTCGATCCTCCGCGCGGCCGGCTGAAAGGCCCGGACGACGTCACTCACCGCCGGGACGTCGTCGGGCGCCTCGCCCAGGGCGAGCGTGACCATCAGGCTGGTCGGCAGGCTGTACTGCCGGTCCCCGGGCGCGGCCCAGGGAACACCCAGCTGGCGGATCGTCATCGCCGCGCCTCCTTCGGGGCCGCGACGATCCCCATCGTGCGGGGTGCCGTCGTCCCGGACGTCGTTCCGGTCGCCGGGCGGAAGGCCCGCAGGTCGAAGGTCATCGCGGTCGCGAGCGTGGGCGAGGACCGCAGCGACAGCTCCCCGGCCCACTGGTCGCCGTCCGGGGCGAGCAGCAGCTCGTCCGCCGCGGACGTGAGGATCGAGACCGGCCGATCACCGATGCGCACCTGCGGGAACGTGCCGTCGCGCACCAGGTTGCGGCCGGTGACCCGCAGCAGGTGCCGGTCCGGGCCGTCGCCGCCGGGCATCACCGGCTCGACCTGCCGGACGAACGGCGCGGAGGCGTGCTCCAGCGCCTTGCGCAGCCGGTCGACCGGAAGGTTGGTGACCCGTCCGATCGTGGGCACCGACCCGCGTTCCTCCGCCGCCTGGAACTGTTTGACCGTGCGGACCCCCGCCCACTCAAGCCGTTTGCGTTCGTCCGTGGTCAGTTCGTCACCGAGCTCGTCCAGGGTCTGGTCGTCGGGGTCGGTGGCGAAGGCGATCGCGTTCTCCTCGATCGCGGGACGCGTGATCGCGGTGAAGACGAGGTGGAAGACGCTCGTCTCCTTCTCCCCGGCGGCGGCGGGGCGGATCCGGATCTCGCTGTTCGTGAACTCGACGTGCGCCCGCAGATCGAGGTTGATGTCCTTGATCGCGAAGGTGAGGGGGAGGTTGAGGTTGCGTGCCTTGATCGCCATCGCCGCCTGCGCGTTGTCGAGTTGGCTCTGCACGGCCTGGATGAAGTCCTCCAGTCGCAAGGTGGTGTCACGGGCCATGACGAGCCTCGTCCGTCAGCGACGCGACGGCCCGCCACTCGACCACGAGCCGGGCCGGGGCGGGGTCGAAATCGGTCCGGGTGAGGAACAGCGGTACGTCGCCGATGACCCGCGCTCCCTCGGAGGTCAGCTCCAACCGCAGGTCGATCGGCACGCTGAGCGACAGCGAGCGAGCCCGCACCGGAAGGCCCCCGGCGACGTCCGTGAGCTCCGCCGCGCTGTCGGCCAGCTCGCTCAGCAACTCGGCGAGGGCGCGTCGGCCGTTCATGCGCCGGTTTCACCGGGCGTGTGGGCGGCGGGGGAGGGTGCGACCGGCGGGGCGGGCGTCGCCGTCGGGGTGGGCGCCGTCGTCGGGGGCGTGAGGTTCCGCGCGGGGTGGCGGCTGTGCCGTTCGAGCAGGGTCCGCTGTGCCTCGTCGACGAAGCGGTCGAGCGGAAGGGTCTCCGACGCGAAATTGATCTTCACGTCGCCGAACAGCTCCGCCTTGAGCTCGCTGTCCG
>JAUPKQ010000210.1 GCA_030837345.1 Actinomycetota bacterium | reverse complement strand
CTGTCCCGGTACCCGGGGTCGAGGGGCAACCACATCGTCGTCCCTGTCCGCTCGTGCGGGACGGACCGCGGCCGGATCGCCGTCCTGTCGATCGAGGGAGCTCTCACCGCGGACGACGTCCCGCTGGTCCAGGGAGCCGCCGCCGTCACCGCCCTGGCGATCACCACCCGCCAGGCGGTCCGCGCCGTGTCGGGCAAGTACCGGGCGGATTTCCTCCGCGACCTCCTGACAGGCCGGATCGACCCGGAGCAGGCCGTCGCCCACGCGACGTCCACCGGCTGGACCATCGACCGGCCCGTGGTCGTGGTCGTCGCCGACCTCGATCCCCTTCCGGAGGGACCCGCGAGGCGGTCCGCCACCGACCGGCTGGCCGACGCCTGGGCGGACGCCGTCCGTTCCCGGGACCCTCGCGCCCCCGTCGCGGGGTTCTTCCGCGACGTCGTGGCGGTGACCGGGTTACCCGGGGACGGGGACGTCGACGGTCTCGTCCGTGACCTGATCCGGGAGGCGAACGGGAACGGCGGCGGGCATCCCTCGTACTGCACCGGGGTCAGCCGGCCGGCCACCTCCCCGGCTGCGATTCCCGCCGCGTACGAACAGGCCCGCACCGCCGTACGGGTCGGGCGCCGGATGGGCGGTCCCGGGACGGTGTCGCATTTCGACCGGCTCGGGGTCCTCCGGCTGCTGAGTCTCGTCGAGGACACGGCCGAACTGCGGTCCTTCGCGGAGGAGACGCTCGGGGAACTGGCGTCGGCCGACACCCTGGGTCACGAATCCGACGAGACCGCTGATCTGCGCACCACCTTGGAGGTGCTGCTGGAGACCAACCTCAACGTCGCCGAGACGGCACGCTCGCTGCACTTCCACTACAACACCCTGCGGTACCGGATCGCCAAGCTCGAACGGATGCTCGGCCCCTTCACCCGCGACCCCCAGAGGCGATTGTCGATCCAGGTGGCCCTCCAGATCCTCCACCTGCGACGGACAGAAGACTCCCCCGGCACGTGACCTCGCAGGCGGTCCGTGCGCGGGGTCACGGCCACGGGGACCCGGCCACGGAGTCACGTGCCGCATCTCCACGACCCGGCCACGACCTCGTAGCACCCCACGCCGTCCAGATAAATCATGTAATGGTGCATATGAAACAGATCGTGCAGATCAGAGGGCATGACAGCGACCAGCTCGTCGATCCAGGGCGATCCTTCGACCTCCAGAAGGGTGTCGTACGCCTCGACATGCCATTCCGTGCAATGGCTCTCCGCCCGGTACCGGTACGCCCGGGCGTCCTCGAACTCGACAGTCCCCCCGAGCCGCTCTCGCCCGCGGCCACGCGAATACCGGATCCGTACCAGTCCTCCGGTGTCCTCCATCGACACGAGGTCCAGCTCCGTGGAGGGGAGGAGAATCTCCGCCAGCCGTACCCTTGCTCCCATTCCTACTCCCATTCATCCACCTCGACGGATCGAAGCCCCCGCGACCCGAGGCGATTGCGGGCCAGCTGCCCGCTCAGGCGACGCTCGTAGCCGCGCTCGCCGGTGCGGTCCATCACGCGCCAGCGGGACCGGGGGATTCCCGCCTTCTCCAGCGCCAGCGACGACCGGGTATTGAGCAGAAACACATTCCCGCCCCGCCGGATCGCATCGATCGGAACGTCGTCGACGCCGATTCGCCCGGCTCGCAGATCGGCGGCGACGTCGTCGACGAGCCGTCCGCGGAACCTCCCCCGGACGGAGAACCTCTGGCTCGCCGTCCTCTGGGCGTATCTCGCCCCCGAGACGTCGAGTCCCGGCCGCCCGGAGTCCATCAGCGCGACGTGATCGTCACCGGCCGCCTGCGCCCCGAGACGCCCGACGGCAGAGGCGGACAGGGCCACGCCGCCCGCGACGGCCGCCGCCGAGACGACCCCGGCGGGAACGCCGATCACGGCCCCGACGCCGGTCAGGTCGGCCGCCACCCCGAGGGTCTCCCCCGCGACACCGAACTCGACGAGGAGCAACCCCGCCGCGAGCTGGGCCACCGATTCGGGGTGCTGGCCCACGGCGTTGGCGAAGGAGGCCAGTCCGTCGACGGCTCCGCGGCAGACGTCACCCGCGCCGTCGGCCAGGGCGTCCCACGGGCTGCGATCGGGATCGCGCACCGCCGGGGCCTCCGGCCGGGTGACCCGGGTGACCCGGGTGGGCCGGGTGCGCCGGGTGCGCCGGGTGAGCCCGGCCAGCCCGGCGGCGACCGTCCGGAGGATCTCCGCCGCCGCGGTGTCGGTGGCCCCCAGAGCGAGGACGGCGGTCCGCCACCGTTGCCGAAGGAGCGCCCGGCCGGGAGGGTCGGCCCGTGCCCAGGCGGCCCCGGCGAGAAGATCCTCCTGCGCGTCGAGGGCCGCGCCGAGCACGGCGAGTGCGTCCCTCGCCTGTTCCAGCCGGACGGCGGCCGACGTCAGGCGGTCGACGGTGCCGCGCGCCGCTGCCTCGGCGGAGGTCGCTCCCGCACCGCGCCACCCCAGGGTGGAGGCCGGGTCCGCCAGGAGGGCGCGGAGGGTGCCACCCGCCCGGCGCAGCGCCGTCACCTGGACGTCGAGTGCCGCCGCCGCCCGCCGGGTCTCGGCGCCGCCGTGGGAGACCCAGCCCGGTACCTCCGGGATCAGGCCCGGTACCTCAGGGAGCACACCCGGTCGTTCCGGGAGCAGACCGATCGAGGAGCCGTCCGCGAGGCCCATCAGGACACCGGGCCGCCGGGAACGGTCACCGCGAGAACCGAGGCGTTCTCGGCCTCGGCGTACCGGGCCGAGGCCGAGGCGAGGAGGTTCCCGAGATCGTCGAGGTCCTGGGCCAGTTCGCCGAGGGCGACGGCGATTCCGGCGGCGACGGCGGCGACGGCAGGCCCGGAGCGGGACCCCGTCAGGGACGCGGCCGCCCTCCGCAGGAGGACGTCAGCGCCGGTGAGGGACGCTCTCGTCTCTCGGGCGGCCCCCACGGCCGCGCCCGCGGCCGCCTCCAGTGCGGCCGTGTCCACCACGATCCGTTCGCCCATGGCAATCCCCCCGACCGGCCCGGTCGCCGCGGGACGCGTCGGGCGCGGCCTGCGGCCCGCCCCCCGTCGGTCCCCGGGGCGCGGATCTTCGATTCCCCCGGACGCTAGGGAGGTCGTCGCCCTGACGGCTCTCGTCATCCACAGGCTGTGAACAACTGGGGAAGCCCCCCACCCGCTCGGGCCTACCGCCCAGGAGGAGCAGGGGAGGAAGCTGTGTCCCGTCGTTCTCCGTCCGCGGTTCGCGGAGAGCGGAACGGTCAGGCGGCGTGCCGCGCAGGACACGCCGACGGACCGGGAGGGAGCCGAGTGGGGGATTTCGCTCCCAGCAGCACGGTGCACGACGGTTTTCACCCGAGCGTTTGCTCAACCCGGACGGGGTCGATGCCGATAGCGCGGGAGTCGGATAATCGTCCGACGGTTCAACCGGAAACGGTGAGGAGGTGAGCAGCGTCATGATCGTCAGTGGAGTCGGAGGATCGACATCGCTTCCCATGACCCTGCCCGGATACACCACCTCGTCGAGCAATTCGACCGTTCCGAGCCTGAAGAGCAAGAGCACGAGCGACAGCACGACCACGGCCACGGACGGCAGCGGCGAGGCGAAGTTCCCCAGCGAGCAGCGCACCAAGGGTGCCGAGTCTGCGCGCGAGGCGAAGAAGGAGGAGGAACCGAAGCCGAAACCGTTGCCGCCGCTCAAGGGCCTCACGGTGTCGGAGATCAGGGCGATGCTCGGGGTGGCACCGCTTCCCGGCCAGGAGGTCCGGCCCGGTTCGGTCGCGGGGATCGGCATGGCCGCGCTGAACACCACGCAGTCCGTTTCGACGGCTTTCCTGCGGCAGAACCGCTATTCGCAGTACCAGTACGCCTGATCGGTACCACCGCCCGACGAACAGCAGTGATCCAGTGGCCGGAGCGCCCGTCGCCACCGGGGAAGGAGGGCAACGATGAACGTCAACCGCCTGCCGGCAGTGATCGTGACGCTGCCCGCACCGACCCGTGAGGAGATGATGGCGGTCGCGGCCAGCCGGCCCGCCGTTCTCCAGATGCAGACGGTCGCGCTCGGGGCGATCCACCGGAACGCGACGGCGCAGAGCACGACCGGTCAGGGGACCCCTCCGATCGAGGGGAACTCGGCGATCGCCGTCGACATGATGCTCTGAGGTGAACGGCGCCCGGAGAGCGGGCAGGCTCCTTCGAGGGCGTTCGTGTCAGGTGTACGGCCCCGCGAGGGCCCCTGTTCGGGTGACCGGTTAGCGCAGCGACGTCCGTGCCTTGCATACTTGTAGGCCGCCCTCACGATGAGCACCCCGTCGATGCGTTGTTCGTCGCAGTGAGGTGGCGACCGCTCGCGATCCGAGGAGGCGCTCGCTGAGCACGCCCACTCTGCAGCAGGAACTGGATGCCGAGCAGGCCTACCTGTCGCATTTGTACGAACATTTGGACTTCTTGCGCCGTCGCGCGGCGCAGGCTCTGGAGGAGTCACGCCGAGCCCCGATCGTCCCGACCCCCTCGGGCCGGGCGGAACGGGACGCCTTCGACGCCTGGCACAGCGAGCGCGTCGAGCGGCTGGCGGCGGTCGAGGACCGTCTCGCCTTCGGGCGTCTCGACCTCGTCGGCGGCGAGCGCCGGTACGTGGGCCGTCTGGGGTTGTCGGACGACGCCCAACGGCAGCTCTTGATCGACTGGCGTGCCCCGGCGGCGTCGGCGTTCTACCAGGCGACCGCGGCGGCCCCGGACGGCGTGGCGCGGCGGCGGCACATCGCGACCAAGGCCCGTCGCGTGACGACGATCGACGACGAACTGCTGGACGCCGGTGCCCTGGAGTCCGCGGGCCTGACGACGGTCGTCGGGGAGGGCGCGCTGGTGTCCGCCCTGACGGCCCACCGGACCGGCCGGATGCGGGACATCGTCGCCACGCTCCAGGCCGAGCAGGACCGGGTCGTGAGGGCTCCGCTGCCCGGCGTCCTCGTCGTCCAGGGCGGGCCCGGAACGGGGAAGACGGCCGTCGCCCTGCACCGGGCGGCCTACCTGCTGTACACCCACCGCGAGCGGATCGCCCGGAGCGGGGTTCTCGTCGTGGGTCCGAGCCCGGTGTTCCTGCGCTACATCGAACAGGTGTTGCCGAGCCTCGGCGAGACAGGCGTCGTCCTGATGACCCCCGGGCAGCTCTACCCCGGCGTGAACGCCACCGTCGTGGACCGGCCGGAGGTGGCGCTGGTCAAGGGTGACCTCCGGATGGCGCAGGTGTTGCGGCGGGCGGTGCGCGCCCGGCAGAGGGTTCTCCGGGAACCGGTGCGCCTCGTCGTGGACGGGGACGGGATCGCTCTTCGCCCACGGGTCGTCGCGGACGCCCGGGCCCGGGCCCGGCAGACCGGCCGTCCTCACAACGAGGCCCGGACGACGTTCGTCAAGCACCTTCTCGACGACCTGTCCGCCCAGCTCGCCAGGGCCCGCTCGCTCGACCCGACAGAGGAGAAGCCCGAGCTCGTCGCCGAACTGCGCGATCACCGGGACGTCCGCCGGGAGATCAATCTGCTGTGGCTGCCCCTGACGCCGTCCGGCCTGCTCTCCAAGATCTTCTCCCGCCCGGACCGTCTGGCCGAAGCCGCCGACCCTCTGCTGACGCCCTCCGAGCGGCGGGTGCTCCACCGGGGTCCCGGCGCGGCCTGGACGGTCGCCGACGTTCCGCTCCTCGACGAGCTCGCCGAGATCATCGGGCCTGCCGTCGAGGTCGGCATCGCCGCGCGGGCCGCCGCCGCGCGGGCGAGCGCCGAGCGGACCGAGGCCCTGTCCTTCGCGCGGAAGGTCCTGGAGCAGTCGGGGGACACCGACTCGCTGCTGACTCCGGAGATGCTCGCCGACCGGTTCACCGTCGGCGGTCCTTCCCTCACGCTCGCCGAACGTGCCCGCGACGACCGCGACTGGGCCTTCGGGCACGCCGTCGTCGACGAGGCCCAGGAGCTGTCGCCGATGCAGTGGCGATTACTGTTCCGGCGGGTGCCGTCGCGTTCGATTACGGTGGTCGGTGACGTCGCGCAGACCGGTTCCGTGGCGGGGACGTCCTCCTGGGCGTCCGTGCTCGACGTCCAGGCCCGGGACCGCTGGCGTGTCGAGGAGCTGACGATCAACTACCGCACGCCCGCCGTCGTCATGGAACCCGCCGTCGCGGTTCTCGCCGCCCACGGGATCCCGGTCAAGGCCCCGCAGTCGGCCCGGGAGGGGGACTGGCCGCCGTCCTCGGTACGGCTGGAGGGGACGGACGCCGCCGGGATCGCGGAGGTCGCGTTCTCGGTGATCGAGGAGGGCAGGAGGACTCTCGACGGCGGCCGGTTCGTCGTCGTGACCTCTCGCGCCCGCCGGGCGGACGTCGGGAACGCCCTCGCGGCACGGGTGCGGGGGACGGAGAACGACGGTCAGGCCGAGGTGATGTCGGTGGACGACGTCAAGGGGCTGGAGTTCGACGGCGTGGTGCTCGTCGATCCGGCGGAGATCGTCAAGGAGTCGCGGCGCGGAGTGAACGACCTGTACGTCGCGCTGACGCGCCCGACCCAGCTGTTGACGGTGCTGCATCTCGGCGACCTCCCCCCGGGGCTCGAAGGCCTTGGCGGGACGGGAGCCCCTGCACCCGCCGCGTGTGAGTGATTACGGCGGGTGAGGCTCCGCATCGGCACCTCGACAAGGTGCCGGGGCCAGCGGAGTGCCCGGGCCCGGATCAATGGGACCACCGGGCAGTCAGGGACTCCCCCTCGGTGGGCGGGCCGGTTCAGCCCCCCGAGCTGAACTGACGCGAACGCGGTACGGCCACGACCACCCCCCTGTCGTGTCCGGACCGCCCCACCGAGGTGCCTAGATAGTGGCCGCGCCCATGCGGTGACGCCAAGCCGGACACGGGTGCCGGTGGGTAAGCCCACCAATCGAGGCAATAATCGCCATAATCCACTGGTGGCCCTGTCAACCGTCACCCATGACCTGCTGGAACGTGCCCAGCGCATGGTAGGTGACCGCCCGTCCTCACCCCATCAGCTCTTGGTCACCTACGCCCGGGTTCCCGACAGACCGGGGACTGATCCCCGCACCTCGGTGCTGCGTCCGGCGCACGTCTGGCGTCTGCCGTCCACGATGACCCTCGGCGCGGGGCGTGCCCCCAGCGGGGTCGACGCCGCCCTGCCCCTGGTGGAGGAGAACGGTCGCGCGGACGAGACCGTCCCGAGGCTCGCCGTCCGCCTCACCCATCAGGAGGACACCTGGTGGGTGACCAACCACGCCAGCGGCTCGTCGACGGTGCTCATCACCGCACCGGCGACCCGGGACGAACTCGCCTCGACCGGCCCGGCCTACGCCGTCCGCCGCCGTCGCCTGATCCTGACCGTCTTCTCCCGGTCCGACGAGGACGACGGGCCCGTCTCGGTCGAGCACCGGCTCACCGTCCTCGCCCCCTGGATCCCGGACGACATCCCGCCGATCCCTCGCCCCCTGCCCTCGCCCGCCACGGCTTCTTCGGCATCCTCGGCCTCCTCGGCCTCCGGCGACTGGGCGGAGATGATGGGCCGCACGATGGACCGCGCGCTGACCATGAACTGGACCTGGGCCCAGCAGCGTCTGCTCGCCGCCTGGGCCTACCCGGAACTGATCGGTCTGCCGCCCCGCACCATGGCCCGGGAACGGCTGACCCGTCTGCTGCTCCGGCAGGTGCTCGCCGGGAAGGACCCGAACGAGCGCATCCTCAGCCGCCTCCGCCGCAAGGCGTCGGACGAACTGGGCGTGCCCCTGACGGGCGAGGTCAACACCCCTGCCTTCCTCAACTACCTCGTCGCCCGGCGGGGATTCCTCGGTGAGGCCCTCGCCGCTCTCCACGCCGAGTACGACGCCATGTGCCCCGGCGAACCCGCGGGAGTCACCGTCCTTCGAGGCTGACCGTGACGGGCGGCTCGGACCTGCCCGCTCGGGTCCCCCTGCCGCTCAGTCCCCCTGCCGCTGGCGCGGGAGGTGGGCCAGCCGCATCTCGTGCTGGAGCGCGGCGATCTCGGCGTCCCGGTACTGGGTCGACGCGAGGCGGCTGTACTCGTCGGAGCTGTCGAGCAGTTCGAGCTGGGTCCGGGCAGCCCGGACCGCCGCCTCCAGGGCCGGGTTGTTCTCCGGCGTCTGCTCGGTGTGGGAGAAGGCCGACTGCCCTTCGGCACCGGAACCGCGCTGCTGCGGAATGTCGGCCACCGGGTCCCCCGCGTCCGAGAACCGCAGCCTGGACAGGGTCTCGTCCCGCACCCAGGGACGTTCGGAGTCCGCCGGGGCGAGATGTTCGGGCAGGTCACCGGGAAGCCTCCGGTACACCCCGATACCGGCCGCCTCACACCCGTGGCCGTGGGCCTCGGACTGCTCACTCCAGATGGCGACGAGCAGCCCGTACTCGTTGGCGAGCTCCTGGGGGCGACCGTCGGGGACCGGGGTGTCCGCCGGGAGCACGTCGCTCGCCGCCTCCAGCGTGACGACGTCAGAGGCGAGGATGTAGCACTCGGCCGAACGGATGTCACGACCCTGCCGGGAGATCCAGGACCGGCGGGTACGGTCGGCGGTCGCGAGCTCACGGTGCACGATCTCCAGGGCCTGACCGAAGATGACCACCTGCTCGCACTCCTCCCCCATCCGCAGCCCGGCGAGGTACTGCTCGGCACGCGCGGAGAGGTCGGCGATCAGGGCCGCCGTCCGGGGATGCTGACGGTCGAAGGTCTTCCGCAGGCTGCCGGGAACGGCATAGGCGGGCAGACTGCCCCGAAGCGGACTGATCTCCTCGGGCAGGACGCGCCGGGTACTCGTCAACGGGTTCTGGTGCCACGGCGCCGACAACCGCACCGCGACCTCGGGTTCGAGGTGCCCGCCCTGCTCATCCACCACCACGGCGAGGCGCAAGGTGGCATTCAACGTGACGGCCGTGGTAGGCAGGACATACCTGAGCGGGAACGCAACTGGCGCCGACATGGGGCTCCTCCGCCGGAGAAGGACGCCAGCCGGCGCCCGGGGAACAGTCGTCCCTCACCTCATCGGCATCCCGGCAGGAGACCCTGAGACACACGCCGCGACCTGACGCCCCCACCGCTTCGGGGTCAACGGCCCCTGTTCAGTACCCTCAAGATCCTCTCGTCTGAGATCGAGTTAACCTGGGTGAAGCCTTTCGCCCGCCGTGCGCCTCATCCGGAGCAGTCTCTGGCCACTCTCACCGAGGCCATGTACCGGCCGAACCGATGGCGGCGCCGGCTGAGCGAATCGTTCACCCTCACCGAGGGAGCGATCTCGACGAGGAACATCCGGATCGAGTGCTGCCCACCCTGTGTCCTGGCGTCCGAACTCGGACTGGAGGGGATGAAGGATCAGATCCTCGTTCCGGTGGCCATCGCCAAGAAATTCACGCACCTCGCCTTTCAGGTGAAGATCGTCGACGGTAAGGGTGACGTGCTTCCCTCACTGGAGCACAAGAAGTCGGACACAATAGCACTCAAGATCCTTCACTACGCCGCGAAGAAGTCCTCGGTGATAATCACGGATTCCGAGCTCGAACAACTGATCGACCTATAAATGACACAGAACGGTTCGATCGATCCCGAAAAGTACGAGTCCCAGCTGAAACGGATCCACGAGAAGTGCGGTGACGACGAGCGCCTGGAACACCTCGTCCGCATGTTTCTCTGCCACTGGATCAAGTTCGCCGCCCTCCACAAGGAGGAGGCCGGAAAAGAGATCATCCTGGGATACATGTGCCACTACGAGTGGCGGACCAGGCTGGAGAGGCCACTGTGTGAAGGGCGTAACTCCGAGAGCAACGAGACGAATCCCGACGGCCTTTCGGCACGCCTGAAACGCTGGTGGAAACGCTGCTGGAACCTGACACTGGTCGGCCTGTCCTTCCGGTCCCTGCCCATCGAGGTAGAACTGGGCGACATCGGCTCCGTTGCCTCTTACCACCTGTCGTTCAAAGCACCCAGCGGGGTACTGCTGTCGAGGATCAAACTGCCTCCGTCGCCTTCGAGTGAGAGGACGACACAGGACACTCTGGTCGCCTCCGTGCTCCACGCCCGTGGTCACTACGGCCCAAGACAACACGAAACGACCGCGAAGATCGATGTGGTGAACGAACCCTACGGGATGCTCGCGGGGCTCATCGGTGCGGCTCTCCTCAGCACGGTGCTCGTGGCTCTCATCGTGGGTTTCCCTGTCGGGCCCCACTGGGATGTAGCATCCGCTATTAAGAAGCCCCCTTCCGACATGCGTCCGACTCTCGTCAGCATCATCCTCTTCGCGACCAGCGCCTTCTTCGCCTACGTCTCCTACCCGGGGGGGGAGGATCGGTTCGCCGGGCCCTGTCCCGCACCATCCGCGTGGCATTCTTTGTCATGGCAGTCTGCCTGATTGTGGCGATGACGAAGGTTCTCTTTCCTGAAACGCTGGGGTTCAAGGATGGAAAATCCCCCTGGCACTGGTTCTCCCTGATCCCTGGCGTCATTGCCGTCGCTGCGATCTCTGGCCGATGGATGTGGTTCCACAAACATGGGGAGCTGAAACCCGCGAGATTGACCTTCGGAACCATTGAATCCTTCGAGGGGGCCACCTGGCGGGACTACTCGAACTACTCCGTCGGCAGGATCTGCCGCGGACCTTCCTCCCGTTGATCGAGGCTGCGGACCGGCTGCTGGTTCGTTCCGTCGGCTGAT
>JAUPKQ010000209.1 GCA_030837345.1 Actinomycetota bacterium | reverse complement strand
TCACGACACGCCGCCCAATCCTCCAAACACCCAGGTGGGTCTTCCCTGGCGCGTCAAGATGTGACCGGCTAGCGAGAAAGCCCAGCTCAACGAATTGTCACAACACCCCCAGTGGCTTCGATCACATTTCCCAAGCGGAGGGTGCCATTTCCCCCAGATCGGTGGACACGGCGTCAATTCCGTTTGATGACAGAATCCAACGATAGATCGGTCCATTTCTCTGCGAATACCTGAAGTGACGAGAAGCGCCCCCAGCCGGGTGAAATCCCAGCCAGGGGCGCCAGCGCCGACGAAGCGGCAGGAGGGGGAGGTACGCCGCCTCGCCGGTCGACCCGCCAGCCCTGACGTCGTCCGGGCCGGGGACACCGCTCCCTCACGGCCGAAGCTAGAACCCGAAACAGACAACCGTCAATAGCGGTCACTGACAACAGAGTCGATGCGCAACTAAACGGTCAGCGATTCACTCACCAGGGGCCGTACAGATCCTCCGACGTCCGGTCGAGGATCCCGCACACCTCGGCGACATCCCGGCCGAGGACCTCCGCGAGATACCGCACCGTGTGGGGGATGAGGTAGCTGGCGTTGGGTCTCCCCCGGTGAGGGGCCGGGGCGAGATAGGGCGCGTCCGTCTCCACCAGCACCTGGTCCAGCGGGACGACCCGCAGGGCCTCGCGGAGGTTCTCCGCGTTCTTGAACGTCAACGACCCCGCGAAGGAGAGGTACCACCCCTGGTCCGCGCAGAAGCGAGCCATCCGCGCGTCGCCGGAGAAGCAGTGGAAGACCGTCCGTTCCGGGGCACCTTCCTCGGCCAGAACGCGCAGGACGTCGTCATGGGCGTTCCGATCATGGATCTGCAACACCTTCATCGATCTCTTGGCGAGAGCGATGTGCCACCGGAAGGACCGCTCCTGCGCGGCCCGCCCGGCGACGTCGTCCCCGGGGATCCAGTGGTGGTCGAGACCGGTCTCACCGATCACCCGGACACGCGGGTGCTCGGCCAACCGGGTGATCTCGGCGAAGGCCTCGGCGAGGCCAGCCTCCCCCCGGACCGGGTCGGCGGGGGCGGCGGCGATCCGCGAGGCCTCGACCGGGTGCAGGGCGACGCCGCCGAGCAGTTCCGGACACCGCTCGACGACGCCCACGGTCCAGCGGGCCGAGTCGAGGTCGCACCCGATCTGGATGGCCCGCGTCACGTTGACCGCCGCCGCGGCGGCCAGCGCCCCGGCGAGGGCGAAGGGCTCGTCGCCCTCCCGTGTGAGGTCGAGATGGGTGTGGTTGTCCACCACCGGCACCGGAAGTGGTTCCGGTGCCGGTGGCCTGTCCGTCCGGGTGTTCATTCGCCGCGGAGCCGATCGAGCTCCTCCGCGACGACCGCGTCGTCGAGTTTGCGGAAGATCGGGACGGCGGGCGGGACGGGCGTCCCGGGGACGATCGGCGCCGACCCCCAGGCCGCGACGTTCTCGCCGACCCGGTAGTCGCCGGTGAGCACCGGGTACCCGGGACCGCCGTCCAGGTCGTCGACCTCGCGCAGCTCCGGCATCGGGGAGACCGTGCCCGTACCGCCGAAGGCCTCGTGGACGGCCTGGGCGCTGTGAGGCAGGAACGGTGAGAGCACCGTCCCCAGGTCGGAGACGGCTTGCGCCGCGACGTGCAGCACGGTCTTCATGCGCTCGGGGTCGGCGTTCTTGAGCTTCCAGGGAGCCTGGTCCGAGAGGTACTTGTTCGCCTCCCCGACGACGCGCATCGCCTCACTGATCCCGGCCTTCTGCCGGTGGGTGCCCAGGAGGCCACCGACCGTCCCGAAGGCGTCCCGGGTGGACGACAGCAGGGCGTGGTCGGCCGGGGTGAGCTCTCCGGGAGCGGGGATCTCCCCCAGGTTCTTGTTGATCATTGAGGCGGTGCGGTTGACGAGGTTGCCCCACCCGGCGACCAGCTCGTCGTTCGTCCGGCGCACGAACTCCGACCAGGTGAAGTCGGTGTCGGCGTTCTCCGGCCCGGCGACCGCGATGAAGTACCGGAGGGCGTCCGGCTGGTAGCGGGCCAGGACGTCACGGACGTAGATCACGACCCCGCGAGAGGAGGAGAACTGCTTGCCCTCCATGGTCAGGAACTCGCTCGACACGACCTCAGTCGGCAGGTTGAGCAACCCGAAGTCCCCGGGCTCACCGCCCCGGGCGCCCTTCCCGGCGTAGGCGAGAAGCTCGGCGGGCCAGATCTGGGAGTGGAAGGTGATGTTGTCCTTGCCCATGAAGTAGTACGACAGGGCGTCGGGGTCGTTCCACCACGCGCGCCACGCGTCGTCGTCCCCGCTGCGGCGAGCCCACTCGACGGAGGCCGAGAGGTAGCCGATGACGGCGTCGAACCAGACGTACAGGCGCTTGGCGGGGTTCTCCTGCCATCCGGGCAGCGGCACCGGGATACCCCAGTCGATGTCGCGGGTCATCGCCCGGGGACGGACGTCGTCCAGCAGGTTGCGCGAGAACTTGAGGACGTTCGGACGCCAGTCCGTCCGCGTCGAGAGCCAGCCGCCCAGGGAGTCGGCCAGGGCGGGCAGGTCGAGGAAGAAGTGCTGGGTCTGCACGAATTTCGGCTTCTCGCCGTTGATCCGGCTGCGGGGGTTCTTGAGCTCGACCGGGTCGAGCTGGTTGCCGCACTGGTCACACTGGTCGCCCCGGGCACCGTCGTACCCGCAGATCGGGCAGGTGCCCTCGATGTAGCGGTCCGGCAGGGTGCGTCCCGTCGACGGGGAGATCGCGCCCGTCGTCGTCTTCTCGATCATGTAGCCGTTGCGGTGGACGACCTTGAACAGCTCCTGCGCGACCGCGTAGTGGTTGCGGGTCGTCGTCCGGGTGAAGAGGTCGTACGCGAGACCGAGCCCGTGGAGGTCCTCCGCGATCACGCGGTTGTAGCGGTCGGCGAGTTGCTGGGCGGTCGCGCCTTCCTTCTCGGCCTCGACCAGGATGGGCGTCCCGTGCTCGTCGGTCCCCGACACCATGAGGACGTCGTGACCCGCCATGCGCATGTACCGGCTGAACACATCGGAGGGCACGCCGAAACCGGCCACGTGGCCGATGTGGCGGGGGCCGTTGGCATACGGCCAGGCCACCGCGGAGAGTACATGCGTCATGGCCCGATCCTAGGGGCCTCGCCGACCGTGGGGGTGATCGTGTCCCCGCCGTCGCCTACGCTGTGCGGGTGTCGCAGACCGTCACGGACGCCGCCATACCGCTGACAGACGCCCAGGGCCCCACGCGCGACCCCCTGTGGGCGCGCCTGATGCTGATCACGCGCACGGAGCGGTTCTGGGGCTGGGCCGGCCCTCTCCTCGTGACCCTGGTCGGTGCCTGGATGCGCTTCCGGCGTCTCGGCAACCCCCATCGGCTGATCTTCGACGAGACTTACTACGTCAAGGAAGCGGCCGCCTACCTCAAGTACGGCTACGAGGTCGGCCTGAAGGAGTCGATCCTCGCCGACGCGAACAAACGCAATGAGGCGGCCGACAAGCTCTTCACGCAGGGCAACCTCGACATCTGGAGCAATGCCCCGGACCGTGTCGTTCACCCTCCGGTGGGCAAGTGGATGATCGCGGGCGGGGAGTGGCTGTTCGGCCCGGCCAGCAGCACCGGGTGGAGGTTCGCCGCCGCCCTGTGCGGGACCCTCTCCATCCTCATGCTCGGGCGCATCGCCTACCGCCTGTTCGGCTCGGCCCTGCTCGGCACGACGGCCGCCGGGCTGCTGGCGCTCGACGGACAGCACCTCGTCCACTCCCGCACCGGCATCCTGGACATCTTCGTGATGTTCTGGGCCGTGGCGGCCTTCGGTGCCCTCCTGGTCGACCGCGACCACGCCCGCGCCCGCCTGGCCGCCTGGGCGGCCCGCCGCTCCCCCGGTGATCCCCGGCCCCGCTTCGGCCCCTGGCTCGGGCTGCGTCCCTGGCGTATCGCCGGTGTCGTCGCGCTCGCCCTGTGCACCGGCGTCAAGTGGTCGGGGCTCTTCTTCGCCGCCGCCTTCCTCCTGATGTCGGTCCTGTGGGACGTCGCGGGCCGCCGCGCCCACGGCATCCGGTTCTGGTTCCCCGGCGCCGTCCTCGTCGACGGCCTCCCCGCCTTCCTGATGACGGTCGTCGTCCTGCCGGCCGTCTACGTCTCGACGTGGATCGGCTGGTTCCTCTCCACCGACGGGTACGCCCGCCAGTGGGCCGCCACGCATGTCGCCGAACCCGGGTGGGGCTGGGTCCCCGGCTCCCTGCGCAGCCTGCTCTGGTACCACTCGGACGCCTGGACCTTCCACCACGCCCTCACCCAGGACCACGACTGGCAGTCGAATCCCTGGGCGTGGATGGTCCTCGGGCGGCCGACCCTCTTCCTCTACGACACCCACACCACCGGGCACGCCGGATGCCACATCGACAGCTGCCGTCAGGTGACCACCTCGCTGGGCAATCCGGCGATCTGGTGGGTGGGCACGGTCTGTCTCGCGGTGGTCCTCTTCCGGTGGGCGCTCGCCCGCGACTGGAGGGCCGGGGCGATCCTGTCGGGCCTGGTCGGCGGCTACCTCCCCTGGTTCCTCTACCAGTACCGGACGATCTTCGAGTTCTACGCCATCGCCTTCGTCCCGTGGGTCGTGCTCGCCGTGGTCTACTGCCTGGGGCTGGTCCTCGGGCCGCCGGGAGCCTCGGAGTCACGCCGGCGACGAGGAGGCGCGGTCTTCGGCGCCTACGTCCTCACCGCGGTGCTCACCTGCTGGTTCTTCTTCCCGATCTACACCGGTCGCAACATCTCCCAGACCGGCGTGGACCTTCGGGACTGGTTCCCGAGCTGGTTCTGATGCCGTCACAGGCGCCCCCCGGGCGACTCGTCCTCGCCGCTACCCCGATCGGTGACCCCCTCGACGCGCCCCCGCGCCTGGTGTCGCTGCTCGCGGAGGCGGATGTCGTGGCAGCCGAGGACACCCGCCGCCTGCGGCGTCTGACCTCCGCCTTGGGGATCACGACCTCGGGCCGGGTCGTCAGCTACCACGAGCACAACGAGACGGCCCGGGCCGCCGAACTCGTCGAGGCGGCCGCGGGCGGGGCCGTCGTCGCAGTCGTCACGGACGCCGGCATGCCGTCCGTCTCCGACCCCGGGCTGCGCGTCGTCCGGGCCGCCGCGGACGCCGGGATCCCGGTGACCGTCGTGCCCGGGCCGTCGGCGGTCCTGACGGCGCTGGCGCTGTCGGGCCTGGCGACCGACCGGTTCTGTTTCGAGGGTTTCCCTCCCCGCAAACCCGGGGAACGCCGTCGCCTCCTGGCGTCCCTCGCCGACGAGCCCCGAACGATGATCTTCTTCGAGGCGCCGCACCGGCTCGCCGCCACGCTGGCCGACCTCGTCGAGGCCTTCGGCGGCGACAGGCCCGGGGCCTGCTGCCGGGAGCTGACCAAGACCTACGAGGAGGTCCTCCGCCGGCCGCTCGCGGATCTCCTCTCCTGGGCGACCGCCCAGGAGGTCCTCGGCGAGGTGACGCTCGTCATCGCCGGGCGCCCTCCCCGGTCCGGTCCCCCGGACGCCGCCGAACTCGCCGGCCTCGTCGCCGAGGTACGCCGCCGGGTGGCGACCGGCGAACGCCTGAAGATCGCCGTCACCGCCGTCGCGACGGAGGCCGGTGTCCCCAAACGCCTTCTCTACGACGCCGCGACCCACTCGCCCCGATCATGATCGGGGCAGGGCCACACTACCTCGGAGGATCAACCGTGCCTGCTGAACCACGGTGAATACCGGATCGTCCGGGTGGGCGACCCGATGCCGGACGAGCGACACCGCCAGGCGTCCCATCGCCTCCTTGTCCACACCGACCGTCGTCAGCCCGGGCCGGACGAGGCGTGAGGCCTCGATGTCGTCGAACCCGACCAGGGAGATCCGGTCGGGGACGTCGAGTTCGAGGTGTGACATCAGCGTGAGCGCGACGGCGTCGTTGGCCGCCACGACGGCCGTCGGCGGATCGTCCGCGAGGACACGGGAGAACCGCTGGGCGCACAGCGCGGGATCGTCGTGGGGCCCGTCGACGTAGAACGGGTCGAGACCCGCCTCGGTCATGGCGACGGTGTAGCCCCGGCGACGCTCGAGGATCGACGGGAAGGCGTCCGGCATGGTCCCCACCATCGCGATGCGCCGGTGGCCGAGCCCGATGAGGTGGCGGGTCGCGCTCGCGACACCGCCCGTGTTGTCGCTGATAACGCTCGGTAAGCACGTTCCGCCCTCGGCATAGCCGTCCACCAGGACGACCGGCTGCGCCCCGACAAGGGCGACGGACGGCGCGGAGAGGAAGGCTCCGAGGATGATCAATCCGTCGATGTCGGCGGCCTGGATCATCCTCGGGACCTCGACGGGGTTGAAGTGCTCGTCGACCGAGAGGGAGTCGAGGCGAAGATCGAGCTCCTGGTCGGCGCAGGCCCGGCTGATCCCGGCGATCACGGGCGCGTAGAAGGCGTTGGTGCTGCCGACGTCCGCCTGACGCGCCTTGACGAGCAGGCCGATCGTTCCCGTGACACCCTGCCCCGCCGTCGGGCGCACGCGGTAGCCGAGTTCCTCGGCGATCTCCAGGATCCGCTGGCGCGTGCCGTCGGCGACACCGGGTTTCCCGCGCAGCGCGAGGGACGCCGCCGCCCGCGACACGCCCGCGAGACCGGCCACCTCGCTCAGCGTCACCCGGCCGCCACCGGCACCTGACCCCGGTGTCTCGTTCCCCTGATCCCGCACGAATCCCCGGCCCTCTCCTCGTTCGCCGCCACGCCGTCGGGCGGATCCCGCGTCCCGCTCTTTCCCGGTCACGATACTGATCGGTTCACGTCGGGGACACGACCGGTCGCGGAACCACTTCGTGGCTCCGCTGGCGAACCCGTTGTAGATCGCCACCGACTTGATGGTGACCACCGTCGCCGTCGCGGGCTTCAACAGCGGAAGAATGATCTTCCGGTAGATCATGAAGTACGAGGCCCCGTCGATCAGGGCCGCTTCGTCCAGAGCCCGGGAGATGGTCCGCAGGAACGCGAACAGCACAAGCTTCTTCGCCCGGAAGCCGAACCGGTTGATCGCGTAGGCGGCCATCGTCCCGATGACGATCGTCCCAGCGAGGGAGACGACGAGGAAGACCCGGAACAGCTCCGGCCGCGAGAAGAACTCGGCGTACAGCGGTTCACGTGGTGATGGTGTTGATCCGTTGGAGGATAGGTGTCGTATATCGACACTTACCTTCCACGGGATCAACACCATCACTACGCACTTGGAGCTCTTCCTCCTGAGGGACCGATGGGCCACGAGGTGTGATCGTCCGGACGGGAAGAACCGCGGGACCGCCGCTTGACGACACGGTGGAACTCCCGCTGGCTGAGCGGCCAGACCGCGGAGTAGTTGGTGTACAACGGGATCGCCGTGGTCTTCGCCTTGACGGCCCTGAGCGCGGCGACGAACTCGTCCGGCGTCCGGGGTGGGGCGGTGATTCCCGCCGCGGCGAAGACCAACTTGTTGTAGAGGATCCCCTGGGCGTTCCCGGTGATCGCCAGGCCGTAGACCCTGCCCTGGTAGACCTGCTCCGACCTCGTGACGCGATACTTCTTGCTCATCTCGTCGGCTGAGCCTTTCCGCGCAAAGGCAGGTGACTGTGAGTGGCCAAGTGGCCGGGTCCTGCGGTTCAGGACCCGGCGCGAAGTGATCATCAACGGACCGCGTGCCTTGATCCCTCACCAGGCGCACCTCGCCTACGTCGATGCCGGGTATCCGACCCGCCATCCCGGCATGAAGGAATCAGCGTGTGCAATTACTGTCGCGATCTCGACAGTAATTGCACACGCTGATTCCTCGCGGTCCGCGACTCATCCTCCTCCAGCACGGCGATCGTGAGGATCGTTCGCCCTTGTTGATCAGGTCGGCTCGCCGTCCACCGGGCGTGATTGAGAACTCAGGTGACAGATCCGAGGAAGGATCATCAGGTCCGTCACCACGTCGACCTTCGGGTATTTCTGCTTGAACTTCGGGAGGTACGAACGGGTGAACACCGAGTCGACGATGTCCGTACGTTGCGTCAGAACCGTGATCGTCCCCGAGGGCTCCCCGCCGGACTCCGGGGACGAGTTGCCGGATCCGCACGCTGCGAGGACGACGCTGGCCACGACCGCGACTCCCACAGCCGCCAGCCGGTTTCGCATGAAGGCACCTTCCGTTTCCCTGAGGGCGACAGGAGGTGATTAGTGGCCACTGTCCGTATCGCGGCACCATTGCGCGTTAGTGACCGTCACGTTAAGATGCCACTGAACGTTAGTCAAGAGATCCGATTGTTCTTCCGATGCACAGTTTGGTAACGGTCGGCGCCGGGAGAACGCCTCGTCAGCGAGTCGGCGGTCCACGACCGAGCCCGCTCCGCGGAACGGAAGGGTTGACCACCATGCACGAGGAACACCTGCTCGACTGGACCGTCGAGGCCACCGGTGGGCACGGCTCCACCGTGGTCCCGGCCCCGCTCCCGGCGGCGGTCCCCGGATGCGTCCACACCGATCTCATCGCCGCGGGCCTGCTGACCGACATCACCGTCGCGGGCGACCCCGACGACCAGCTCTGGGTCTCGGCGACCCCGTGGCGCTACCGCACCACGGTGCGGCGTCCGGCACGGCCCTTCGAGCGGGCGGTCCTCGAGTTCGCCGGGATCGACACGTACGCGACGATCTCGGTGAACGGCCGGCGGCGCCTGACGACCGGCAACATGTTCCGCACCTTCGAACTGGACGTGACCGCCGACCTGGCCTCCGACCTGGCCTCCGACCTGGCCTCCGCCGGGCAGGTCGAGATCGTCGTCGATCTCGTGCCGGCGCTGCCGATCGCGATGGAGCGGGAGGCCGCGAACCCCCTCCCCCGCCCGGAGGACTACTGGCGTCCGTTCAGCCAGGTCCGCAAGATGGCCTGCTCCTTCGGCTGGGACTGGGGACCGGCGACCCTGACGGTCGGGCTGTGGCGTCCGGTGCGCCTGCTGACGTGGACCGGAGCGCGGCTCACCGACGTCCGCGCGCGAGCCTGCGCGCCGGCGGAGGTGAGCGTCGACGTCGTCGTCGACGGGCGGGCGTCGGATGTCGGCGTCGTCGTGGACGACGGCGGGCGGGCCGTGGCGACGGCGGTTCTGCCCGTGGCCGGCGGGCAGGCGCACGGCACGGTGGAGGTCCCGGACGCCCGGAGGTGGTGGCCGTGCACGGAGGGGGCGCAGCCGCTCTACGGCGTGACGGTCACGCTGCTCGCCGGGGACGACGTCCTCGACCGCCGGTCCCTCACCGTCGGTTTCCGTTCGGTGTCCCTCGTGCAGGAGCCCGACGAGCCGGGCTCCTCGTGCGAGCTGCACGTGAACGGGCGCCGGGTCTGGATCCGGGGCTTCGACTGGATTCCCGACGACACCTTCCCGTCCCGGGTGACGCCGGAGCGGTACCGGGCGCGGCTCGCCGAGGCGGTGGCGGCGGGCGCGAACGCCGTCCGGGTGTGGGGCGGGGGCCTCTTCGAGGCGGACGCCTTCTACGACGCCTGCGACGACCTCGGGCTGCTCGTCCTCCAGGATTTCCTCTTCGCGTGCGCGGCCTACCCCGAGGACCCGGGGACCGTCGCGGAGGTGCGGGCGGAGGCGTCCGACAACGTCCGTCGCCTCCGTCACCGCGCGAGTCTGGCGCTCTGGTGCGGGAACAACGAGAACCTGTGGGGGCACGAGGACTGGGGGTGGAAGGAAGCCCTCGCCGGGAGGCCGTGGGGCCAGACGTACTACCGGGAGATCCTTCCCGCGATCGTCGCGGACCTCGACGGCACCCGGCCGTACGTCCCCGGGTCGCCCTTCTCCCCCGACGGCCACCACCCGAACGACCCCGGTCACGGGATGTCCCACATCTGGGACGTCTGGAACGAACGCGACTACGCCGACTACGAGACCTGGCGGCCACGGTTCGTCTCTGAGTTCGGGTACCAGGCACCGGCGTCCTGGGGCACCCTCGTGGAGGCCGTCGGGGGACCGATCGACCCGGCCGGCCCCGTCCTCACCCGGCACCAGCGGGCCACCGACGGCGACGCCAAACTCGCGGCCGGCCTCGACCGGCACCTGCCGGCGCCCCCGGCCGACGGCGTCGCCTGGTACTTCGCGACCCAGCTCCTCCAGGCGCGGGCGGTCCTCACCGGCGTGGGCCACCTGCGGAGCCTCCACGACCACTGCAGCGGAGCGATCTGGTGGCAGCTCAATGACTGCTGGCCCTCGGTCAGCTGGTCGGTGATCGACGTCCGGGGCCGCCGCAAGCTCGCCTGGCACGCCGTCCGGGAGGCGTTCGGCGCCCGCCTGGTCAAGGTGGTCGCCGGGCCGGGCGTCGCGCTCGTCAACGACACCTCGGCGGTGTGGTCCGAGAGGGTGACCGTCCAGACCCTGACCGGTGACGCCGTCACGCTCCTGCTCGAACGGGACGTCGAGGTGCCGCCGCACGGCTGCGTCGTGCTGGACGTCGACCCCGCCGTCGGCGCCGAGGCGGACGCCGTGATCGCGGACGCCGGGGGGCGCCGGTCGGTCCGATGGCTCGTCCCCGACCCCAAGCTCGAACTCCGGCCCCAGGACGCCGACGTCGAGGCCCGGAGCACCGGCCCGCAGGACGTGCTGCTCACCGTCACCGCGAGGGTGGTACTCCGGGACCTCAGCCTTCTCGCCGAGCTGGCGGACCCCGACGCCGTCGTCGAGGGGCAGCTCGTCACGCTGCTGCCCGGGGAGTCCGCGACGTTCCACGTCACGTTCCCGGACGGCGTCCCCGGCCTCTCGTCGTCGGTCTGGCGGCAGCTGCTCTGGTCGGACAACCGGCTACGTCACCAGGACGGTGGAAAAGCGGACGAACTATCGCCCCGGTGACGGAGGCTCGGGCACACTGGGCGATGTGGAGCAGGTCAGCGTAGAAACGACGAACCGGGACGACGCCGAGGATCCGGTCGACTGGGTGCCGCCCGTCGTCGATTCGACGGCTCCGAGCACCGCCCGCATCTACGACTTCCTGCTCGGCGGCAAGGACAACTTCCAGGTCGACCGGGAGGCCGCCGCCCAGCTGCTCACCGCGATTCCCGACGCGGCGGACGCGGCGCGAGCGAACCGGGCGTTCCTCGCGGAGGCGGTCGGGACGCTGGCACGGGCGGGGATCCGTCAGTTCCTCGATCTCGGCACGGGCATCCCCACCTCCCCCAACGTCCACGAGGTCGCCCGCGCCGTCATCCCGGACGCCGCCGTCGTCTACGTCGACCTCGACCCGGTCGTGATCGCCCATGACCAGGCCCTGCTCGCGTCCGAGGAGGGCATCCACGCGATCCAGCACGACATCCGCGACCCCGGGACGCTCCTCACCCGTTCCGCTCTCCGGCGCTCCCTGGACTTCGCCCGGCCGATCGGCCTGATCATGATCGCGGTGTTCCACTTCATCGACGTCCGCCAGGGCCCCGTGATCATGAACCGGTACCTGCAGGCACTCGCCCCGGGCAGCATGGTCGCGATGAGCGTCGGGTGCCGGGACGGGGTCGAGGCTCACGTCTCTCCCGTCGTCCGCGCCGCGTACTCCCGGACGGCGACCCCGCCGGTCGGCCGCACCCGGGCCCAGATCGAGGAGCTCTTCGAGGGCCTCGACCTGCTCGAACCCGGGCTGGAGGACTGTTACCGCAGCTCCTCGGCGCGTCTGCTGTCGGGCATCGCCGTCAAGCCGGCCCCCTGACCGTTCCCGGCGCGGACGGCCCGGCACCGGGGCCGCCCCGCTGGCGCGCGACGAAGGCCGCCACGTCGTCCGGCGCCAGGGGCCGGGTGAACCAGAACCCCTGGCCGTAGCGGCACCCCAGCGCCCGGAGCCGGTCCCGCTGCCCGGCGGTCTCGATGCCCTCCGCCACGAGATCCAGCCCGAGGCTCGCCCCCATCGCGACGATGGTCCGGATCACCTCGTCGCTGTGCTGGTCCTCCCCGAGCGGGGTGACGAACGACTGGTCGATCTTGAGGGCGTCGATCGGCAGGTGGTGGAGGGCCTCCAGCGAGGAGTAGCCCGTCCCGAAGTCGTCGACGTGGAGCCCGACGCCGAGGTCGTGGAGCTCGTCCAGCAGACGCCGGGCCTGTTGGACATCGCGCGTCAGCACGCTCTCGGTGATCTCGACGGTCAGGTCTCCGGGGCGCAGACCGCGTTCCTCCGCACCAGACCGGAGGGTCTCGGCCAGGTGGCCGTGCCAGAACTCGCGGCCCCAGACATTGACGCTCATCCCGACGTCCGCGGCCCATCCGGCCTCACGCCACTCCTGGAGCCGCCGGCAGGCCTCGCCGATCACCCACCGGCCGATCGGCAGGACAAGACCGCACTCCTCGGCGATCGGCAGGAAGTCCAGGGGCATGACGAGTCCCCGCTCGGGATCACGCCACCGGATCAGGGCCTCGAAGGCCGTGACGCGTCCGGAGTGCAGCTCGACGACGGGCAGGTAGTGGAGCTCCAGCTGGTTCCGTTCGATCGCGTGGCTCAGGTCGCCCTCGATCCGGAGCCGGTCGACGGCCTGCGAGCGCATGCCGACGTCGAAGACGGCGTGGGTGCCCTTCTCGCGGACCTTGGCCGAGTACATGGCGATGTCGGCGTCCCGGATCACGTCCTGCGGTTCCTCGTAGCGCTCGCTGCTCAGGGCGATGCCGATGCTCGCGGAGACGACGATGTCCTGGCCGTCGATGACGCAGGGTTCCCCGAGGGCCGCGCGGAGGCGTTCGGCGACCACGACCGCCGCCTCGGTGTCCGCCACGTCGTCGAGGAGGACGGCGAACTCGTCCCCACCGATCCTGGCGGCGACGTCGTTCGTGCGGAGCGTGCTGGAGATCCTCGCGGCCGCCTCGACGAGGAGCTGGTCACCGGCGAGGTGCCCGAGGCTGTCGTTCACGACCTTGAACCCGTCGAGGTCGAGGAGGAAGACACCGAACCGGCAGTCGGCCCGGCGCCGGGTCCGGTCGATCGCGTGCTGGAGCCGGTCGAAGAACAGGCCGCGGTTGGGGAGCCCGGTCAGTCCGTCGTAGAGGGCGGCCCGGCGCAGCAGTTCCTCCTGGGCACGCAGGGACTCGAGGACGGCGCCGTGGTCCAGGGCGATCGTCAGCAACGCCGCCCACTGGTTCATGATCTCCCGTCCGGTGATCAGGCGGGACTCGACGGGCCCGACCACGGCGAGGAACCCCCAGTCGCTGGCGTTGACCCGCATCGGGGCGACGAAGACCATCTCGTCGGCGGCGAGGTCGGCGAGGTCGACGAGGTCCGTCGGGGGGAACGCCTCCACCCGGATCGGTTCCGTCGTCGCCGTGCCGCCGCCGGGGTGCCGGGGGTCCGCCCCCGGCCGGTCCGCCGGGAAGCGTCCGGCGATCCGGAGGGCCCTGTCCCCCGGTTCCCCGGACGGGTCGTCGGCCCAGAGCCCGACGACGGCGGCCCGCGCGGGGGTGCGATCCAGCCAGGCGAGTTCGCGCGGGTCCTTCTCGTGGGCGCTGCGCAGCAACTGCATGCTCACGGTGTGCTGGGAGTTGAAGGTCGCCTCGAAGCGGGCGTTGTCCGAGTCCCGGAGCCGGGTCTGGGTCAGGGAGAGCGCCAGGACGATTTCCTGGAGGGCGTCCTCGACGCGTTCCCGGGCGGGCTCGTCGTCGTCCGGAAGGGTCGACGCGAGATGCCGCGCGTACCCGCGCACGTCCCGCATGATCTGGACGAGTCTCTCCGAGCCCGGTGAGCGGCGTTGGAGTTCCGTCAGCCCGGCACGCACCCGGGCGTCGTCCGGGCCGGGGACACCCGCGGCCGCGGCGTGCAGGACGTCACAGATCAACCCGGCGCCCTCGGCCACCCGTAACCTCCGGTCGCCCGAGGGATCCGGCGTCGCGGGGGCGATCCCCGGCCCACCGTCGATCATGACTCGGGACAGCCGGGCGGCCAGGCTCTCACAGTCGCGGATCTCGTGGGATCCCAGGTGGCTGTCGCCGAGGGTGAGGGTGCTCGGGCACCCGCAGGACTCGCGGGGGACGAACACCGTGGGCATCGGGTAGTAGCCGTCCGGGACGTCGTCGCCGTCGAGCAGGCGCAGGAGGAGCCCGGTCGCCGTCGCTCCGACGACCTCCAGCTCCTGGCGGACGCTGGAGAGGCTCGGCGACAGGTAGACGCCCTTCTCGACGTCGTCGAACCCGACGACGGCCTGGTCGCGCGGCAGCTCGTAGCCTGCGGCCTGGAGGACCCGCATGATGCCGACCGCGTTGAGGTCGTTGCCCGCGATCACGGCGGTCGAGGGCAGTCCCGCGGCGATCATCGCTTCGGCGGCGTCCTCCCCGCCGCTCTCCTGGTTGTTCTGGGTGTTGTAGAAGAGAGCCGGGTCGGGGGTGATGCCGTGCTTGAGCAGGGTGTCCCGGTAGGTGTCGAAACGTTCACGGAGATCCGTCGTCACGGGGAACCCGGCAAAGGCGATCTTGCTGTGTCCGTGCTTCACGAGATGGTCGACGGCCTGTTCGATCCCCGTGCGGTTGTCCGGCAGGACGACCGGACACGAGAACCCCGGGATCGTGTCGCTGATCACCACGACGGGCTTGCCCGCGGCCCGGACGGCCTCCAGATAGACCTGGTCGACGCCGTTGAGGATGACGGCGAACGCCGAGATGTGGTCCCACGCGACGCGCGGCCGGAAGGACGGCGGTTCGGAGAGGTCACGCGAGTACGTCCCCGCCTCAAAGGTCTGGACGGCCAGGAGGCGGCCTCCGGCGGAGGCTGTCGCCGCAGCGATCCCGGCCATGATCTGGCCGAAGTACAGCCCGCCGAACGAGGTGGAGAGCACACCGATCGTGGGGGGCTGGCCGAAGCGGTCGGTCACGCTCCCGCGCCTCCTCTACAACCGGGGCCGGACGGCGGAGGTTCCCTGCCGTTCCTTCCAAGGTCGGCCGTTTCGGCGCGCGCTTGAGACCGAAGCGTGGTCATCATGCCGTTCACCTGCAAAGACAAGGGAAACCCTCGGGCGCAAGAGGCTTCCGGCCCCACACACATCACACTTTTTCAGACATCAACACCAGCCTACGAGCAACTTTTCAACGGCCATGAAACGACTTCATCTCGCTCATATCTGCGCAACGCTGTGAGGGAGTCGACGATGACGAGGCACCCGACCATGATCGAGGTGGCAGCCGAAGCCGGGGTATCCCCGGCGACGGTCTCCCGCGTCCTCACTGGATCGGCCCCTGTGGCCGCTGCCACCCGCCGTCAGGTCCACGCGGCGATCTCCCGGGTCGGTTACCTGCCGCGGGGTTCCCGTCCAGGTGACAACCGGCACGCACCGATCATCACGGCGGTGATCTGCGAGCCCACGATCCGGTTCCTCAACGACCCGTTCTTCGTCCGGTTGATCGGCGGAGCCGAACGGTTCCTCGCCAAGCACGGAGGCGCCCTGCCACTGATGTCCGCCGCCAGCCCGGCCCTCGCCGTCACCGAGAACCATCTGCTCGGCGGCGGTTCGGGCGGGGTCCTGCTCGCCTCGGTCCGGGGCAAGCATCCGCTGGCCCTCACCCTCGCCGCCGCCCGGCTCCCGGTCCGATGTGCCGGGCGTCCAGGTGAGGGCATGGAGGTCCCTTACGTGGACGTCGACAACCGCGACGGCGCCCGGCGGGCGGTGTCTCTGCTCCTGCGGACCCGTTCGACGGTCGCGCACATCGCGGGACCGGTCGCCTTGCCGGCGGCCCGGGACCGCCTCAACGGCTATCTGGACGCCGTGTCCGCGATGGGCCGCCAGCCCCATGTCGTGCCCGGCGACTTCACCCCCCGGGGCGGAGGGCACGCGATGAGGTTGCTGCTCGAACGCACCCCCGCCCTCGACGGCGTCTTCGTCGCCTCCGACCCGATGGCGTTCGGCGCGATGTCCGTCCTGCGCCGCGCGGGCCGGAGCATCCCCGACGACGTCGCCGTCGTGGGATTCGACGACGTCCCGCAGGCCGCGTTCTCCGACCCGCCCCTGACGACGGTGCGCCAGCCAGTGGAGGAGCTCGGTGCCCTCGCCGCGAAGCTGCTGTTCGAACAGGTGCTCACCGGCTCCCCACCGGCCCCCGACCAGATCCTGGCGACCACCGTGATCGAGCGGGCCTCCGCCTGACGAGACCACTGCGGGGGTACGGCGCGAAGGCCGTGCCCCCGCACGACGCGTCGGGGATCCGCCGGGGATCCGTCAGGGACACGGCAGGGACACGGCACGAAGGCCCCGCCCCCGGCGATCTGCCGGGGGCGGGGCCTTCGGTGAGGGCATCAGCTCAACGGATGACCTCGGGACGGATCACAGTGCCGGGTAGGCGTTCGCCACGAGCTCCCGGAACTGGGCGGAGAACCAGGCGCCGGAGACCGGGGAGTCCGCCAGGGCGCCGCTGGAGCTGTTGCCGTTGCGCCCGTTGCCCTTGTAGCTCGGGTCGCACATCTCGTCGAAGCCCTTGCCACCGGGGTTGTCCGGACCGGTGGGGATCAGGCTGCTGGAGCCGTCGGACTCGCCCGGAGGCTTGACCCACAGGTAGGCGTCGATACCCGTGGCGGGCGCGGCCTTCGGGCGCTCGCCGAGGCCGGCACCGGACTGGTTGCACCAGTTGCCGGCGTGGATCCGGCGGTCGATGCGGGAGTCGTTCACCCAGGTGTCGAGGGTGGTCGAGGAGCTCGCCTTGGTCGGCCGCTTCGAGCCGCCCCAACCGTTACGGCTGGTGTCGATCAGCATGCCGATCTTCGAGTCGAAACCGGACGAGACGAGCTTCTGGCGGAAGGCCTGGGCGAAGGTCAGCTCGTCGGTGTACTGGTTCCAGTCCACCCACTTCGACTGACGGACCTGCTGGCCGTTCACCGTGGCGTCGATCTTCACGAACGGCTCGGTCAGCGCCGAGTAGTTCGCCGTGTTCGTGATGAAGCCGTCGACGGTCGCCACGCCACCGGTCGCCGACTTGGCGACCTTGGCGAAGATGTCCGCGGTGGGAGCGAAGTTGCTGTCCCAGCCGATCCAGCCGTGGTGCGCCGCGTCGACGTAGTTGTAGATGTTGCTGCCAGCGGCGTGCAGCTTGCTGAGGGCGTAGGAGATGCCCTTCTCGTAGTTGCCGTTCGACTTCATCACCTTGCAGGCGTCGGTCGCGCCCGCTTCGCTCCCGGCGTTGGTGACCAGGTTGGGCAGCGAGTCGATCTCGACGATGTTGACGATCCGGATCGACCGGTACTTCGAGTCGTTCTGGATCGTCGCGATCGGGTCGATGTACTCGGTCTTGTACCGGTCGATCTCATCCGGTCCGAGCTGGCCGTTCGACGCGAGAGCCGCGCAGTCACGCCCCGGCAGGTTGTAGATCACGAAGGTCGCGAGGTTGGCGCCCTGCGAGATCGCGTTGTCCAGGTGCTTGCGCAGGCCGGTCGTGTAGCCGGAGCCCTCGGGGGCGTCGATCGCCTCGATGGTGTCGAGCCAGACGGCGGTCGGCTGGTTCGAGACCTTGGAGCCCCCCGGCTCCGCGGCGGCCTTCGCCGACCAGTCGGGGTTGACGTACGCCTTGGCGCCCGAGAACGGATTGTCGACGTGGGTACCGGGTGTGTCCGGAGTCGTCGGGCCCGTCGGGTCGGGAGTCGACGGGTCGGTCGGGTCGGTCGGGTCGGTCGGAGTCGGGTCCGGCGTCCCGCCGTTACAGGCGACACCGTTGAGGGTGAAGTTCGTCGGAGCGTCGTTCGACCCCGAGTACGTCGCCTGGAAACCGGGGGTCGCCGTGCCGTTCGTCCCCAGCGCGCCGTTCCACGCCGTGTTGGAGATCGTGACGCGGCTGCCGGACTGCGTGGCGCTGCCGCTCCAGGCGGAGGTGACCTTCTGGTTGCCCGGGAAGTCGAACTGCAACTTCCAGCTGCTGACGGCGTCGCCCAGGTTCGTCACCTTGACCTCGGCGGTGAAGCCGCTGCCCCACGAGTTCGCCTTGTAGTCGACGTTGCAGCCCGTCGCCGCCGAGGCGGTGGGGGCCACGAACACACCACCCACCAAGCCCGCGATACCGGCCGTGACGACCAGCGCCCGATTTCGGCGCGTGGGCCTCAGGCCCAGTACTTTTGTTCTCATGTGATCTCTCCCGGGTCACTTCGCATGCATGACACCGCCAACACCGTCGGCGGACGGGCGACGCACCGGCGGCCGGAAGAACACCTGAATTCCAGCCTGGCCCACCACCCTCGTCAACGCTCAGTCGCGACGTGGCGGTCAGATCCCGAACGCCGGGCCGGGCCCGCGATCTCTCTCCACATCACGTAAACGTTGCGATGAGATTGCGACTGTGGATCGGCGGTGTCAACGACCCCCTACCTGGTCCGTCGGGCGAGGTAATCGAGATTCGATCACGAAAGACGCACTGACGTGCAGCACAGACCCCGTATCGGCTCCGCCACCCGGCAAGTTGCCCCGTGAATCCTTGGGCCGGGCTCGCTGAAATTCATTCACCGATCCGGGTCACGGTCGGCGCCCGGCCGATGCGACGATCACGCATCCCCCTTCCACCAGCGGTTCTTTACCCTTCTCACCTGCGGCTCCGTCCTGGCACGACGTCCGTGGAAGTGGAAGAGTTTCAAGCATCACACCGCGAGGTCACGTGGAGCGAGCAACCTCATCGCCCGGTAGAACGACAGTCAGGACGAGCCGGGAACACCTCCTGAGCGAAGCTTCCAGTCCATCCAAAAAGCGTCGATCCGCAGGTCAGGAGATAGCCCGTCGAACCTCTGCCCGGATTCGATCTCACGGCTCGGCGAACCACCGGTCAGCACCTCGCCGACCGGTCCACCAACTCTGTCCAGGAAATTCCGGAAAGCTTTCGACCTCTATTACGCAAGCTTTACACCCCAGTTTCCCCTCCTTACCGTACGAGTGCTGCTGGGAGCGCTCCCACGCGCCACCGGTCAGCCGTGTCACGGCCGCCCGGACGGGTGGCCCACGTCACCATGTGAAGGATGATCACGCATGAGAAAACATTCATCCCCAGGGCTTCGGCCACTTCGGTTCCGAAGAACGGTGGGACTTGCCGCGGTCTCCGCCCTCACGCTCGGAGGCGCCGCCGCTGTGACGTTGCCCCCAGCACACGCTGCGGTGCAGTGTTCCGTCAAGTACTCGATCGACGGTAGCTGGCAGGGCGGGTTCCAGGGCGGTGTGAAGCTCACCAACAGCGGCGACGCCGTCAGCAGCTGGACGGTGGGCTGGTCCTTCGCCAACGGGCAGAAGATCAACCAGGGGTGGGGAGGAACCTTCTCCCAGAGCGGAACGAGCATCCAGGTCAAGAACCTGGAGTACAACGGCGCGATCCCGAGCGGCGGGACCGCCAGTTTCGGGTTCCTCGGGACGTGGACCGGCTCCAACTCGGTCCCCACGAGCTTCACCCTGAACGGGACCCCCTGCGACGGCGGGCCCTCCGACAACAAGGTTCCGACGGTCAAGCTCACCTCGCCGACCGCCGGTGCGACGTACGACGCTCCCGGGACGGTGCCCCTGGCCGCCACCGCGAGCGACTCCGACGGCACCGTCGCCAAGGTCGAGTTCTACTCGGACACCGAGCTGATCGGCAGCGACACGACCAGCCCGTACACCGCGACGTGGAGCGACGTTCCGGCGGGCTCGTACTCGATCACGGCCAAGGCGATCGACGACCGCGGCGGCACCGCCTCGTCGTCCCCAGTCGGTATCCAGGTGACCAGCGGACCGACGGTGAAGGTCAGCCCGCCGACCCTGAGCGTCGCTCTGGGCAAGACGGCCGACTTCACGGTCGCACTGTCGTCGGCACCGACGTCCAACGTCACCGTGACGACGGCCAGGACCACCGGTACGACGAACCTGACCGTCAGCGCGGGCGGGTCACTCACCTTCACGCCGGCCAACTGGTCGACGCCACAGAAGGTGACGATCGCGTCCGGGGCGAACGGCACGCCGAGCTCGGCGACCTTCACGTCATCCGGCACCGGATTCGCCGCGGCGACCGTGACGGTGACCGAGCTGGCCGAGGGCACGAGCGACTACGACCAGCGGTTCCTGACCATGTACAACAAGCTGAAGGACCCGGCCAACGGGTACTTCAGCCCTGACGGTGTGCCCTACCACTCGATCGAGACGCTGATGGTCGAGGCTCCCGACCACGGGCACGAGACGACGTCCGAGGCCATGAGCTACCTGATGTGGACCGAGGCGACCTACGGGCGCATCAGCGGTGACTGGGCCCCGTACAACAAGACGTGGACGATCGCCGAGAAGTACTTCATCC
>JAUPKQ010000208.1 GCA_030837345.1 Actinomycetota bacterium | reverse complement strand
CGCGCCCACACGAGCGGCGGGGCGAGGAGTTCGTCGAGCGCCCGGCGCGGGCGGAGCGACGCGAGCCGGAACACGGCGCGCGGCCAGGCGGCGAGCGCCGTCCACACGACGAGGAGCGGGAGCAGCGGCCAGGGGGTCGCGGCGAACCGCTGGTGCAAGGCGTCGCGGCGGTCGGCGAGCCACCACGAGGGCGTCAGGGGCCGGCGCCCGGCCGGCCAGGCGGCGGCGTGGGCGACTTCGGCTCCCGGGACGACGACGACGCGGCTCCCGGCGAGATGGGCGCGGCGGCACAGATCGAGGTCGTCACGGGCATGGGCCAGCCCGGGGTCGGGGCCGCCCAGCCGCCGCCAGAGGTCCTGCCGCACGAGCATGCCCGCGGTACCCACCGCGAGAACGTCGCTGCGCCCGTCGTACTGCCCCTGGTCGACCTCGAACCGGCCGGCGATCGACGCCCGGGTACCGGACCGGGTCGTGGTGAGGCCGACGTCCAGAAGGCGCTGGTCGTCGTCCCAGTCGAGATGCTTGCACCCGGCGACCGCGACCGACGGCGACGTCTCGACGGCGACGAGAAGACGTTCGAGAGCGTCCGGCGCGGGGGCGCAGTCGTCGTGCAGCAGCCAGATCCACCCGGCCTCCGGATCAGCCTGATCACCGGGTTCCCCGGGGCCGGGATCGTCCTGGCGGGGTTCACCCGGCGTCGGGTGGGGAGCGTTCCGGACGGCGAGGGCCGCGTCGACGGCGTCCCCGAACGAGGCCGAGCGCGGCAACCGGAGGACGACGGGCACGGCCTGGCGAAGGAGCGACGCGGAGGAGTCACGGGACCCGGCGTCCACCGCGACGACCGCGTCGGGCCACCGGGTCTGGGCTGCGAGGGCCTCCAGCGCCCGTGGCAGGAAGGCCTCGCCGTCCCGGGCGACCAGCACGGCGAGGACCGGGCCCGTGACGGACGAAGTGCCGGTCGTCGCGCGGGAGCGGAGGACACCCCCGTCGTCGGGGTGGAGCTGTTCGGGAACGACATCGCCGCAGCCGCCGACCCGTGGGACCGACGGATCAGTGGCTGCGGCGATGGCTGGGGTCGCCCCGAGATCAACGGTCACGACCTCAGGGATACCGGATCAGACGGCTCGTTTCTTGACGCGACGCCGTTCCCTCTCCGAAAGACCACCCCAAATACCGAAGCGCTCATCATGAGCAAGGGCATAATCAAGACATTCAACCCGGACGTCACAGGTGAGACAAACACGTTTTGCCTCCCGCGTCGATCCGCCCTTCTCCGGAAAAAAGGCCTCCGGGTCAGTTTGAGCACATAGTGCCCGCTCCTGCCACTGGAGCTCGTTCGTCACCTCATCGGCGTCGTCCTGCACGATCACAGGATTCTGCACCACAACCGCCACGGGCTCATGCACCTGGCGCCCTCCTCGACCCGGCCCCGGATGGGGTCCCCCCCACCTTTCGATGATCAAATCACTCTATGTGATTGATTGGGCACGCTTGGTGCCCGCACAGAGAAACAGTAATGGAATTAGAAGCGTGTCGCGCACAGAACGTCAAGCCAAGGGGTGGTATCCGACCGAACGGACGAGCCCTCCCAGCGACGTTCGGCGAGTCGTCCACAGTCATTCACAACCCATCCACAGAGTACGTGCGGTCGTCCACAGGTTACGCACAATCTGTTAACACCTAACTCCAATGAGTGACAGGAGCACTCGATGACCGCCTCACAACCCTCTGTCGTCATGCTCCCCCATCCGTGGATCCACCTGCCAATCCGTCACCATGAGGCCGACAGACCCGGCCGGGGCCGACCAACACCATGCTGACCTGCCACGAAACCAGACGCCACCGGGACGCCTCGCCCCGGGGCGGGCGGGACATGATCGTCATCCGATGCCAGGATGGACCACCATGCGCATCACTGCTCTGGCCGGCGGCATCGGAGGCGCGCGCTTCCTGCGCGGACTGCTCCATCATCTGAATGCCCGAGAACTCCCCTCCGATGTCACCGTCATCGGTAATACGGCCGATGACATCACCCTTCACGGCCTTCGGGTCTGCCCTGATCTCGACACGGTTATGTACACCCTGGGGGGCGGAATTCATAACGACCAGGGATGGGGACGCGAGGATGAAGAATTCACCGTCGCCGGGGAACTCGCCGCTTACGGCTCCGGCCCGGGCTGGTTCACCCTCGGGGACCGGGACCTCGCGACCCACATCGTCCGCACCCGCCTCCTCGGCGAGGGGATGACCCTGAGCGAGGCGACCGCGACGCTGTGCGAGCGGTGGCGTCCCGGGGTCCGGCTGCTGCCGATGAGCGACGACCGGGTCGAGACGCATGTCGTCGTCGACGACCCGGCGGACGGGCAGGTTCCCGGGGACGGGCCGATCCCGACCCGCGCCGTCCACTTCCAGGAGTGGTGGACCCGCCTCCACGCCTCGGTCCCGGCCCGTCAGATCCTTGCCGTGGGCATCGAGGCTGCCAGGCCGGCGCCCGGGGTGCTGGAGGCGATCCGGGAGGCCGACGTCGTCCTGCTGCCTCCGAGCAACCCCGTCGTCTCGATCGGCACGATCCTCGGCGTCCCGGGGGTCCGGGACGCCCTGCGGAACACCGCCGCGCCGGTCATCGGTGTCTCCCCGATCATCGCGGGCGCTCCCGTCCGGGGGATGGCGGACGCCTGCCTGACGGCGATCGGGGTCGAGACCTCGGCGTCCGCCGTCGCCGCCCTCTACGCGGACTTCCTCTCCGGATGGCTGGTGGACGAGGCGGACGCCGGAGAGGTGAGCCCACCGGAACGGGTACCGGTCGTCCGGTCCCGGCCGCTGCTCATGACCGATCTCGACGCGAGCGCCGCCATCGCCGGCGCGGCCCTCGACCTCGCCGCCGGGATCCGGCAGGCGGCTCATGGCTGACGGGATCACGGCCGTGCCGCGCGTCGAGATCATCGGAGTGCCCGGCCTCAAGGAGGTGGTGGAGGGCGACGACCTCGCCGACCTGATCGTCACGGCCCTCGGCGAACTGGCCCTCCCGCTCCGGGACGGTGATGTCGTCGTCGTGTCAAGCAAGATCGTGTCGAAGGCGGAGGGACGGCGCCGTCACGCCGGGAGCCGGGACGCCGCCGTCGACGCCGAGACCGTGCACGTCGTCGCCGAGCGGCGAGGTGAGCGGGGTGTCACCCGGATCGTGCGGTCGAGGTCGGGCCCGGTGACGGCGGCTGCCGGAGTCGACGCCTCGAACGTCGAGCCGGGGACCGTGCTGCTGCTCCCGGAGGACCCCGACGCCTCGGCCTCGGCGCTCCGCCGGGGTCTCGTCGCGGCCTCGGGGGCCGAGGTCGGCGTCGTCGTGTCCGACACCGGAGGCCGGGCCTGGCGGGACGGCCAGGTCGACTTCGCGCTAGGGGTGGCCGGGGTCAGGCCCGTCGACGACCTCCGGGGAGCGACGGACGTCTTCGGCACCCCGCTGGAGGTGACGGTCCGTGCCCTGGCGGACGAGCTGGCCTCCGCGGCCGACCTGGTCAAGGGGAAGCTCCACGGGGTGCCGGTCGCCGTCGTCCGGGGCCTGCGGACACTGGTCCTCCCGGACGACGGGCCGGGGGCCCGCAGCCTCCTGCGCCCGGTGGCCACGGACTGGTTCGCCCTCGGACACGTCGAAGCGGTGCGCAGCGCCCTGGGCGTGCCACCGGGAACGCCCGGGATCCCGCCCGCGCCGCTCGTCCCGGACGGCGTCGTCCCCCGGCTGCGGCGCGCCCTCGACGTCGCGGCCGCCGCGCCCGGCCCGTGGGGTGAGGCGTACCCCGGCGTTCCGGATGCCACGGTCTGCGGGACCCCGGACGGCGGGGCCGTCGCGGTGATCTCCCTGACGCCGCTGACGACGCGACCCGCGACGGCGCTCACGAACGTGACGGGTCCCGGAACGCTGCTGGCCGCCGGAGCCCTGGTCCAGCGAGTGGTGGCGGCTGCCTGGTCCGAAGGCCTCACGGCCGTGGTCCACCTGACCGGGGACGAACTGGAGGTGCGCGCCCGTCTGCGGTGACGGCCCGGCACCCGGCGGGCGGCACCCGGCGGGCGCGGATCGCCCACCGGGTGCCGGACCCCTCGGACCGCCGGAGCGGCCCGCCGTCAGATCACGAGGACGCGCTGCTCTGCTGACGGCGGACCGCCAGTTTGATCACATGCTCGGTCAGCGCGATCAGGACCTGCTTGCACGACTCCCGGAGCCTGGCGTCGCAGAGCACCACCGGGACACCCTCGACGTCCAGGGCCTCCCGGACCTCGTCGATGTCGTACTGCTGCGACCCGTCGAAACAGTTCACCCCGATGACGAACGGGATGCCCCGCCGCTCGAAGAAGTCGACGGCGGGGAAGCAGGTGTCCAGACGCCGGGTGTCCGCGAGGACGACGGCGCCGAGGGCACCCGCCGACAGCTCGTTCCACATGAACCAGAAACGGTCCTGGCCGGGTGTGCCGAAGAGGTACAGCACGAGTTGAGGGCTGATCGTGATCCGGCCGAAGTCGAGGGCGACCGTCGTGGTCGTCTTCGCCTCGACACCGGCGAGACTGTCGACGTCCCGGCTGAGCTCGGTGAGGAGCTCCTCGGTCCGGAGCGGCGGAATCTCGCTCACCGACCCGACGAGTGTGGTCTTCCCGACACCGAAGCCGCCGGCCACCAACATCTTGACCGCCGTCACCTGCAGGTCGGGGACGGGAGACCCGGGCTCAGAGCTGACGTATACCATTGATCACCGCCTGGAGAACCTGAAGATCAGGAGTTACCGCTGAACGGAAGGTGACCAGACGTCGTTCGATCAGGTCACCGATAAGAATCTTTACGACGCTCAACGGCAGGTGCACCTCGGCTGAGATCTCGGCGACGGACTTGGGATGTTGACAGAAGGACATGATCTGGGCGTGTTCGGGGTCGAGCTGAGCGCTGAGAGCCGACGTCAGCCGCTGGAGAGCGATCACCAAGGTGATCATCTGGAGGTCGGCCTGACCGCCCCGGGTGCGTCCGCGGGTGACGGCGTACGGCCGGACCAGGGGGCCCGCGGCCTCGTCGAACCACGTCTCACCCCGAGACATCAGCGACTCCTGCCGACTCCGGCGTCAAGGCCCGGGAAACGGATCTCCGGGGTCCGGGGCTGAGTGCTCAGGTACGTTCCCACCCGCTTGACGAGGAGGTTCATCTCGTAGGCGAGCAACCCGAGATCCGCCTCGGCCTCGGCGAGGACGGCGAGGCAGGCGCCCGCCCCCGCCGCCGTCACGACGAGGAAGGAGTTCTCCATCTCGACGAGGGTCTGCCGCACGGCGCCGCCGGCGAAGTGCTGACCGGCTCCGCGCGCCAGGCTCTGCAACCCGGAGGCGACGGCCGAGAGGTGCTCGGCGTCGTCCCGGGTGAGACTCGCGGACTTCCCGATCAGGAGACCGTCGAAGGACAGGACGATCGCTCGCTGAGCCGAGGGCAACCGCCGCAGCAGGTCGTCCAGCAGCCAGTCGAGTCCGCCTGTCGCTGGTGTCATTGTCATCTCTTCATGCCTCCGGGTCCGTGGCACGGCCGCGCAAGGTGCCACGCTGCAGCGCCGACATCCGGCTGCGGGCCTGCTCGGCGTCCGGGATGTCGACCGTCGCACCGTCGGCGGCCGACGTGCTGGTGCCGAACGCGGCGACAGTGCCGTCGTCGGGATTGTCCATCAATTTGGGCGACAGGTTGGCCTGCCGTGTCCGTTTCGGCAGCGCGGGACGGCCGCCGGTCGTGGGGGCGCCTGCCGGAGCCGGGCTCGGGGTCGAGCCATCGGCCATCAGGGCACTCACCCGTTCCGACCTGTCGGTGGGGAACGTGCGGGAGGGGTCCGCGGGGAGCAGGCCCTCCTGCTCCGTCACCGGCAGGAGCGGCTGGGGCCTCGTCGGGTCGACGAGCACCGGATCCGCCGGGTGAGCACCCGTGGGCGCGTTGCCGTGACGGCCGCGGTCGGTCCGGCGGGGCGGCGAGGGAGGCTGGGGGGTGGTCCCCTTCTCGTTCACGGGATAGGGAAGACCGTCGCGATGCCCCGGTTCGAACAGCCCGGTCTCCCGCAACGGCGCCTCGAACAGCCCGGGCTCCCGCAGCGAGGGATCGCCCTCCCTCGGCAGGCGGGGTCCGACGTCGTCCGGCCCCACCACCGGCCCGGCGACCACGGGGAACCCCGGGGCGATCCCGTGCGGCCCGGTCACCGGGGCGATCCCGTGCGGCCCGGTCACCGCGACGTCGTCGGCCGGAGGGGTCTCCGTGGGCACCGGACCGGTCGGGAAGAGGTCCGGAGCCGCCATGACGGAGTCCAGTGAAGGACGGGGACCGCCGATCGGCGGGCCACCGGCAGACGGGCCGCCGTTGCGGGGCACGTTCCCGTTGGCCGGTGGGCCCCCGAGCAACGGCCCGGACGACGCGGTCAGGCCGAGGGCGCGGGGCATCCCGCGGGACGGCGTCCCCGGAGTCCCCGTCGAGTCGGGCGGCGTGTCCATCTGTTCCCGGGGCATTCCCAGGGCGGGGTCGCCCGCGAGGAGCGTCGACGGCAGCAGGACGACGACCCGTGTGCCGCCGTAGGCGGGCGAAGGGGTGATCGTCACCCGGACTCCGTGGCGGGAGGCGAGCTGCCCGACCACGAACAGGCCGAGACGGGGCTCGTCGGCGAGGGCCATCACCTGGAAGTCCGGGGGCTCGTGAAGCATCCGGTTGAGCTCTTCCGTCTGACCCTGCTCGATGCCGAGCCCCTGGTCCTCGACCTCGATGACCAGACCGCGACCGACGAGGTTGCCCCGGACCTCCACCCGCGACATCGGCGGGGAGAAACTCGTCGCGTTGTCGACGAGCTCGGCGATGAGGTGGATGATGTCCGCGACCGCGGCGCCCTTGAGGGTGATCCTCGGCAGGCCGCCGATCCCGACCCGGACGTAGTCCTCGGCCTCGCTGATGGCGCTCCGGACCACCTCGATCAGCGGGACCGGATTGCGCCACTGCCGGCCGGCCTGCTCGCCACCCAGAATGATCAGGTTTTCCGCGTTGCGCCGGGCCCGGGTCGACAGGTGGTCGAGCTGGAACAGCAGGGCGAGCTGGTCGGGGTCCTCCTGGGTCCGCTCGGCCTCGTCGAGGACCTTGAGCTGGCGGTGGACGATCGCCTGGCTGCGGTGGGCGATGTCCAGGAAGACCGTGCGCAGGCCCGCCCGCGTCTCGGCCTCCCGGGCCGCCGCGCCGACCGCCATCCGCTGGGCCTCTTCGAACGCCTCGGCCACCTGCGCGATCTCGTCGTTGCCGAAGCTCAGCGGTGGCAGTTCCGTCCGCAGATCGACCGGTTCACCCTGCCTGAGGCGGGTCATGATCCGGGGCAGCCGCTCATGGGACAGCAGGATGGTCTCCGACCGGAGCCGCCGCAGCCGCCGGACGATCCGGTTGGAGGCGACGGTCGTGGCGAGGAACACCGCGACGGCGAGCATCAGCAGCGCGACGCCGACGAGGGCGGAGCGCCGCAGCTGGGTGGCGCCCTGGCGACCGGAGATCTCCGCGGCGTAGTTCGAGTGGCTCAGGTTGATCGAGATGAGCGACCGGATGACCTTGGCCGTACTCGCGTCCCAGGTCTTGAGGTCCATCCCGAGTTCCTTGGGCAACGCCACAGCGGCAGCAGCGTTGATCTTCTTCAGACCGGCTCCCGGATCGGTGGCCTTCGGCGCGCCCTCCCGGTCCGCCGTCGTCCTCGCCGGGGTCTTCTTGCCGCCGCCCTGTCCCCGGTCGGCCGGGCTGATCTCGCCGGCCCCGACCGGCGCGGCGGCGGACGGCCCGCGCGTCGTCAGGGCGAGCCCGTGGGCCTGCAGGACGGCCCGCCACTCGGAGGAGTCCATCAGGCTGCCGAGGTCCTGCTGCTCGCTCTTCTGCAACAGCGGCTGGACCTCGCTCAGGCGGCTCCGCGCCGCCCCGAACCGCTGGGCGAGCAGCGAGTACTGCGCCTTGCTCAGGCGCTCGGAGTTGAGGAAGGCCGCGATCGCGAGCGCGTCGCTGTCCAGAAGATCGTCCGTCGCCCGCATCAGGGTGACCGAGATGGTCTGTTCCACGCCACTGGCGGAGGCCGGTTCGGCGACCGCGTTGCGGTAGAGCCAGTTGGCGACCTCGGTACCGATCGTGGAGTAGAAGACCGACACCTCGATGATGCCTGCCTCCAGGCGGTCGACGCGCTGCCGGAACACGGGCAGGTTCGTCGACATCGAGCCGAGGAAGCCGTTCAGCTGCCCGTAGGTCTCGGGGTAGTCGTCCGCGAGCGGGCGGACGACGGAGACGAGCTGGGTGAGAGTCGCGTCGACCCTGGCGCGGGCGTCGGCGAGTTCCGCCGGCCGCGCCTGGGGGTTCACCACCTGGAGCTGCGACGCCCGCCGTTCCGCGAACATCGCCGTGGTGAACGCCGTCGCCTGGGGCGAGGCCGCGGAGAATTCGTTGTTGAACGACCGGGTCCGCGCGCCCTGGTAGGCGAGCGTCCCCGTCACCACAAGACCAATCATCATCAGGACGAGACTGGGCGCCCAGGCAATGGCAAGGATCGGGTACCGGATGCTCCGCTGACCGCCGAGCAGACCGGGCTTCTTCGTCACGACAAGCCGAGCCCTCCCCGTGGCGCCCGAGACTCCTCGGTCAACGCGCACGCAGTGTTATCAAAATGGGAGATTCAGGGCCGAAACCTAGGACGAAGTCTTTCGTGCCGTCAACTCCGGGAGCGTACGGACTTACACCAGGTAGTAACTGTTTGAACTAAATTGTCCGGAACGGGCTACCGGCGAGGCTTTCCGATCAAGAGCCCGAGGCCCGCGAGGGCCAGGTCAGAGCCGGTGAACAGCACCCGCGAGAGCAGGACGACCACGACGACGGCCCCGTCGTCGAGAACCGGGGCCAAGATGGCGGCGAGAGCGAGCTCACGGGCTCCGGCGCCGGCGGGGGCGAACACGACGACCAGGCCGACGGCCCACGCGAGGGCGTAGCCGCCGATCGAGAGGGCAAGGGTGTCCCACGCCCGGGGCGCCCCCATGGAGATCGACAGACAGAAGATCTGGAGGCCGGCACAGGCCCAGGAGGCCAGGGCCCACGCCAGGGCCGTCGCCGTCCCGCTCAGCGAGGTCCACTCCCCGAGGGGCGGGCGTCCGATCATCCGCAGGACACGGTCGAGCGTCCGCCCGAGCACCCGGGGGTGCAGCAGGACGACGAGCGGCAGCACGAGCAGGAGGGTCCACCCGAAGCCGTTGCCGGCCGTGAGCGGGACGAACGGCAAGCTCCCCAGGACGACGACCAGGGCGCTGAACGCGGACAGCAGGATCAGCACGAGGGTCGCCGCGGCGGACCGGCGCCGGGCCACCCCGTGGTCGCGGCCGAGCTCGGCCTGGACGACGACGGGCCACAGGCTGCCGGGGACGTACTTGCCGATCTGTCCGACGAAGAAGATTCGCCCCGCGCCGGCGAGCGGCAGCCTCGAGCCCAGGTCGGTCAGCACGGCACGCCAGGCCATGCCGGTGAAGATGAGATTGGCCAGCGTGGCGAGGGCGGCGACGAGCAGCCAGCGTCCCTGCATGCGCAGCAACGCGTCGACCACTTGGTCACGACGACTCGCGATCGCCCAGACCGCGAGTCCTACCGCGACAACGACGAACACGATTCTCGCGACGGTCGACTGCGCGGCGCCCAGCCCACGCCGGGCCAGTGGTGCCAGCCCGGTCACGGTTGCTCCTCCCCCGGGTCGTGGAGCAGGGTCTCAAGATAGCGCCGCCAGGGACCGTCGAGATCCACGGGGGGGACCCCCCGGCGCAGGACGTCCAGCCGGTCCGGGTCCGAGACCTCGCGCAGGGCCCTCCCCAGGGCGTCCGCGTCACCCGGCGGGACGACGAGACCGTCGACGCCGTCGCGCACCTGGTCGGCGAGGGTCCCGGTCCCGGTGACGATCACCGGACGGCCGTGGGCGTGGGCGAGCAGGACGTTCTGGGAGGCCGTGGCGTGGCGGTAGGGCAGGGCGAGGACGTCGTGCCCCCGGACGAGCTCCGGCACGCGCTCCGCGGGGACGTAGCCCGCCTCCAGGCGGACCCGGCCCGCGAGGCGCGGGTCGGCCGCGAGCTCGCGGACGCGCTCCCCCGCCCGGCCCCACTGCTCCCCGGCGATCGTCACCTCGACGTCCGGCACCGTCGCCGCCGCCTCCAGCAGCAGGTCGAACCCCTTGTAGTCGCGGACCACGCCGAGTGCGAGCACCCGTGTCCGCCGTCCGGCCGCCGCGCAGCGACGGGGCGGGCCGGCATCCCCGGCGGGGACCCCTCCGGGGAGGTGGGGCGGCAGGGAGGCGACGAGCACCTGGCGCGCCGAGTGCGCCACCGCCTGCCCGGCCATCTCCGCGGAGTGGACGAGCACGGTGTCGGCGGCGGCGAGCAGGCGCGCCATCAGCCACTCCCCGCCCGGGTGGGTCTCGTGCGGCACGACGTTGTGCGCCAGGACGACGACGCGCGGCCCCTCGAAGCGGCCTCCCCGCAGGGCGGTGACGAGGGTGAGCAGGGCGGGTACCTGCACGGGCACCACCGCCACCACGACGACGACGTCCACCGCCGTCCCGGGACCACGCAGGCGGGCCCCCGTCCGCCACCAGGTTCCCGGCCGATCCCAGCGCAGCACCCGGACCGTCCGGGGATACGGCGGCAGGTCCGCCCCGCCGTCCGGGACGACCTGCTCCCCCGGGTAGAGGAACTCCGGGTAGAGACGCGACCAGGAGACGAGCACGGTGTCGTGCCCCGCCGCGGCGAGCCGGTGGGCGAGTTCGGTCGTGTGGGCGGCGACACCGCCCTTGAACGGGTGGGTCGGGCCGACCACGGCGACCCGCAGGGCCGGCACCCGGGTGGTCCCGGCGTCACTCACCCCGTACGCCCGGATCACCGACCAGGTCGCCGCGGGAACGGACGACGAGATCGGCGAGCAGCGCCATCGACGCGATGATCATACTGGCGAGAATGATCAGCAGGGTGACGGCGGGGAAGTAGAACGGGTGCCGGACCATGTCCACCACGGCCTTGCCCACGCCGATCAGGAAGAGCCACAGCGCCGGTGGCATCAGCACCTTGAGCGGGTCGAAGTACATCACCATCCGCAGCACCTGGAGGATGTAGCGGTAGGCGTCCTTCAGGAAGTGGAACTTCGATGTCCCGGCACGCTTGGCGTAGTCGATCGGCACGTACTTGATGTCGTGCTGGTTCGAGAGAAATGCCAAGGTGATCGTCGTGACGCAGGAGAAACCCGACGGCAGAAGGCGCAAATAGGGCAGAGCGACCGAGCGGCGGAACGCCCGCAGACCCGAGTTCAGGTCCGGTATCTCCTGGTTCGTCAGGCGTTCGGCCACCTTGCGGATGAACAGCTTGGCCGGGAGCCGCAGCCACTTGTAGGTGCCTTCCTCGGTGAGGCGGGCACCGACGACCTGGTCGTACGAGGGGTCGTCGAGAAGTAGCTGGACGAGTTCCGGAATCCGGTCGTTCGGGTAGGACATGTCCGCGTCGGTCCACACGACGATCTCGCCGCGGGCCTGCTGGGTGCCGATCCGGCGGACGGTTCCCGACCCGCCGTTGCGCCGGAAGGCGATGACCCGGACGTTCGGCATGGTCTCGGCGGCCGCCCGCAGGACGGCGAGGGTGTCGTCCGTACTGGCGTCGTCGACCGCGAGGACCTCGTAGCGAAGGCCCGACGCGTCCAGCGCCGCCATGATCCGTTCCAGCTCGGCCCGGACGTGGGCGCCCTCGTTGTAGCAGGGCAGCACAATGCTGGCGACCGGTGGGGGCTGCTGCCCGCCCGGGCCGTCGGCGGCCGCCGTCATTTCGTGCGCCCCGGGGGGAGGCGCGTCCGCCGGGGGGCCGTCCGGCGCGTCGGGGGAAGGGTTCGTCATCGGATCCGTCGTCGTGTCCATCGCGGGTGCGAGGCTACCGTCCCCCGGGCTCCTTCCAGGCCGCGAGCCAAACGTCGATCATCACCGAGTCCAGGGCGTCGGGACGGCGGGTCAGCAGGTGCTGGTCCTCGGAGGTGCGCAACCGGACGGCGCGATGGGGACTCAGGCCGAGATCGAGCAGCGACCGGGCAGCGCTCCCGTCGTCCTCCGCCGCCGCCAGGAGGATCAACCGCCCGCCAGCGCCCTCGACCAGCCCGGACAGCCGGCGCAGGGCCTCCGGCCTGCCCTCCGCCGCAGACACCAGGGCGGCCGAGGGACGGCCGCACACCCCCCGGACCACCTGGACCCACTCGTTCTGCGCCCTGATCCCGCCCCCGCTGTCCGAGACGGCGACGACGGCGTCACCGGGCCGCAGGAACCCGCAGACGGCGGACGCCGCGGACGGCTGGCCGATCTCCGTCCGCGAGGTGGCGAGCGGCCAGGTCGCCACCGCCGCCGGGACGACGAGCACGGCGGACGCGAAGACGGCGAAGGCGCCCGCGACCAGGGAGGACGACGTCCGGCGGCGCAGCTCACCTGTCACCCACGCCGCTCCGGCGGTCGCGGCGATCACCGTGAACGGCAAGACGACCGGCACGAGGCGGCGGTCCGCCCACGGGTGGTCCGGAGTGATCCCGGGCCGGTAGAGGGTGAGCACGACGGACCCCACCCCCACGACCAGCGGGAACAGGATCGCGAGCGGTCTCCTCCCGGCGGGGGCGGGCGCCCCGCCCGGATCGCCGTCAGACCCCCTGCCGAAGGCCCAGGACGTCGCCGAGACCGCCGCGACGGCGACGGCGACCAGGGCGAGGACGGCCACGGCGGGCCCGGTGTACCAGACGAGCCACTCCACCGACCGTTCGGCGTACGTGCGGGCACCGTCGACCGGCAGGCCCTGCTGACGCTGCAGGCTGGCGATCAGGGGGACGGCGGAGTCGCTCGCCGACTGCCGCACCGTCATCCACGCGGGGCGGCACACCAGCCCGATGCCGACGAGCAGGACGACCACCCCCACGGCGGAGGGGACGGCGTCAAGGAGTGCGCGGCTCCAGCGGTGAGGACCCGTTCCCGTCCCCTGTCTCCCTGGATCGCCGCGGTGCGCCCGGCCCCGCCGGACCACGACCGTCGCCGCCAGCGCGAGCGCGCTGACGGCCGCCAGCACGAGCGTCGCGACGACCAGGGGACGCAGGGACGCCTGAACGGCCTCCAGATAGGGCCGGGACAGGCCCCAGGCGGGAACGGCCGACAGCGACGCCCCTCCGAGGGCCGCGCCCGCCAGGGCGAGCCCGGTGCGGCGTCCGCGGAACGCGAGCACGGCGGCGACGGGCATCGCGAGGGCGACCTCGCGCAGGACGTCGATGCGCACGAGACCCGCGAGCCCGAGAACGGCACCGGCGACGAGGGCGAGCCGACGGGTCGCCGGGGACTCACCGCCGTCCGCGGCCTCCCCGCCCACCACGTCGACGGCGAGCGAGGCCGCCGCGAGGACCAGCAGCAACGCCAGCGGTTCGCTCAGCGTCGCCCGGGCCGCGTGCAGCACCGGCTGGGTGAGAGCGAGGGCGAGGGCTCCCACCGGCGCCCAGCGGGGACCGGCGATCCGGGCGGTCAGGCCCGCCGCCGCGAGGATCGCCAGCCCTCCGACGAGCGACGACACGGTGAACAGGCCGGTCCAGCCCGCGGCCCACCACCCCATCGAGAACAAGGCCGGGGCGCCGAGCAGGAACTGGGGGACGACCTCCGCTCCCCCCGGGACCTCCACCTGGAAGTAGGCGGGACTCGCCAGGGTGAACCCGGGGACGCCGAGGGCCGCGGACCCCCCGAACGCCGCGAGCCCGGAGTCGACGGGCAGGCCGTGCCGGGTGGCCAGCCACTGCGCGTACAGGGCGTAGGACCCGGCGTCACGACGGATGACGAGATGCTCGCCGTGCGTCAGACCGGCCCACACCGCGAAGCCGACGGAGACGGCGAGGCTCGCGACCGCCACCCACGCCGGGACCCGCCAGGCCGCCGGGGCGAGACAGCGCCGCACCAGACCGGTCAGCCACCAGGTCGCGGCCGCCACGGGCACGAGCAGGGGAAGGACGAGTGCCGGACGCCACAGCCCCGTGGGGACCAGGACGACCGCGACCAGGCACACGCCGAGCGCGGCGAACGCCGCGGCGGGGCCCGACAGCATCACGACCGAGGCGGCGGTCCGCGAGAGCCGTCCCCCCGGGAGGATCTCAAGGAGCGTCCACGGCCTCATCGAGGAGAGGCCACGGGTCACACCCGGCCGAGGCCCGTCGTGGCACGACACCGGTCCGACCACCACCGTCACTCCCCTCTCACCTCGCCCGACAGCCATGTCACGGTTCCGTCTCGGTGACGCTAGCGGTTCTCACCCCATCACGCGGAGGCGGCACCCCGTCCCTGTGGGGCCGCCCGGCCCGAAGCCCGGCTGTGCTCCCGGGCCGGCGTCCGGCGTCCGGCATGGTGGACTTGGCCCATGCCCGGCCTTTCGATCCCCTCACCCCCGGACGCCGTGCCCGGCGACGTCACGGGCGTCCTGCGCGCCCTGCTGGACGACGACCCCGGCGGACCTCGCCTGACGTGGTACGGCCCTGGCGGCGAACGGGTCGAGCTGTCCTCCAGGGTCCTCGACAACTGGGTGGCCAAGACGGCGAACCTGCTCACCGTCGAGTTCGACGCCGGGCCCGCCACCCGTGTCGCCATCGCCCTTCCAGCGCACTGGCGGACCGCCACCTGGCTGCTGGCGACGTGGTCGACGGGCGCCTGCGCCGTCCCCGTGCCGGTGGGCGGCCCGGTCCCTCCGGACGTCGACGTGCTCGTCGCCTGCGATCCCCGGGTCCTCGGGGAGGCCCCGGAGGGGGCCCTCCCCATCGGGGTGGCGCTCGGCGCGCTGGCGACGTCCTTCGGACCCGGCCTGCCGGACGGCGCGGTGGACGCGGCCGTCGACGTGCGGAGCCACGGGGACGTGTTCCTCCCGTTCGTCACCCCCGGTACGGACGATCCCGCCCTCGACGACGACGGGAACCTCCTGACGCACGGGGACCTGATCCCCGCCGCCCGGCGCGCGGCGGACGAGACCGGGCTGCCGCCCCGGGCCCGGTTGCTCGCCGGCGGCGGTCCCGGGGCGGCGGTGACCGAACTGCTCGCGCCGCTCGCGCGGCTCGGGTCCGTCGTCCTGATCCACGATCTGGACCGCGCGGACCCCTCAGCGCTCGCCCGTCTGCGGGCCCAGGAGAACGTCACCGCTCCACCGGCGTGAGACGGCAGCCGAAGGTCGCTCTACCTCACCGGCCGTCGCGTCGTCTGCGCGGCGACGAGCACCGCCGTCTGGACGAGTCCGGGCGGAGCGACGACAGTCACTGTCGCCGTCCGGTGGCCCGCCAGCCACGCCGCGGTCGGCCCGGGCAGGCCGGTCGCCGTCGTCAGCAGGAGCGGACGGCCCTGGGCCGAGGCGAGGAGCAGCTCCGGACCGGCGACGAGACCTGAGGTCAGCACGACCCGGTCGACGGGAAGCCCGGGACCCGCCGCCGCGGCGACCGCGGTCGCGGTCGCCCACCGGGTCGGGCCGACGACCCGCTTCCACGTGGTCACTCCCGCTCCCCGCAGAGCCGTCAGCGTCTGTTCGGGCACCACCGCCGGGGACCCGACCACCGTCACAGAGGTCACCTTGAGGGATCTCAGGGCGTTGAGGGTCACGGCGGGCACTCCCGCCCGCCCGGTCAGCAGCAGCGGCCGGCCGGTCGCCGCCGCCGTCGCCGCGGCTGAGGCGACGTCGAGCTGCTGCCCCGGGTCGCCGGGAACGAGGAAAGCCTCGTGCGACGCGGCGCCGGAGCGCGGACCCGTGGCGGCGCCGAGGGCGAGTTCGGCGGCGGTCGACCACCGGTCTCCCCCGGTGACGCGCCGGACCGTCGTCACTCCGAGGGAACGCAGCCGCTGCTCGACGGCCGGACCGACCGACGCCGTCGAGCCGACGATCCAGGCCGTCGTCACCTTGCGGTCCACGATGTCCCGCGCGACGACGTCAGGAACCGACGTCGTCCCGGTCAGCAGCACCGGCGCACCGTGCGCCGCTGCGAACGGAGCGACCCCCATCGCCTCGGCGTAGGCCTCCGCGCCACCGGTCGCGTTGACGAGGACGACGGTCGTCGCGTCGGGCGCGGAGGTCCGCCCGGCGACGACCGAGGTCAGCGCGGGACCTGTTCCCGCCGCCCTGAGGACCGGGCAGGAGGTGGCGGGGGACGGACCCGGCCCCGCCGCCGGGCGCGTGCCCGGGCTCACGCTCGGGCCCGGACTCACGCTCGGGCCCGGACT
>JAUPKQ010000207.1 GCA_030837345.1 Actinomycetota bacterium | reverse complement strand
GGACAGCTCCTCGATCCGCGACGACGGCACCGTCCCCAGACACGCGAACGTCTCCGGACTCCACCACTCGTGGTTCCGGATCGTCGTCCCCGGATACACCTCCGCCCGGTCACGCCCCGCCCACCCCAGATGGACGGCGAGCGCCTCCTCACTCATCGGCGCGTGCGACCCCAACGCCACCAGCACGGTCAGCCGCGACACCCGCCCGTGCAACGCCCGATGGACGGCGCCCAGCAGCAACGGGACCGGACACGTCCGCGTCGCGTCGGGCACGAGAACGCACACGCTGCGCCCGTCGAGGTCATGCCCCGCCAGCTGGTCACGGACGAACGCCGCGACCTCTTCCTCCCCGAGAACCGTGCCCGGGCCACCGATACGCGTCACGAGAACACTGTGCCACCGAACCGCCCGACCTCGTCCCGCGGTGCCACCGCCCCACCCGGAGCCCCCTTTACACCCTCGTCACAGTCTCGACACGAACACGCCATCCACCCCGGGATAACCTGCCCGCCATGGCCGATCAAAGGCACCGCGCCGCACTCGCCGCCGCGCTCGCCGTCTGCGCTCTCGCGGGTGCCTGCGCCTCCGCACCTTCAGCCTCGGCCCCCTCAGCCTCCGCCGCGCCCGGCTCCCCTCCGCCCGGCGGGGGGCGGATCACGGTCCTGGCCGCGGCCTCCTTGACCGAGGCGTTCACCACGCTCGGCGACCGCTTCGAAGCAGCCCACCCCGGCGCCACGGTGACGTTCAGTTTCGCGGCCAGCTCCACCCTCGCCACCCAGATCACCGCCGGCGCCCCCGCCGACGTGTTCGCGTCCGCGGGCACCGAGGCGATGGACGCCGTGACCGCCGCCCGCCGCGTCGACCCCTCCGCCCCGCCGTCCCTGATCGCCCGCACGACGATGGCCGTCGCCGTCCCGGCCGCCAACCCGGCCCGGATCACCGCCCTGGCCGACCTCGCCCGCCCCCGCACCAAACTCGCCCTGTGCGCGCCGACGGTCCCCTGCGGCGCGGCGGCCCGCACGGTCCTCGCCAAAGCCGGGCTCACCGTCACCCCCGTCACCGAGGAGGCGAACGTCAAGGCCGTTCTCACCACGGTGCGCCTCGGCGAGGTGGACGCCGGGATCGTCTACGTCACCGACGTCCACGCCGCCGGGGCGGCCGTGCGGCACGTGCCGGTCCCGGACGCCGTGAACACCTCCGTCGGCTACCCCCTCGCCGTCCTCGCCCACGCCCCGAACCCCGTCCTGGCCCGCGAGTTCGTCGCCTTCGTCCGCTCCGCCGAGGGGACCGCCGCCCTGACCGCCGCCGGGTTCACCCGCCCGTGAGCCGGATTCGCCCGTCCGTCACCAGCTCGCCCCTCACCAGCCCGTCCCTCACCAGCCCGTCCACCACCCACCGGCCCCGGATCACCTGGCCCCTCGCCGTCCCGGCCACCGCCGGGGCCTTGTTCCTGCTGATCCCCCTCGCCGCCCTGCTCCTGCGCGCCCCGTGGCGGCACCTGCCCGGGATCCTCACCGGGACCGGAGCGCTCGGCGCGCTGCGCCTGTCCCTGCTGTGCGCGACCGCGGCGACACTCTGTTCCCTCGCGCTCGGCGTCCCCCTCGCCTGGGTCCTCGCCCGCACCGACCACCCGGCGACCACCGTGCTGCGCGCCCTCGTCACCCTGCCGCTCGTCCTGCCCCCCGTCGTCGGCGGCGTCGCCCTCCTGCTGGCCCTCGGCCGCACCGGACTGGTCGGCCGCCACCTCGCCACCTGGTTCGGTGTCTCGCTGCCCTTCACCACCGCCGCCGTCGTCGTCGCCGAGACCTTCGTCGCGATGCCCTTCCTCGTCATCACCGTCGAGGGCGCCCTCCGCTCCGCCGACCGCGACCTGGAGGAGGCCGCCGCCACCTTGGGGTCCGGCCCGTTCGCCACCTTCCGCCGCGTCACCCTCCCCCTGGCCGCCCCCGGCCTGCTCGCCGGCGGGGTCCTGGCCTGGGCCCGCGCCCTCGGCGAGTTCGGCGCCACGATCACCTTCGCCGGCAACTTCCCCGACGTCACCCGGACCATGCCCCTGACCGTCTACCTCGCCCTCGAATCCGACCCGGACGCCGCCGTCGCCCTCAGCCTCGTCCTGCTCGCCACGTCCGTCGCCGTCCTCGCCCTCCTGCGCGGCACCTGGATGGCCCCCGGGACCGGCCGGTGACCGACCCCGGCACCACCTTGGAGATCCGCACCGACATCCGGCGCGGCACCTTCCACCTCGACGTCGACCTCACCGCCACCCCCGGCCAGGTCATCGCCGTCCTCGGCCCCAACGGCGCCGGGAAGACCACCCTGCTGCGGATCATCGCCGGGCTCCAGCCCACCGGCACCGGACACGTCCGCGTCGGCGGACAACCCTGGGACGACCCCGCCCACGGCGTATTCCTCCCCCCGGACCGCCGCCTGGTCGGCCTGGTCTTCCAGAACTACCGGCTGTTCCCCCACCTCGACGTCCTCGACAACGTCGCCTTCCCCCTGCGCGCCCGCGGCACCCGCCGCCACACCGCCCGGACCGCCGCCGCCGGCTGGCTCGACCGCCTCGCCCTGACCGACCTCGCCCGCCGCCGCCCCGCCACCCTCTCCGGCGGACAGTCCCAACGCGTCGCCCTCGCCCGCGCCCTCGCCGCCGACCCCCTCGTCCTCCTGCTCGACGAGCCCACGGCCGCCCTCGACGCCCACACCCGCACCCAGATCCGCGCCGAACTACGCCACCACCTCTCCTCCTTCCCCGGCCCGGCCCTCGTCGTCACCCACGACCCCCTCGAAGCCCTCCTGCTCGCCGACCGGATCCTCGTGCTCGAAGGCGGCCACCTCGTCCAGGACGGCGCCCCCGCCCAGGTCTCCCGGCGCCCCGCCACCGACTACGTCGCCCGCCTGATGGGCCTCAACCTGTACTCCGGAACCCTCACCGACCCCACCACCGGCCGCGTCGACCTCGACCCGGCCGGCGTCCTGTTCGCCGCGGGCTACGACCCCCACGACGACGAACCCCACCCCGCCCCACCCGCCGGGACCCGCGTCCGCGTCGCCGTCCCACCCTCAGCGATCTCTCTGCACACCGCCGAACCCGGCCCCGGATCAGCCCGCAACGTGTGGACCGGCACCGTCACCGGCCTGGAACTACTCACCGACCGGGTCCGCGTCGCCGTCCAGGGCCCCCCGGACGCCCTCGTCGACGTCACCCCCGCCGCCGTCGCCGCCTTGCACCTCGCCCCCGGACTCCCCGTCTGGCTCAGCGCCAAAGCGACCGAAATCGCGACCTATCCCGCCGATCACGACCCGCCCCTCAAGTGATCATGCTTCCGCGACGAGTCAACGACGAACGCGTCGCCTGCGCAGGGAGTCACGGATGGGGTCGAGCACGCACCGCATCCCGACCCGCACGACCCGCACCGGCCTCGGACTCCTGCTCACCACCCTCAGCCTCCTGACCACCGGCCCCACCGCCCACGCCGCCGAAGCCACCGATGCCGCCTCGGGCAGCCGGTCGCTGCCCGAAGCCCCCATCGTGACGAGGACGACGGGCACCACCACCGGCAAGGTCTCGATCACCGGCTCAGGATTCGGCCACGGCGTCGGAATGTCCCAGTACGGAGCCCTCGGCATGGCCCGCCACGGCGCCGACGCCACCGCGATCCTGCGCCACTACTACACCGGCGTCACCGTCGCCCCCCACCCCGACGTCATCGACGTCCGCGTGAACGTCGTCCACGCAGCCTCCACGATCACCCTCACCTCGACGGCACGCGCGACCGGCGGCGGCGGACTACGCCTCCAACCCGGCACCGGACCACCCCTCACCCTCACCGCCCAGGACACCGCCGTCCTCCGCCCGGCGGCAGGACGCCTCACCCTCACCGTCACCCGCCCCGGACACGCCCCCCAGACCCTCACCACCGGCAACCTCACCGTCCGCTGGCCCGGCACACGCCTCCTCCCCGGCAAACCCACCACCGTCGACGTCACCTCCGCCTCCGCCGGAACCTCCCTCAAATCGCGCTCCTACCGCTGGGGCAGCCTGAACATCACCCCCGTCGCCTCCGCCCTCGACGCCGTCGCCATCCTCGACCTGCACTCCGAATACCTCCTCGGCGTCGCCGAGATGCCCTCCTCCTGGCCCACCGCCGCCCTCGCCGCCCAAGCGATCGCCGCCCGCAACTTCGCCCTCGTCGCCACCACCACCGCACCCAAACCCTCCTGCGGCGGATGCCACCTCTGGGACGACACCCGCAGCCAGGCCTACACCGGCTGGGCCCACGAAACCGAGACCGTCGGCACCACCCGGTACGGCGCCCGCTGGCAAGCAGCCGTCCGCTCGACCCAGACCTCGGCCACGGCCTCCCTCGTCGTCCTCCACCGAGGCCGCCCGGTCACCACCTACTACGCCTCCTCCACCGGAGGCCGAACGCGAGACCCCGGCGACGTCTGGTCCTCCTCCGTGCCCTACCTGACCAGCGTCCCCGACCCCTGGAGCATCGACCCCACCGTCAACCCCCGCTACGCCCACTGGACCCGCCAGACCCCCGTCACCCGGCTCCTCACCCTGTTCGGCCTGCCCGACCTCACCGACCTCACCGTCACCCGCCGCGACACCGCGGGCGCCGCGCTCGCCGTCACCGGCGTGTCGTCGTCGGGGGCCCGCGCCACGGTGTCGGGCAACACCCTCGCGTCGAGACTCGGCCTGCCCTCGGCGTGGATCACGGACCTGGTCCTGCCCGGCGGGAGCACGGCGGGTCCTGCTCCGGCGGCCTCCCCAGTCCCGGCCAGGGCCCCGCTGCCGGGCCCGCTACGGCGGGGCACGATCGGGACCCCGCGCCGTTGAGGCCCCTCTGGTTCGCTCGGCCCTACCCGACCTTGTACTGGTCGTCACCAAAAGTGGCGACGATCTCGAGCAGGCCACCGATGGCGGTGACGTAGCGGTCGAGAACGTCGATCCCGGAGATGTCTCCCGCCTCGATCTGGGAGACCCTCCCTACGGAGACGCCCATGGCGGCGGCGACATCGCGCTGAGTGAGTCCTTGCCGTTTCCGGATCTCGGCCAGCCGATGGGCACGAACCCGGGCGAGGAGCCGTTCGGTGCCCTCTCGAACCGCCTCGGGCCCTCCGGCTGCGGCGATGTGCTTGTCTCTGACCTCGGACCAGCGCCTGATGCTCATCGGGACCCCTCCTGCTCTTCCTCGCCCCGTTCCTTCAGATACGTCGCATACAGGCTTTCCGCGCGAGGTATCGCATGCCTGTACCAGGTACTCCAACTGCTGGCCTTGTCACCCGCCACCAGCAGGATCGCACTACGCCAAGGGTCGAACACGAACAATATTCGAATTTCGCTTCGCCCCGATGATCCTGGGCGGAGTTCCTTGAGATTGTGCAGCGATGACGCCTTGATCCGATCAACGAGCGGGCGGCCAAGGTTCGGCCCAGCGCCTGCGAGCGCCTCAACCGCCGACACGACCTGCTGATGACTGTCACCGTCGTCATCCAGCAGTTGATCCAGCCAGTCGTTGACTTCATCGGTCAGGTAGATCTCCCAGTGCACCTGTCACCCCACGAGCACTTTAGCAATAGCTAAACCCTGAGAGTAGGCCCACTGGCCTCCCCGTCCAAATCCCTTCGCCACCTCCATCGACCGAGCGTTCCCTGAGGCACGCAGGAGGCAAGCATCCTGATCGAACGGAGGATTCCTACCGCGAGTACATGATCTGCAACATTGAGTCATGACTCGTGGAGGGGTTCAAGAAGATCACAGGGCTGCCCGGATGACCGCAGCCGGGGCTGTCGTCTCGGCCGGCATCGCCGCGCTCGGGACCTTCGGCGCGGCGGCGATCACCGGCAAGTCACCGACGACGATCGTCGTCGGGGTCTGGAACCAGGTAACCGGAACGGGTAGCGACACCGGTACGGCGGAAGGTTCTCGTGGCGGCACACGGTCCCAGCAGGGCCCACGGTCCAACACCACGTTCCACACCGACCCCCTGAAGATCACCTACCGGTTCGAGGACAACAGGATGGACGGTGTCCGCGTCGACCTGGATGCTTCTCCCGCGGATCCGCAGTGGGGTGTCGTCACCCTCGCCGAGAACAGCCAGTACGACCTGGCCTGGTGGAGCAAAGACCGGGGGACGAACCCGCCCGCCGAGGGGGTCGGCTTCCTCAACGCAGCCCAGGGCGTCGTCCTCGACAGCGCCGACGACGCCACGTGCCAGGCCGCGACCGGGTACGCCAACCACGTCCCGTACACCGATCTGGAGGCCGGCAGGGCGCTCTGCGTCGTCACGTCGGAGAAGCGGTACGCCGTGCTGCACATCACGGAACGTTCCGAGGACGGCAATACCCTCGGGCTCGATGTCAGGACCTTCAAGAAGGCCAGCGACAAGTAGGGGTCGCCGGACTCAGTCAGTCAAGGGGCGGTCAGGAGGCGCCGAGGCGGGTGGCGGCGCGGTGGGGGCGTAGCCAGACCTGCCGGTCGGGGGTGAGGGCGAGGTCGTCGGCCTGGGCGCGGGTCAGCTGGACCCAGGGGTCGCTGCCGCCGGCGCGGGAGCCGGTGGACGGTTCGGTGCGCAGCTCGGCGCGGACCTCGAAGCCGACCCGTTGGAGGCGGACGACGCGGGCGGGGACGCCGTCCGGGTGGGGTTCGAAAAGGACCTCGATGTCGTGAGGGCGGACCCACTGGTCGCCGAGGCGGGTGACCG
>JAUPKQ010000206.1 GCA_030837345.1 Actinomycetota bacterium | reverse complement strand
TTCACGAAGGCCCTGGACCAGGCACGACAACGTTCCCCCGAGCCGTCCCCTCACCACGTCAGGCTAGGTCGGGGGACCGGTCCGGCAACAGCGTCTTGGGAAGGGGGTGACCCCTCACAAAGTCGTAGATGCCTCCATCGCCGGGGAAGATCGCGGGGAGATCGCCGGGGGAGACCGCTGGGAGAGCTGGACGCGGTCCCGGCGGTGGCGTCGGGTACGTTCGGGGCATGCCCACGAACTCGCTCACCCGGGGTGCGGTCGCCCGGATCGTCGACCACACCCTCCTGCGTCCCGAGGCGACGGCCGCGGACGTCGTGGCCCTCGCGGCGGAGGCGGCGGAACTCGGCGTCTTCTCGGTGTGCGTCTCGCCCTCCCGCCTCCCGCTGCCGGGCGGGGCCCTGCCCCCGGGGATCGCGGTCGCGACGGTCTGCGGGTTCCCGTCGGGCGCCCACCCGGCCGCGGTCAAGGCGACGGAGGCGATGGTCTCCTGCGAGCGGGGTGCCGACGAGGTCGACATGGTCGTGAACCTCGGGCTCGTCAAGGACGGCGACTGGGCGGGGGTCGCCGCGGAGGTCGCCGCGACGCGGGCCGCCGTCCCCGCCCCCCGGCTGCTCAAGGTGATCATCGAGAGCGCCGCCCTGACGGACGACGAGATCGTCGCCTGCTGCCGGGCCTGCGAGGACGCCGGTGCCGACTTCGTGAAGACCTCCACCGGTTTCCACCCGGCGGGCGGCGCCTCCGTGCACGCCGTCGAGCTGATGGCGGCGACGGTCGGAGGGCGTCTCGGTGTCAAGGCGAGCGGCGGTATCAGGACCACCGGCCAGGCCGTCTCCATGATCGAGGCCGGTGCCACCCGGCTCGGCCTCTCCGGGACGAGGGCGGTGCTCGACGGTCTACCGGGCGATCTGTCCTGATCTGGCTTACTCTGCCCTTGCCCGTCCGGGCCCGCCGGACCTTCGACCCCCGCCGTCGGCCGGTCGCCGACCTACCGTTCGAAAGATGCAGATGCAGGAGCTTCAGGCACTCATTGCCGCGTGTGTGCGGGACTCCTCGCTCACCTACCGCCAGCGCGTGCACCAGTTGGCCGTCCTCGCCGAGAACGCTCTCGACCCCCCGCCGGTCAGCCCGGAGTGCACCGCCGCCCAGGCCGAGGGCGTCGTCCACGACATGGGCGAGGGCAACGCGCCCTACCGGCCGAGGTACGTCCTGCCGGACTACGCCCTCGCCCTGTCGAAGGGCAGCGATCACCTCGAACTGCCACCCCCGGAGAATCTCGACGAGGCGCTCGCCTTCCTCCTCGCGATGTACGCGGGCGTCCCCTCGATCACCGGGTACCCGGTCTCGCTGGGGGATCTCGACACCCTGCTGGAGCCGTACCTCGGCGACCTGTCCGAGGAGGAGATCGACGACCGCCTGCGCCTGTTCTGGCGGACCGTCGACCGGCAGCTCCCCGACGCGTTCGTCCACGCGGGCCTCGGCCCGGACGACGGCCGCGCCGTCCGCGCGATCCTGCGGGTCGACCGCGAGCTGCGGCAGGTCGTCCCCAATCTCTCCCTGCGCGTCGACCCCGCCCGGACGCCTGACGGTCTGCTCCACGACGCGGTCCTCACCGCCTGCGCGGACGGCAAGCCGCACTTCGTCAACCACTCCCTGATGGTCGCCGGCCTCGGTTCTGACTACGGGATCGCCAGTTGCTACAACTCCCTCCCGGCCGGTGGCGGGGCCCACACCCTCGTGCGGCTGAACCTCGCCGAGAGCGTCCGGCGGTCCCCGGGCGGTATGCGCCATTACGTCGAGAACGTCCTCGACCGTGACGTCGCCCTGACGGCCGAGCTGATCGAGGCGCGGATCCGGTTCCTCGTCGAGGAGGCGCGGTACTTCGACCACGACTGGCTCGTGGTCGAAGGCCTGGTCCGCCGGGAGCGGTTCACGGCGATGCTCGGAGTGTTCGGGGTCGCCGAGGCGATCGACGAACTGCTGGCGAGGGACGGCGTCCTCGGTGAGGGTGGCAGCCCGGCGCGCTACGGCCGTGACCAGGTGGCTCTCGACGTCGCCCAGTCGCTGCTCGCCGGCATCTCCGACGCGGTCGACCGGATCCCGATGCCGTACTGCGAGGCGAGCGCCGGCCACGCGCTGCTGCACGCCCAGTCGGGGATCGACACGGACGTCGACGCGACGGCAGGCGCCCGCGTGCCCCCCGGCCGCGAGCCGACGCTGTACGAGCACATCCGGACCGTCGCCCCGAACCACCGCTACTTCCCGGCCGGGATCAGCGACATCTTCCGGTTCGAACCGGCCGTACGGGACAACCCCGAGGCCGTCGTCGCCGTGATGCGCGGAGCGTTCGGTGAGGGCATGCGCGACTTCACCTTCGACGTCGAGGGCAACGGCTTCACCCGCGTCACCGGTTACCTGGTGCGGGACCGGGACGTCGCCGCGCTCCGGGAGGCCGCCGCCGTCAAGGTCGCGGCGATCCGGGCGGCCAACGCGGCGGCCGCGCAGGCGAGGCACTCGACGACGACCCTGGGCTCCACCGCGATCACGAACCAGCGGCTCGCCGAACGGGTCGTCAAGGAGGTGCCGGGTGCGAGGGACTGACGTCGAGCTTCTCGCCCTCGTCCACCGGTCGGACACGGCCCGGGAGGCGTATGTCGCGGGGATGGTGCCGTTCTCCGCGGTCGACGGCCCGGGGAACCGGTTCGTCGTGTTCCTCCAGGGTTGCCAGTGGGACTGTCTCGTGTGCCACAACCCGTGCTCGATCCCGGTGCACCCGCCGGGCATGCGGACGACACCGATCGCCGAGGTGCTCGCCGCCGTCCGTGACGCGGCGCCGTTCCTCACCGGGGTGACGGTCACCGGGGGCGAGGCGACCCTCCAGGCCCGCTTCATCCGCGAACTGTTCGCCGAACTGGCGGCCGATCCGGTGACCGCCCGGCTCAGCCGCTTCGTCGACAGCAACGGCGACACCGAGCCCGAGGTCTGGAGCGAGCTCGCCCCCGTCACCGACGGCGTCATGCTCGACCTCAAGGCCCTGGACGACGAGATGCACGTCATCCTCACCGGCCACTCCAACCGCCGGGTCCTTGAGAGCATCACCGATCTCGCGGGCCGTGGCCTGCTCCACGAGGTGCGTCTTCTGCTCGTCCCCGGGTTGAACGACGGCGACGACGTCCTGCGCCGGACCGCCGGGTGGCTTCGCGCCGTCGACCCCCACCTCCGCCTGAGGATCAACGCCTTCCGGCGCGAGGGCGCCCGGGCCTGCGCCCGTGACCTCCTCGAACCCGGTCCGGAGGACCTCGCCCGCTACCGCGCGACCCTCGGCGCCAGCGGGCTCCGCGTCGGCCCGTCCTGATGACGACGATCCGCCCCGCCGACACGGTGACGCCCGGCCCCGCCGGCACCGTCCCGACGACGATCCGCCTCGCCGGGGCCGGGGACCGTTCCGTGGTCGTCGACGCGCTCGTCCACGCCGTGAACTGGTCCCCTGCCCGCCGTCCGCTCACCCGCGCCGAAGTGCTCGGCACCCACGCGTTCGCCCACTACGTCGACGGCTGGCCCACCGGCCGCGACCTCGGCGTCGTCGCGGAACTGCCCGGTGGCGTCGGCGTCGGCGCTGCCTGGCTGCGGTTCCTCCCCCTCGACGACCCCGGGTACGGGTTCGCCGGGGCCGGGATCCCCGAACTGTCTGTCGGGGTCGCTCCCGGACACCGGGGCCGGGGCGTCGGCCGCCGGATGGTCCGTACCCTCCTGGCCTCCGCCACCGGCGCCGGGATCGGCGGCGTCAGCCTCAGTGTGGAGCGCGCCAACCCCGCCCGTGCGCTGTACCTCTCGGAGGGTTTCACCGTGATCGGTGGCGACGGGAACGCCGACACGATGCTGTACGTCGCGGACACCGCATGAGCACGGCGGGGCGTCTGGTCTACCGGCCCCTGCTCGGTCGTGTGCTGATGGTCGCGTGCGCGGTGACCGGCGGGTGGTGGACCGCCGACCTCATCCTTCGCGACCGGCCCGCCGCGGGGATCGTGTTCGGCCTGTGGACCGTCGCGGTCCTGTCCCTGCTGAGCTGCCTGTTCTGGCGGCCCGCCGTCATCGTGGACGACGAGGGCGTCGAACTCGTCAACGTCGTCCGTGACGTGCGGGTCCCGTGGGCGGCTCTGGAGGGTGTCGAGACGCGCTACGCCCTGACCCTGCACGCCGGAGGACGGCGGCACCAGAGCTGGGCGGGCTCGGCCCCGGGCCGTTCCTCGATGCCCGGCCGTTCCTCGATGCCGGGCCGGTCGTCGATGCCCGGCCGGATCCCCGGCGGTCCCGGGGGACTGTCCTCGTCCCTGTCCTCGTCCTCGTCCAGCCGGGACCTGCGGGCGGACTCCGGGGCCGCGGCCTTCATGGTCGAGCACCGTTGGCAGGCCTGGCGGGACCGCCACCCCCACCGGGAGTCCGATGCCCCGGATGCCCCGGATGCCCCGGGTCCGGTCGAGCCGCCTGGTTCGCCGGAGCCGCCTGGCGTCCGGGTTCGGTGGGCGCTGACCCTGCCTTCGGTCGCCGTGATCTCGGCCCTCCTCGCTTCGCTGCTGGCTCTCGTCACTGGGTGAGATCGGAGCCGAGATGCCGGTCCGGGTGCGATCGATGACCGGGACGAGGCGATCATCGACGGACCGCGTCCCTCCATCATTCGCCGGGCACGCCACGTCTGCATCAATACCGGATACCTGACCCGCTGGCCCTGTCTGGATCGATCGTCGTGTGCAGCTGCTGTCGCGATCGCGACAGTGATTGCACACGACGATTGCCCGCAGTCCGCGAAGCGGATACAGAACCCGATCTACGACTCTCGATCATCCAGTACCGCAGACTCTCGATCACATACGGTGGACGGCGGTCCGGTACCCGGAAGTGCCATACCTCACCTGCGGAGCGCCTTGGAGACCCGTCGATCGGTGACCTGGAGGAGTGATGCCGATTCACGGACCACGTGGGGAATTATTGTGGGCAATTGCTGTCGCGATAACGACGGTAATTGCACACGATAATTCCTCCCCGCCAGGATGGCGGGTCAGGTACCCGGTATTGGCGTCGGGGAGGCGTCCCTGGCCGCTCATCCTCAGCCACACTCCGTTGCGCGGAAAGGCTCTGGGCCAACCGTTCCGTCAAGATCGGTTGATGCGTCTGAATGTTGAATGCTCGTCCGGGTGATTTGGTGGCAGTGATGTCAATCCGCTCAGAGCTGCCCTGAATATCTTGTATGTCGATTATTGTCGGGGGTGCTGGATGGATTTCTTCCCGCTCTCTTCTCGGTTACCTTGTCTGGAGCTGATCGTCACGCGTGGTGCGTGGTGCTGGGGCCCGCTGAGCGGGGACTCGGTCGTGGAACCGGGACCGGGCGCGCCGGGGATGCGAGGGCAACCGCTAGCGTGACGCCCATGACACATCCGGCCCCTGAGCCGCTCGATCTCGACGATCCCCGGACCGATCCGAAGGCGGTGGCCGCGTCCGCGGCCGAGCGGATCGCCGAGGTCACCGGTGCGCCGTCCCACGACGTCGCCCTGGTGCTGGGATCTGGCTGGGCGCCCGCGGCGGACCTGCTCGGCGAGACCCTCGCGACCATTCCCTCGACCGACCTGCCGGGCTTCCCGCCGCCCGCGGTCTCCGGGCATGTCGGGACGGTCCGGTCGGTGAGGATCGGAGAGACCGAGCGCCGGGCCCTCGTCTTCGGTAGCCGGACGCACTTCTACGAGGGGCGCGGGGTGCGGGCCGTCGTCCACGGCGTCCGGACGGCGGCGGCCGCGGGATGCCGGGTCGTGGTCCTGACCAACGGCTGCGGCGGAGTGGTCCCCGAGTGGCGGCCGGGGACGCCGGTGCTGATCAGCGATCACCTCAACCTGACCGGGGCCTCCCCGCTGGAGGGGGCGACCTTCGTCGACCTGACCGACCTGTACTCCTCCCGCCTGCGCGCTCTCGCCAGGCAGGTGGAGCCGGATCTGGCGGAGGGCGTGTACGTGCAGTTCAGAGGCCCCCAGTACGAGACCCCGGCCGAGGTCCGGATGGCAGGGATCCTCGGAGGGCACCTCGTCGGGATGTCGACGGCCCTGGAGGCGATCGCCGCCCGCGAGGCCGGTCTGGAGATCCTCGGAATCTCCCTGGTGACGAACCACGGTGCCGGAATCGGCGGGGTACCCCTCGACCACCAGGAGGTCCTGGAGGCCGGGCGTGCCGCTGCGGGGCGGGTTGGATCGATGCTCGCCGGGCTGATCCAGCGGCTCTGAAGCCTTGCTCCTCCTGGCGGAGACCCGCCGGGCTCTGGTGCCGTGATCTCAACGGGATCGCAGACGGCGCAGCATCCGCGCGTCGGCGAACCCCGCGGACCGGGCCGCCGCCTCGACGGTGCTGCCCCCGCCGATGAGGTGCTCCGCGTGCTCCAGGCGCAGCAACTGCTGGTAACGCAACGGCGAGAGCCCGATCGCGTGGACGAACGCCCTGGTGAGGGTCCGTTCGCTCACGCCGGCGGCGGTGGCGAGGTCGGCGAGGCGCAGGGGTTCGGCGAACCGGGCGTCCACGAGGTCCTGGACGCGGTGGACGACGTCGCTCACATGGGAGCGGTGCCGCAGCATGACGCTCTCCTGCGGGGCGTCGCCGTTGCGCCGCGCGTACACGACCATCGCACGCGCGGCGCGTGCCGCCGCCGCCGGCCCGTGGCGGACGGCGACGAGGTGCAGGGCGAGGTCGACCCCGCTCGCGATCCCCGCCGAGGTGACGATCCGTCCGTCGACGACGAAGAGGACGTCGCGGACGACGGTCGCCTGCGGATTGCGGCGGGCGAGGGCGTCCTGGAGGTCGTGGTGGGTCGTGCAGCGCCGCCCGGTGAGCAGGCCCGCCTCCGCGAGGGCGAAGGCTCCGGCGCAGACGCTCGCGACCGTGCCTCCGCCCTCGTGGTGGGCGCGAAGCAGATCAAGACCGCGCGGTCCCGGGCCGGAGCCGCCCTTCGCCTCCACCCTCCAGCCCGGAACCAGCAGGAGGTCGTCCGGCCCGAGCCGGGGCCAGACCGTCTCGGCGACCAGCGGCAGCCCCTGGGCCGCGAGGACGGCCGGCGTCTCGGCGAGATACCGGAGCCGGTATCCGGGGCAGCCTGTCCGGGAGGCCGTGTCGAACACCTGCGCCGGGCCGGCGAGGTCGAGCAGGTGGATGCCCTCGGTGAGCAGGAAGGCCACAGTAGTCACGATCCGGTCAGGCTACCGGAATCTCGCCCCCGGCCGGCTGGGCCGCGACGTCGTCGAGGGTCGCGATCGTCGCGAACCGCCCGGCGAGAACCTGTTCCGTGCGTCGCAGGAGGTCGTCCGCCGACATCGTCGCCGGGTCGGCCAGGACGCCGGCGAGGGTCCGGTCCGTGGGCGCATCGCGGTGGGGCAGCGGGGTCGTGGCCGTCGCCTCGGTGACGAACGTGACGGCGTAGCCGAGGTCGCTCGCCAGGCGGGCCGTCGTCTCGCAGCACTGCTCGGTGCGGATGCCGGAGATGACGACGCGGCCGATGCCGCTCCGGGTGAGGATCTGGTCGAGGTTCGTGGTGGTGAAGGCGTTGTGGGCCGTCTTGGTCAGCATCGGCTCGCCCGGCAGGGGCGTGGCGAGCCCGTCCATCAACCTGACGTACCCGTTCACGGGGTCGAAGGGCGAGCCGGAGCCGGGGGAGGCGTGCAGGACCCAGATCACGAGGTCGCCACGGCCGCGGCAGATCTCGACGAGACGGTTGACGTCGTCCGTGACACCCGGGTTCGAGACGGCCTCCCAGTACGGCGTGTGGCGGAAGGACTCCTGGACGTCGATCACGATGAGCGCGGTTCGCATACGGTGATCCTCGCGTGCCCGGACCCTCGCGGACGATGACCGGACCGGTCAGGAGGCGGACCGATCCGGTCATCGGGACGTGGAGACGGTATCGAAGGCCCCCGCCGTGAGGGTCGAGGTAGCGCCACCCTCGCGGGCGTGCTGGCCGCAGCCGGATCACTCCAGGTGGCGGGGATGCCTCGGTGATACCCCGAAGGGTTGGCTCTGGGTACGCCGCGTGCGAGAGCCGCACGGGAGCCCAGGGGGAGAAGCTTCGGACATGCCGTTCGCCCGTAGAGCCGCGCACAAGGCCGTTCACAGCCCTCCCGCTGAGGCCCGCGCCGGTGATCTCGCGCCGATCGCCCGCGCGGACCGTTCCCTCGCTCCGGACATCGCCCGCGGTCTGCTGCTGATGTTCATCGCGATCGCGAACACGCCAGGGTTCCACATGGGGCTCACCGGACCGAAACCGAAGCCCCTGGTCGTCGACCGGATCGTCGACGGGATCGAGACCGTGTTCGTCGTCGACCGGTCCCGGCCGATGTTCGCGGTCCTCTTCGGGTTCGGGATCGCGATGATGGCCTCCCGGCTCGCCGCGCGCGGTGTCGACCAGCGGGGCGTGCGCCGGGTGCTGCGGCGGCGCTCGTGGTGGCTGGTCCTCTTCGGCCTGGTCCACGCGACCCTCCTGTGGAGAGGCGACATCCTCGCCCCCTACGGCGTCACCGGCCTCGTCGCCCTGTGGCTCGTCCACCGCCCCGACGCGGTCCTGCGCCGCTGGTTCTGGGCGTCGCTCGTCTGGTCGTCGATCGCCTTCCCCGGAATCCAGTGGCTCGACGGCGGGTCGGCGCCGTCGACGACGTGGAAACCCCTGAGCTACTTGGAGTTCATGAGGGAAGGGGTGATCACCTCCGGGCTGATGCAGTTCCTCTCCCTCGGTACCTTCCTTCTCCTGCCGATGACGATCGTCGGCATCTGGCTGCACCGGTCCGGGTGGTTGACCCGGCCGCACGAGCACGTGGCCGAGCTGCGGACCGTCTTCGTCACCGCCCTGGTCGTCAACGTCGTGCTGTCGCTGCCCGACGTCTTGATGGTCACGAGGGTCTGGGACCTGTCGCGCACGGGGGAGTCCCTGGTCTACGGGCTGCACCTGCTGCTCGGGGCGATGATGGGTGCCGGGTACGTCTGCGGGTTCGCCCTGCTCGCGGTGCGGTGGTCCCACCGGGGGCGCACCGGCCTGCCGGGGGTTCTGGCCGCGGTCGGCGAGCGGTCGATGACGGCCTACCTGCTCCAGTCGGTGCTGTTCTTCAGCGTCCTGACGGGTTGGGGTCTCGGTCTGGGTACCTGGACCGACGCGGCGTGGGACACGGTGATCGCCGTCGTCGTCTGGTCGGTGATCGCCGTCGGGATGGTCGCCCTCGACCGTCGCGGGGTCCGTGGTCCCGCCGAGGTCGTCCTGCGCGCGCTCACCTACCGTGGCGAGCGTCGTCGCCTCGCGCGGGCCGCCGCTCCGGAGGCCGCCGCTCCGCAGGCCGAGGTGGCCGGACCGCTCTCTCCGGGCGATCAGCCCTGGATCAGCGCGGCCAGTTCCGCCCTGACCGTCGAGAGCGTCTGCCTCCCCCCGGAGCGGGAGGCCGCGAGCTGGGCGCCCGAGGCATCCGGCGAGACCGGGACGACGGCTTCGAGGTAGCACTTGAGCTTCGGTTCCGTGCCGCTCGGCCGGACGACGACGCGCACCCCGTCCGCCGTCCGGAGCCTCAGCCCGTCGGTCGGGGGGAGGCCCGCGGAGGGGATGAGGAGGTCGTCGACCGAGACGACGTCCGCGTCCCCGAGACGAACCGGTGGCGCCGCTCGCAGGCGGCGCATCGCGCCGGTGATGACGGCGAGGTCGTCGACCCGCACCGCGAGCTGGTCGGTCACGTGGACGCCGTGCGCCCGGGCGAGGTCGTCGAGGGCGTCCGCGACCGTGCGGCCCCTGGCGGCCAGCCCGGCGGCGAGACCCGCGGCGAGCAGGGCCGCGGTGATCCCGTCCTTGTCGCGGACCAGGTCCGGCGCGCAGCAGTAGCCGAGGGCCTCCTCGTACGCGAACAGCAGGCCGGGAGTGCGGGCGAGCCACTTGAAGCCCGTCAGGGTCTCGGCGTGACGGACGGCGTGCGCGGCGGCGATCCGGCCGAGCATCTGCGAGGAGACGATCGAGCAGGCGACGGTGGCGGGCTCGCCGTCCACCGTCGCGGGGACGCCGTCCGACAGCAGGTGCTCGGCGAGCAGCCAGCCGAGCTCGTCCCCGCGAAGGGCCCTCCACCCGCCGTCGACGGAGGGCGCGGGGATCGCGACGGCGCACCGGTCGGCGTCCGGGTCGTTGGCGATGACGAGATCGGCCCCGCGGTCGCGGGCGGCGGCGAGGGCGAGGTCGAGAGCGCCCGGCTCCTCGGGGTTGGGGAAGGCGACCGTCGGGAACTCCGGGTCGGGTTCGGCCTGCTCCGGGACGAGGTACGGCGCCTCGAACCCCGCCGTCGTCAGGGCCCGGACGAGGGTCTCGCCCCCCACCCCGTGCAGCGGCGTCGCGACGATCGACAGGGCGCGCGGGCCCGGTCTCACGACGGAGACCGCCCGGTCGAGGTAGGCGGTGAGCAGGTTGTCGTCCAAGGTCTCCCAGCCGCCGTCCGCCATCGGGACGTCGCTCGCCGGTCCCGCCGCCGCGATCGCCGCGGCGATCTGCCGGTCTGCCGGTGACACGATCTGGACGCCGTCGGCGGGTCCGGTGGCGTACCGCCCGCCGAGGTAGACCTTGTACCCGTTGTCCTCGGGAGGGTTGTGACTCGCCGTGACCATCACCCCCGCGTCCGCCCGCAGGTGCCGGACGGCGAAGGCGAGGACGGGGGTCGGAAGCGGGCCGGGCAGCAACGACGCGGTGCATCCGGCGGCGACGGCCACCGCGCAGGTGTCCCGGGCGAAGGTCGCCGAACCGTACCGGGCGTCGTAGCCGACGACCAGGTGCGGGACGCCGTCGACGCGGGCGCGCAGATGGGCGACGAGCCCGGCGGCGGCGGTGATGACGACGGCCCGGTTCATGCGGTTGGGCCCGGCCCCGAGCGCGCCCCGAAGACCCGCCGTCCCGAACCGCAACGGCCCGGTGAAGCGATCCGCGAGATCGGCCACGGCGTTGTCGTCGCCGCTCGCGGCCCTGACGACGAGCGCTTCGAGTTCGGCGCGGGTGCGCGGATCGGGGTCGCCGTCGCGCCAGTCCGTGGCGCGGCTCATCAGGTCGTGCAGGGTCGCCTCGTCCATGGCCGCAACCTACCCGGCCCGGCCTGGCCGGTCCTCACGTGGTCCGGCCCGGCTCCGCGGCTGGTCATCCCGCTGTCCGCGTGCTTATCGTGGAGGGGATCTTCGTTCAAGGAGGAAGTATGGGACTGGCCGAAAATCCTCCCGTATTCTCGCCCTCGCCCTTGCCGGCGAGGGATCGTTCGCTTTCCCCGGATATTGCCCGGGGACTGCTTCTGCTCTTTATTGCCATTGCGAACGTCCCGGGATTTTGTTTCGGGCAGGCAATGAATCAGGACTCCCTTCCCAACCGTGCGGCGGGGGCGTTCAACGCGATGTTCGTGGTCAACCGGTCCAGGCCGATGTTCGCGATCCTCTTCGGGTTCGGGATCGCGATGATGGCATCGAGGATGACGACTCGGGGGATGGACCTCGGAGCGGTTCGCCGGGTGCTGCGCCGCCGGTCCCTCTGGCTGATCGTGATCGGCGTGTTGCACTCGATCTTCCTGTGGCCCGGCGACATCATCGCCTCCTACGGGGTGACCGCCCTGATCGCCCTCTTCCTCGTCGACCGTGACGACCGGGTGCTGCGCCGCTGGTTCGTGGCGTCGATCCCGATAATGTGCGTCGGATTCACGGTGATGTTCTATCCCCTGATGATGTGGTCCGAGACCGAGGCCGGACTGACACTCGTCGAGACCATGCTGACCGGAGCGGTTGCCTCGGTCTTCTTCCAGCTCCTTTCGGTCACGACCCTGGTGTACCTCCCGCCGGTCATCATCGGCTTCTGGTTCTTCCGCTCCGGATGGCTGATGCATCCCGAGGAGCATCTGCCTCACGTGCGCCGCGTCTTCGGCGTCACCATGGTCGCCACGGTTGTCCTCTCGATTCCGGCCGTTCTGAGCGCCGTCGGCGTCTGGACCGTCGCGGCAGCGCCCCTCTTGGCGCTCGCGGTGTTCGAGATACTCGTCGGGATCGCGACCGGCGCCGGGTACGTATGCGGTTTCGCGCTGCTCGCGGCCCGTTGGGCCGATCGCGGCCGGACCGGCCTCCCGGGGGTCCTCGCGGCCGTCGGGGAGCGGTCTCTGACCGCTTACCTGCTCCAATCGGTGCTGTTCTTCGCCGTCGTCGGCCGGTTCGGCCTGGGGCTGGGGGAGGGGCTAGGCACCCTGGCGAGAACGGTGGTCGCGCTCGTGGTCTGGGGCGTGATCGCGGTGGGGATGGCAGCCCTGGCCCGGTGGAACCGGCGTGGACCGTTCGAGATCCTCATCCGGCACCTCACCTACCGGGGTCTGACCTTCAGCGGAGGTCCCGGGACGACAAAGGCTCCCGCCTGACCGCCAGGTTGGTCGGACAGGCGCCGGCTCAGTGGGGCGGGCCCGGGGCGTCGGAGGTACAGGGGCGGCCGCGCAGTTCGGCGACGTAGTCGTCGGGGGCGCCGCCCGCCTCGGCGGCTTCGGCGAGCATCCCGAGGTAGCGGGCCGAGGGAAGGCCGCCCTCGTAGGCGTTGAGGACGTAGATCCAGGCGGTGACCTCACCGTCGAGCGCGCTGACGCGGACACGGATCTTGTTCCAGAGGCCGATGTCCACCCCCTCCCATTCGTCGAGGGTTTTCTCGTCGAGGTCGTGGAGGTCGTACAGGCCGACGAAGACCCGGTGGCCCGGATCCTCGACGACGGTCCCGAGAGCGCCCTCCCAGCTGACACCTTCACCGCCGAACGTCAGTCGCCACCCCTCCAGCCAGCCGACGTCCTGGAGAGGTGAGTGCGGTGCCCGCAGAGCCATCCGCTCCGGATCGAGATTGCTGCCATAGGCGGCGTACAAGGCCATGACGCCTAGCGTAGAGAGGCTCGATCCTGGTGGGGGGCCGCTCGGCGCGGTATGTCGCGCGTCGTCCGTCCGGCAACGGGCCCGCGAGGTGCCCCTGGGGGAGAATGCCCCCGTGAGCCGGTCCCCTTCTTCTTCCCGCCGCTCCCGTGTCGTCGTCATCGGTGGTGGTCCGGGCGGGTACGAGGCCGCTCTCGTCGCCGCCGCGCTCGACGCCGACGTCACCGTCGTGGACTCCGACGGCCTCGGAGGCGCCGCCGTCCTCACCGACGTCGTCCCCTCCAAGACCCTCATCGCGACGGCCGAGGTGATGACCGAGGTTGACGAGTCCGTCGAGCTGGGCGTCCGTTTCTCCGCCTCGGCGGGGGACCCCCTCACCGCCGTCCGCGTCGATCTCGGTGTCGTCAACCGCCGGGTGAAGGCCCTGGCCCTGGCCCAGTCCGCCGACGTCCGGCGCCGGTTGGAGGCCGAGGGGGTTCGGGTCGTCGAGGGACGAGGCCGCCTGGAGCGGCCGAACCGGGTGGCCGTGACTGACGGGACCGGCGTCGAGCATCGCTTCGAGGCCGAGGCGGTGCTCGTCGCCGTCGGAGCCTCCCCCCGCCAGCTGCCGGCAGCCCCGCCGGACGGCGAGCGCGTCCTCACCTGGAAGCAGCTGTACGACCTCGACCGGCTGCCGGACCGGCTCGTCGTCGTCGGGTCGGGTGTCACCGGCGCCGAGTTCGCCAGCGCCTACGACGCCCTCGGCGCGGACGTCGTCCTCGTGTCCAGCCGTGACCTCGTGCTGCCCGGTGAGGACCCCGACGCCGCGGAGGTCCTGGAGACGGTGTTCCGCAGACGTGGCCTGGAGGTGATGCACCGCTCCCGGGCCGAACGCGTGACGCTTTGCGGGGACGGGGTCGTCGTCCAGCTCGCCGACGGGCGGACCGTCGAGGGGTCCCACTGTCTGATGGCCGTCGGCGCCGTTCCCAATACCGAGGGCCTGGGGCTCGCGGCGGCCGGGGTGGAGCTGACCGCGTCGGGACATGTCCGGGTCGACCGGGTCTCCCGGACGACGGCTCCCGGCGTCTACGCGGCCGGCGACTGCACCGGCGTCCTCGCCCTCGCCTCGGTGGCGGCGATGCAGGGCCGCGTCGCGATGCGGCACGCGCTCGGCGACGCCGTCGCGCCCCTTGACCTGCGGACCGTCGCGTCGACGGTCTTCACCTCCCCCGAGATCGCCACCGTTGGCTGGACACAGGCCGAGATCGACGCCGGTGAGGTCCGGGCCCGCGTCGTCAAGCTCCCGCTCGCCACGAACGCCCGGGCCAAGATGCACGGCGTCCGCGACGGGTTCGTCAAGCTTTTCTGCGGCGCCCGCTCGGAGGAGGTGCTCGGTGGCGTGGTCGTCGCTCCCCGGGCGAGCGAGCTGATCTTCCCCGTCACCCTGGCCGTCGCCCACCGGCTGACCGTGGACGACGTCGCGCGGGCCTTCACCGTGTATCCATCGTTGTCGGGCAGCGTGGCCGAGGCCGCGAGGCGGCTCCACCTCGGCGGACCGGCCACGAGCTGAGGGCATCTTCCACTAGGGTTCCGCCCGGTATTGCGTTGGTGCAATGCCAGGGGGGAGCGGAATGAGAGACCGTACGGCGACCGCGATGCGGGACGAGGAAACCGGTCGGCGGCCCGGCGGCCCGGGCGACGGATACCCGCACGGAGCGCCGCTCCCGCAGGGCCCGGGTTCCGACCGGCGTCGTCACTGGCTGACCGCCGTCGCCCTGGCGTCGTGCCTCGGCCTCGTGTCGGGCGGCGTCGCACTGATTCGCACCCCGGACGACGCGGCCCGGACCGTCGCCGCCGCTCCCGCGCCTGAAGATCCCCAGGGGCCGTTGTCCGCGGACACCTCGATGCCGGTCGTCACCGACCTGACGTCGACCGCGGGCCTGGAGGCGGGTGTGGCCGCCGATTTCGACCCGATGCCGTACGCGGCGGTCAACCGCGCCGCGGCCTCGTCGTCCCAGGTCACGGCCAAGGACATCAACGCCGCGCTCGCCCGACGCACGACCGCGCTGCGCAAACGCGACGAGAAGGCCTTCCTCGCCACCTTCGACCCGGCCCAGCCGCGCCTGCTGGCGACCCAACGGGTGCTCTTCGGCAACTTGACGAAACTCCCGTTGGTCACCCCGGTGTACCGCGCCTACGGCATCGGGGGGTCCGCGAGCGCCAAGAAGGCCCAGGTCGCCCTGCTGCACCAGATCAAGGGCGTGGACTCGGAGGCCGTCGAACTCAGCAAGATCGAGAAGTGGGTCCGGAGGAAGGGAACCGTCGTCACCACGGCGGTGTCGCCGGTCGCCGGGCAGCCGGTCACCCGGTACGCGCCCTTGGACCTCGCACCTCTCACCGTCAGGAACGGGCCGCTCGTCACCGTCGTCGGCTCGGCGGACAGCGATCTCGAAGGGCTGGCGACGACGGCAGAGAAGGCCGCGGCGGCGGTCCGGGCGACGTGGGGGACCCGCCCGGGGCCGACGAGGTTCGTCATCTTCGCCTCCCACGACCCGAAGTCGCTGTTCACGTGGTTCGGCGCCAAGGACTCCCCGGGCCAGGCGATCGCCGTCGCCATGCCGCAGGTGGCGGTGAACCACCAGACGAAGATCGGCGGAGCGCGGGTGGTCGTCGACCTGTCCCGCACCCCGGGTGAGCAGCTGGACCGGGTCCTGCGGCACGAATTCACCCACGCCGTCAATGTGCGGACGCAGGTGCTCTCGGCACGGACGGGAGCGCCGTCCTATCCGGTCTGGGCCGAGGAGGGCCTCGCCTCGTGGATCGAGGAACAGGACCTTCCGCTCGAGGAATCCCCCCGCGCCCGTGATCTGAGGTCTTTCCGCCGGTACTGGAACCGGACCATTCCGCCCGCCACGCGCGCCGCCTTCTACGCCGGTGGCGACCGGGGGTCGTACCACTACGACGCGTCATCCATGCTCTTCCGGTACGTCGGGGAACGTTGGGGGACGGCGAAGGCGATCAGCTTCTACTCGGCCCTGGCTGCGGGCAACACCAAGGGCGCCTGGAAGGTGCTGGGGACCGACCAGGCCTCCTTCGTCAAGGCGTGGAGCGGCTGGGTCGACGACAAGGTGCTGAGCAAGGAGTAGGGCCTCGACTGATCCGCCGGCCAGACCCAAGGTCGCCGCTGGTGTCCGGCGCCTCAGCGTTGTCCCGTCCGAACGTCACTCCGTGAGGACGCAGAGGGTCTCTCCCCCGACGACGGTCCGGCCGACCTCGGCCACGAGGCCGGTGACCGTCCCTGCCTTGGGGGCGGTGACGGGCTGCTCCATCTTCATCGCCTCCAGGACGACGACCAGGTCTCCGGCGGAGACCTTCTGACCCTCACGCACCGCGACCGTGACGACGGTGCCCTGCATCGGGGAGGTCAGGGTGCCGTCCGGCGTGGTGGGACCGGCCCGTCGGCTGGTGCGCCGTCCGCTGCGTCCTCCGGTGCGGCGGGACGTCCTCTCCGGGGAGCGTGCCCCGGCGGCGGACCCGCTGCCGGGCCCGCTGCCGGGCCCGTACCCGAATCCGGCGGGGAGGCTCACCTCCAGCCGCTTCCCGCTCACCTCGACGACGATCCGTTCCCGGGACGCCTCGTTCCCCGCCGGTCTCCCGGTCTCTGCCTGCCACGGCTCGATCCGGTTCTCGAACCCGGTCTCGATCCAGCGGGTGTGCACGTCGAAGGGCAGCGACGCGTCGTCCGGGGCGAAGGCGGGGTCGTTGACGACCGCCCGGTGGAACGGGATGGCCGTCGGCAGGCCGTCGACGACGAACTCGGCCAGCGCCCGGCGGGCCCGCTCCAGGGCCTGCCGGCGGGAGCTCCCCGTCACGACGAGCTTGGCGAGCAGCGAGTCGAACGCTTCGCCGACGACCGAGCCTTCCGCGACGCCCGAGTCGAGACGAACGCCGGGCCCGGCGGGCGGCGTCCAGCGCGTCACCGTGCCGGGCCGGGGGAGGAAACCACGGCCCGGGTCCTCGCCGTTGATCCGGAACTCGATCGCATGCCCCCGGACGACGGGGTCTGCGGCATCGAGCCGTTCCCCGGCGGCGATCCGGAACTGCTCCCGCACGAGATCGATGCCCGTCACCTCCTCGGTGACGCAGTGCTCGACCTGGAGTCTCGTGTTGACCTCCAGGAACGAGATCACGCCGTCCGGCCCGACGAGGAACTCGCACGTACCCGCGCCGACGTACCCGGCCGCCGCGAGGATCGCCTTCGACGCCCGGTACAGCTCCGCGTTCTGCTCGGGGGTGAGGAACGGCGCCGGCGCCTCCTCAACGAGCTTCTGGTTGCGGCGCTGCAGTGAGCAGTCCCGGGTCGAGACGACGACGACCGTGCCGTGGGAGTCGGCGAGGAGCTGTGTCTCGACATGGCGCGGCCGGTCGAGGAACCGTTCGACGAAGCACTCGCCGCGCCCGAACGCCGTCACCGCCTCACGGACGGCCGAGGCGTACAGGTCGGGGATCTCCTCGACGGTCCGGGCGACCTTGAGACCCCTGCCTCCGCCGCCGTACGCGGCCTTGATGACGACCGGCAGCCCGTACCGCTCCGCGAAGGCGACGATCTCGCCGGGTCCGCTCACCGGCTCCGGCGTGCCGGGGACGAGCGGGGCCCCCACGCGGCGGGCGATGCGCCTCGCCTCGACCTTGTCGCCGAGGGCGTCGATCGCCTCGGGGGGCGGCCCGACCCAGATCAGCCCCGCCCCGATCACCGCCCTCGCGAACGCCGCGTTCTCGGCGAGGAACCCGTAGCCGGGATGGACGGCGTCCGCGCCCGACCGTTCCGCGACGCGCAGCAGTTTGTCGATCGCCAGGTAGGAGTCCTTCGGGGTCGAGCCGTCCAGGGCGTACGCCTCGTCGGCGAGTCGCACGTGCAGGGCGTCCAGGTCCTGGTCGGCGTACACCGCGACCGAGGCGATCCCCGCGTCCCGGCACGCCCGCGCCACCCGGACGGCGATCTCGCCCCGGTTCGCGATCAGCACCTTGGTCAGGGGGCGTCCGCCGACATCACCGGGCTGTTCGGGCCGACCAGACTGGCCGGACTGAGGTGGCTGGCCGGACTGAGGTGGCTGGCCGGGCTGAGGGGTCGTCGGCATCGGGTTCCTCTCCGGCGTGGTGATTGTCCGGTCAGGGACGGTACCGCCGATGCTCCTGTCCCGATCAGCGGGACCTGTCGATGTCTCCGGTGCCGGGTGGTCGCTGCCCGCCGATCCCTCTGATCACAACCGTACCGACCGGGGCTGTCAATCCATCCAAATATCAAGTTGGTCTACGGGCAGTCGGCTCATTGTCTTCTTGCCCTGCGGGGTGTATCAGGTGGGCGGCGCTCACGAGTCCGCCACCCGTGTCGTGCCGGATGCGATCAGTGATCTCCTCGACCTCGCCGTTTCGGAGACGTCGGTCTGATCGACCCGTTCTGGCCAGCCCTTCCCTCATCGTCGGGAACTGTCGGTTGTCCGGTGACGGTCGCCTGGATCGGCGCCGGTTGCGCCTGCTGCTCCGTCGGCGTGTGGCCGATCCCTGGTCGTCACCACGTCGGGCCGTCAGCGGCCAGTCCGGTGCGGGCCGGTTCGGTGCCGGGCTGAGGTGATCGGCACAACGCGCTAACCTGTGGACTATGTCTGTCCGCCACCCTCCATATCTGCTTCGCCTGACTGCAAAGAACTTCCGAAGCCTTCGGGAGGTCGATGTCCGCCTTGGGCCAGTAAATGTGCTCGTCGGGCCGAACGGTGCAGGCAAATCCAATCTACTCGATGTCATTCAGTTTCTCGGGGACAGTGTCCGACTTGACATCTCAGGCGCGATCCAGGAGCGGGAAGGATTTGCCCGGATATTCTTCAGAGGGTCGCCGCAGCCGCGGTCGAGGCAAGTGACGATCGGTATTGAGGCCGCAGTGACCAAGAATAGTAACCGAAATGCTGTCGACAGTTATGAACTTTCGTTCGCGGGAGTTCGGCTGGTTTCTTCGAATAGATCCCAGGATCCCAGGGCTGGTGTTCGACGTACGGAAAAGTTCATATTCAAGAGAACGGCTGGACCTGGCCGCCGGATCATGCTCGAAGGCCGTGATCTTCAAGTGATCACGGATGACCAGGAGACACGGAAACTTGACCTGAGCGAGGGCACACTCGCTCTTGCCACACTGCCGAGGCTCGGGCCGACAGAAGGAGGGGAACAAGTCGAGGCGTTGGCGGACCTGTTCGCCACCTTCCGTGTGTTTGATGTCGATGTCCGCCGTGCGAGACAACCGTCTTTGTTGACGGAGGAAGCAAGGTTGCTGAACGATGCGTCGAACTTGTCCAGTTTCCTGAACTTCTTGTCGAGGAGTTACCCCGAACAGTTCGCCCAGCTTGAGGAAGATGCCCGGCATTTCATTCCTGGCCTGACCTCGCTCGAGTTCGTGGAAGCTGGCGGAAGCGGGGAGGCGACGTATCTGACGCTCGTCGAGTCTGGTCTCGGGGATCGAACGCCACTTGCTGATGCTTCATTCGGATCTATTCGTGCATTGGCGCTCCTTGCGTTGCTCTATGATCCGCAACCTCCAAAGTTGACCTGTATCGAAGAGATTGATCACGGTCTTCATCCCTATGTTCTGGACCGTCTGGTCGACCTTATCCGTAGCGCGAGTCGGAAGACCCAGTTCATCATCGCAACGCACTCTCCGTCACTCGTCAATCGCCTGCGCCCGGAAGAGCTCATCGTTTGTGAGCGAGGGACCGACGGCGCGTCGCGCATTCCGGCGATCGACTCTGCCACGGTCAAGCGGATGGAGATGGCTACAGAAGGGGAGCTGGGGTTGGGGGAGCTGTGGTTCAGTGGGGTCCTGGGGGGAGTTCCCGAGTGATGTCCAAGGACTCAGCGTCCGGGAAGCGAGGAGCGCAGATCCTGATCTTCGGTGAAGATGATCACGATCGACGTGCGATTGCCGAGCTGATCCGGGGCCTTCGGCCTGATTTGCGTGTCAAGTATGTGCTCGCCAAGAAGCCTTTGACTCTTGTTCGAGACATGAATGCGGACTCTGCGGGTAAGCGAAACGACAAGATCCTCGCAACCATCAGGGCGGCGAACGTGCGACAGAAGGTCCATGCCACGATACTCCATGAAGACGCCGATGATGTGGAGCCGGCGCATCTGGCGCTCATCTCGAAGAAAGAAGGTGCGCTAGCGTCGGCGCCTGGCGTCGTCGTCGCAGCAGTGCCGGCATGGGAAATTGAGACCTGGTGGCTGTCCTTTCCTGACGCGGTGCGGAGGCATCGAGCTACGTGGAATTATCTGAATAAATACGTGGGTCGGGACGTCGGAAAGGTCCGCGATTCCAAGGAGGTCCTGACGCGGTTGCTGCGTCCTGCTGCCTCGGGTGGGAAACGCGTACCCGACTATAACGAGGCTGACTCGCCGAGTATTGCGCGTAATGCTGTGGCGACCGGTGAGCTCAAGGAGCCCAAGGCTGTCAGTGATAGCTGGAAGGTGTTCGCTGACAAGATTCTTGCCATCCCTCCTGTTTCGCGGGCGTAGTGCCCACGGCCATCAATCGTTGCACGGAGATGGTCCACCTGCTCAGTTCGAAGGGGCCTTCGGCACCTTGAGTTCGACGGAGAGGGCGCGGTGCGTGGTCCCGGCGATCGGGATCGTGTCGAGGGAGGAGACTCCGGCCCCCGCGACGAGGGCGTGGTTCGTCGGCAACAGGGCGATGGGGAAGGGGTTCGGCCAGGTGGGGCGCAGGCCCCGGCCGAGAACGTCACCGGCGTCGTGGAGGCGTCCGGAGACGATTGTCCGGAACTGCGGCAGCCACGGGGTGGCGTTGAGGTTGGCCAGCACGAGGACCGGTCCCTTGATCCGCCGCGCCTCACCGAAGACGCGGAGGTCCTGACGCCAGAGGTCCAGGCTCTCGGCGGATGGGGTGACGGTGCGACCGGCCACGAGGGTCACCGGGGTCGTGCCCACCGTGACGCGGGCACGGACGGCGGGCCAGTGGGTCCCGGGGAACGGCTTCACGTCGTCCACGGGGAAACGGCTGTAGACCACGATTCCGGCGGAGGCTCCTCCGTCCTTGGGGAGGGAGACGTAGCGCGGGGACAGAGTGCGTGCCAGCCCTGCCGTCGTCAGGTCGTGCACGAGGGTGCTGGAAACCTCGGTGACGACGACGAGGTCCGCGCGCTGGGTGCGGGCGGCGTCGGAGATCGCGCGGGCGTCGGCCGTTCCGCGGTTCGCTGTGACGAGCATCGCCCGCAGGGGGACGAGGTCTCCCCGCGGTGGGTCGGCCGGGATGACGTATCCGATCACGAACGCCCAGGGCAGTACCGCCGCGACGGCGGCGGGTGCGAGAGCGACCCAGTTGCGGCGGCTCAGTGCCACGCCGATCAGGGGGATCGCCAGGACGGTGAGCAGCGGGGTGAGCGAAGCCAGCAGGGGCGGGACGACGCTGAATCGCCCCCAGTTCCGGTCACCGACGAAGGTCGTCAAGGACCACCCGAGCAACATCACCGAAAGGACGGGCAGAACGACCAGGTGCACGAGCTTGTGGACGCCGTGGAGCTCGGGTTCGTCGGTGAAGGGCTCCTCGAAGTCCTCCGGGTAGTCGGGATGCTGGGAGTAGCCGGGATGTTCGGGATAGCCAGGATGCTGGGGATAGCCGGGATGTTCGGGATAGCCAGGATGCTCGGGATAGTCCGGATGCTCGGTGTCCTCGGGGTGAGGCCGGGCCCTCGGCTGGGGAGTCGATCGTCCGGACGCCGGGGAAGGTACACCTCGCGCGGGCGAGTTCCCTGCCTCCCGCAGATCGTGGCCACCCGATTCCCGCGCGCGGCGGCTGCGTCTGCTCTCGAACGGCGGCGGGGTGAACGGTGGCGGGGGCCCGTACTGGGCCGGCGGGTCGAACGGTGGTGGGGGCCCGTACTGGGCTGGTGGGTCGAACGGCGGCGGGGTGAACGGTGGCGGTAACGGTGGAGGGGGGAACGGTGGTGGTGGGACCGGGGTGGCGAACTCGGAGTAGGCCGAGAAGTCGTACCCCGGTGCCTCACCGGGCCCGGTCGACGGCTGGGCGTACGGGCTGATCCTCGCCTGCGGCTGTCCGCCGGCCGGGGAGCCGTACGGGCTCGGAGACGGTGGTGAGCCGTCCGGGCCGTCGTCGTCGCCGGGTTCAGCCACGGCCACTCCCTGGGGCGCCCCCGTCCCGGGCACGGACGACGTCCAGGGTCTGGCGGGCGATCTCGCACTCCTCGTCGGTCGGCACGACGAGGACCGCGATCGGCGCGTCGTCGGGGCTGATCCGGCGGGGACCGGCCCCGCGGGCGGCGTTGCGTTCGGGGTCGACGACGATCCCCAGCTGCTCCAGTCCGGCGAGGGAACGCATCCGGACCAGGGGGGAGTTCTCACCGACGCCCGCGGTGAAACTGATCGCGTCGAGCCTGCCGAGGGCGGCGAAGTAGGCGCCGACGTAGCACCGGACGCGGTAGCAGTACACGTCGAGCGCCAGAGCGGCGTCGGGGTCGCCGGCGTGGGCCCGGTCGGTCACCTCGCGCAGGTCGGACACCCCGGCGAGGGCGAGCAGGCCGCTGGCGGTGTTGAGCTCGCGGTTGACCTCGTTGCCGTCCATCCCGGCGACTCGCTGGAGGTACTCGGGGAGGGCCGGGTCGACGTCGCCGCTGCGCGTGCCCATCACGAGCCCGGGAAGGGGGGTGAAGCCCATGGACGTGTCGATGCTGCGGCCTCCGGCGACCGCGCAGGCGCTCGCGCCGTTGCCGAGGTGGAGGACGACGGTGTTGACGTCGGAGTACGGGCGGCCGAGGACCTCGGCGGTCCGGCGTGAGACGTAGGCGTGCGATGTCCCGTGGAACCCGTACCGGTGGACGCCGAACTCCTCCCGCCAGCGCTTCGGGACGGCGTACGTCGAGGCGTGGGCAGGCATGTTGTGGTGGAAGGCAGTGTCGAACACCGCGACGTGCGGGAGGCCGGGGAAACGCCGTTGCGCCGCCCGGATTCCGGTCGCGACGGCCGGGTTGTGCAGCGGCGCGAGCGGGCCGAGGGCGTCCACGGCGTCGAGGACGTCGGCGTCGACCAGGGTCGGGGCACTGAACCGGTCGCCCCCGTGGACGGCGCGGTGCCCGACCGCGACGAGGCCGTCGTCCAGGGCGGGGCCGTGCTCGGCGAAGGCGGCGGTGACGGCGTCCATCGCCTCGGCGTGATCGGTGATCTTGCGGTTCTCCTCGCACGGGGCCGCGTCGGCAGGCCGGTGCGTCACCCGGCCCTCGGGTTCGCCGATCCGCTCCACGAGCCCGGAGGCGAGAACCCTCCCGCTCTCGGGTTCGAGCAGGCGGTACTTCACCGAGGACGAACCGCAGTTCAGCACCAGGACGCGCGCGTCGGCGTTCACTTCGCCACCGGCCCCGTCGTCGTGCCGGACGGGACTGTGCCGGACGAAACTGTGCCGGACGGGACTGCGTCGGCTTCGGCCGTCAGTTGCTGCGCCTGGACCGCCGTGATGGCGATCGTGGTGATGATGTCCTGCACGGTGGCACCCCGGGAGAGATCGTTGACTGGTTTGCGCAGCCCCTGGAGCACCGGGCCGACGGCGAGGGCACCGGCGCTGCGTTGCACGGCTTTGTACGTGTTGTTGCCCGTGTTGAGGTCGGGAAAGATCAGGACCGTCGCGCGTCCGGCGACCGCGCTGCCGGGCAGCTTGGTGGCGGCCACCCCGGCGTCCGTCGCGGCGTCGTACTGGATCGGTCCCTCGACGGCGAGGTCCGGGGCGCGGCCACGGACCAGCTCGGTCGCCTGCCGCACCTTGTCGACGTCCACGCCGTGCCCGGAGTCGCCCGTCGAGTACGACAGGAGGGCGACCCTCGGCTCGACGCCGAAGGCCTCCGCCGTGTGGGCCGACGAGACGGCGATGTCGGCGAGCTGTGGTGCCGTCGGGTCGGGGTTGACGGCGCAGTCGCCGTAGACGAGGACACGGTCCGCGAGGCACATGAAGAACACGCTGGAGACGATGCTGGTCCCCTCGCGCGTCCCGATGAGCTCGAAGGCGGGGCGGATGGTGTGAGCGGTCGTGTGGACGGCGCCGGACACCATGCCGTCGGCGAGGCCGAGCCGGACGAGGAGGGTGCCCGCGTAGGAGACGTCGGTCACGATGTCGAGGGCGGCCTCGAAGGTGATGCCCTTGTGGGCCCGGGCCGCGGCGTACTCGGCGGCCATACGGTGCCGCAGCTTCTCGTCGCAGGGGTCGAGGATCTCCATGCCTGTGAGGTCGACACCGGACTGGGTCGCGGCGGCGAGGACCTGTTCGGGGGCACCGAGCAGGATGATGTCGGCGATCCCCCGCTTGGTCACGGCCGCCGCCGCCCGCAGGACCCGGGGTTCGGTCCCCTCGGGCAGGACGATCCGCCGCCGGTCGGCGCGGGCGCGCTCGGCGAGGTCGTGCTCGAACATCAGGGGCGTCACCGTGCGGCTGCGGGTGAGGTCGAGGCGGTCGAGCAGCGCCGTGGTGTCGAGGTGCTGGCTGACGAGGGACAGCGCGGCGTCCGCACGTCGCCACGAACCATCTGTCAGCCGCCCCCGGGCCGCCGCGACGCGGGTGGCGGCGTCGAAGGTCGTGCGGTTGGTCAGGGCGACCGGCAGGCCGGTGCCGAGACCCGCGAGGAGCCTGGTGATGATCGGATCCGGGGTGACGCCTCCGGTGAGGACGACGCCGGACAGCCGCGGGAAGGTGTTCGAACGGTGGGCCATCAGGACGCCGACGAGGATGTCGAAGCGGTCGCCGGGGACGAACACGAGCCCGCCGGTCTTCAACCCCCCCAGGACCCGGGGAAGGGTCATCGCCGCGACGGTGAAGGCGAGGGCCTGGTCGTCGAGCCGGTTCGGGTCCCCGGAGATCAGATGGGCGTCGCAGGCCTCCAGGACCTGTTCGACGCTCGGAGCCTCGATCAACCGCGACCCAGGCATGACCGCGATCAGTTCCTCCGGCTCGCGCCGGATCCGTTCGAGGGACACCCGGACGTCGTTCATCCGCTCCGGCGGGACCCGGTTGGCGACGACGCCGAGGACGGGCGCGCCATGCTCGATCAGTACCGACCGGGCCAGCGCCGCCGCCGTGGCGACCTCGTCGGCGTCCTCGCCACTGCGCCCGTCGACCACGACGATCGCGGCGGCCGAGAGGTTCGTGGCGAGCTGGGCGTTGAGGGACGGCTCGTTGGCCGCTCCCGCCGCGCGGTAGTCGGTGCCGATCACGAGGACGGCGTCGTTCTCGTGATCCAGCGTGCCGAAACGTTCCAGGACGGTGGCCATCGCGGCGTCCGGGTCGGCGTAGATGTGGTCATACGTCGTCCCCCACGCCGGCCGGACGTCGATGAGGTAACGGCGCTCGATCAGTTCCAGCAGCCGGTCGCGGGCGCCGTCACGGGTGAGGGGGCGAAAAGCGGCAACCCGCCCGACGCGGCGGCTCATCGCCTCGAACAAACCGAGAACAACGGCCGACATGCCGGAATCGGGGCCCGCTGCCGCAACGTACAGGGTCCTGGCCACGGTCCGAGGCTAACCGGTCGTCTGTGACGGCGTCGTCGGGGAGGGGGATCGCCGCCCGGAAGGCCCGTGGGCCGGGCCGGTCGATGGGCCGGCCGACGGACCGGCCGGTCAGGAGCCGGATCGCGTCAGATGCTCCAGGAACGTGTCGACAGCCATCGCGGGCCCGAAGTAGAGCCCCTGGCCGATGTCGCACCCGACGTCGGCGAGAGTGCGGGCCGTCGCCTGGTCCTCGACGCCCTCGCCGACGACGCGCATGCCAAGACCGTGGGCCATCGAGACGGTGTGGCGCACGATCGTGGCGGTCGTCCGGCGCTGGAGGTCCGCCACGAAGGAGCGGTCGAGCTTCAGCTCGTCGAACGGCAGATCGCGGAGGTAGCCGAGCGAGGAGTAGCCGGTCCCGAAGTCGTCGATCGCCACGGCGATCCCCGCCCGCCGCCACGACTGCAACAGCTGGCTCGCCGCCTGCGGATCGGTGAGCAGGACATTCTCCGTGATCTCGATCCGGAGCGACTCCGCGGGCAGGGCGTACCGGGTGAGGTACTCCTCGATGCGCCGGGACATGCCGGGATCCCGCAGGTCGTCGGGCGTCAGGTTCACGCTGACCGGGACCCGGTACCCACGGCTCCACCACTCGGCACAGGCACCCAGGGCGCGGTCGAGGACCAGGGCGGCGACCGGGCGCATCAACCCCGTCTGCGCGGCGAGCGGCAGGAAGGAGTCGGGGAGCAGCACGCCGTCCTGCGGATGCCGCCAGCGGGCGAGCGCCTCGCACCCGATCACCGCGCCGTCGGAGAGGTCGACCTGCGGCTGGAGGTACACCTCCAGGTCGCCGCGTTCGAGAGCGGACCGGAGTTCGTCGATCCGCAGCAGGCGGTGGGCGGTGCGGTGGTCACGGGCCGGGTCGTAGATCTCCAGCGCGGTGCCGCCCGCCTTGGCCCGGTTCAGGGCGACGTCGGCCTGACGCAGCAGGTCCTCAGGCTCCTCATGCGGGATCAGGCAGGTGGCGACGCCGACGCTCGCCCGGACGTGCAGTCGGTGCCCGTCGATCTCGACGGGTTCGGCGAGGACGGCGCACAGCGACTCGGCGACCGAGGCGGCCGCCTCGCGCCCGGCTCCCGGCAGGACGACGGCGAACTCGTCCCCGCCCAGGCGCGCGATCAGCTGCGGGGAGCGGAGGGTTCCCCGTAACCGTGCGCCGACCTCGGTGAGCACCCGGTCACCGGCGTCGTGTCCCAGGGCCTCGTTGATGTCCTTGAAGGAGTCGAGGTCGACGAGGAGCAGGGCGATCCTGTCGGTCCACCCCGACCAGCGCTCGTCCGCGGCGCCCGCCCCGGCCGCGGCGCCGTCGCTCGCGAGCGCCTCCGACAGGGCCCGCCGGTTGGCGAGGCCTGTCAGCTCGTCGGTCCGGGTCGCTCCGGCGGGCAGCGGGCCGCCCCCGAGCTGGACCAGCGTGAGCCCGAGCCTGGCCAGGGCGGAGCACAGGCTGCCGACGGCGAGGACCGAGGAGTGGGCCGGTACCGGGGCGCCGAACGCCCCCGCCGTCAGGACGGCCGCGGAGAGCACGCACACCGCCCAGGCCAGCGGGCCGAGGTGCATGACGGCGGGCCCCCGCAGGCGGCGTTCACGGCGTCCGGGCAACCCGGCGACGAGAGGGACCCGGCGGGCCCCGACCCCGACGAGGACGAAGCCGAGAAGCCGGACGAGATGGATCGGCCCGGACGCGTGTCCGACGCCGGAGAGCAGGAGGAACAGCAGGTCGGCCGCGGCGATCAGGCTCAGCCCGCACGACACCCACCACGCGGCCAGGCCGAACCGCGAACTCGTCAGCACGGCGATCGAGAGGATCGCCGCCAGCAGGGAGACATCCGCCAGCGGCGCGAGGTACCGCACGAAATCGTCGCCCGACATCACGTCGGCCGAAGGCTCGACCAGGCCTGCCGCGAAGCTCCCCACGGCCAGCACCCCGAGGAAGACGACGACCGCGTCACCCCACAGGCCCGGGAGCCAGCGAGGCATCCCCTCACGCAGCAGAAGCCACAGCGCCCCGAGGGAGACGGGGAAGTACCAGAGGAGCACGATCCCGCCGGCGCTCGCCGGGGTGGCTCCGACGAGCTCCCCGGGGGGCGGGCCGAGGGTGACGGCGGCTCCGAGATGGGCGACCGCCAGCATCGACCAGCTGACGAGCATGCCCCGGCGCCGGCGTTCCCGGACGGCGGCGTGGGCGCACATACCGGCGGTCGTCAGCACCGTGGCGACGGTCAGGGCGATCCCGAGGCTTCTCGGCCAGGAGGTGAGGGAGGGACGCGCCGTCGTGGCCGCGATCACCGCCACGCCGGCGAGCTGGCAGGCCGACAGGAGCGCCAGGACGCGATCGACGGGGACGCCGCGGGGCGGCGTCGACGGTCCGGGGTTATGCCAGGAGTGGCGGCGTTCGGTGAGGTCGCTCTCCTCGGCCGGGGGGATGCCGACCGATGTCCCTCGGTCCGGCCTGGCGTCGTCCGCGCTCGTGGCGCCTCCCGTGTCGTCGCTCTGTCCGCACATCCGTGTACTGAGTGTGTGCGAACGCCATCCCCGAGCGAACACCGGGGGGTACTGGTGTATCGCCCCGGCTGATCGCAAGTCTCCTGTAAACGGGCTGGACAGGACAAGAAGTCAGCCCGGTTCCCCTCCGATCAGGGGGGCGCGCGGAGATGGATTCGAGGCTATTGCGAAGATCGTCCGGAATCGGGGGAGGCGACGTTTCTGGATCAGCGGTTGTCCGCGGTACGCCAGAGCCGGTGCCACGGGACACCGAGGTCTTTCAGGAGGTCGCGCAGCAGCGGCAGGCTCACCCCGACGACATTGTGGTGGTCACCCTCGACGCCGGTGACGTAGGCGCCGCCGAGCCCGTCGAGCGTGAAGGCCCCCGCCACGGCGAGGGGCTCACCGGTGGCGACGTAGGCGGCGATCTCGTCGTCGGTGAGATCGGCGAAGCGGACGGTGGTCGACGCGACGGCGCCGAGCGTCCCCCCGCCGCCCCCCGCGTCGCCGTCCCGGGCGTCGACCACCCAGTGACCGGTGTGCAGGACACCGCTGCGGCCCCGCATGCGCTTCCAGCGGAGTGCGGCCTGCTCGGCGTCGGCGGGCTTGCCGTGGACCTCGCCGTCCAGTTCCAGGACGGAGTCGCACCCGAGGACGAGCGCGTCGGGGGCGATCCCGGCGACGTCCTCGGCCTTGGCCTTGGCGAGGACGAGCGCGATGTCCTCGGCCGCGCTGACGCCGTACCGCTCGACGACCGCGGTCTCGTCGACCGTGGAGACGATCACGATCGGGTCGACACCGGCCGCGGTCAGCGTGGCGAGGCGGGCGGGGGAGGCGGAGGCGAGGACGAGGGAAAGAGCGGCGGGCACGGGGTCGAGCCTACGGGCCGGCGAGGGTGGCGCTCACGCCGGAGGTGCCTTCGCGGATCGCTCCGGCACGAGGGCACCGGCGAGGACGTCGAGCCCGACGGAACCGAGGGCGAGGGCCTTCCGGTGGAAGGTCTTGAGGTCGAAGGCCGGTCCCTCACGGTGGGCCACCGCGGCGCGGATCCCGAGCCAGACACGCTCCCCGATCTTGTAGGAGATCGCCTGGCCGGGCCAGCCGAGGTACCGGTCGAGCTCGAACCGGCGGGTCGGCTCGGGCATCCGGGTGTGTGCCGAGAGGAAGGCCCAGGCCTTCGCGGCGTCCCAGGTCCCCCCGCCCACCTCGGGCGGGGCGGCGAGACGCAGGTGGACCCCGATGTCGATCACGACGCGACAGGCGCGCAAGGCGTGGGAGTCCAGCATCCCGAGGAGGTCACCGGGGTCCTCCAGATACCCCAGTTCCTCCATCAGCCGCTCGGCGTAGAGGGCCCAGCCCTCGCCGTGCCCGCTGACCCACAGGCCCTTCCGGCGCCAGCGGTTCAGGCTGCCCGAGAGGTACGAGGCCTGCCCGAGCTGGAGGTGGTGTCCCGGGACGCCCTCGTGGTAGACGGTCGAGGTCTCGCGCCACGTCGTGAACGACGTCGTTTCCTTCGGCACCGACCACCACATCTGCCCGGGGCGGGTGAAGTCCTCCGACGGCGCGGTGTAGTAGATGGCGCCCGACGAGGACGGTGCGATGCGGCACCGGAGCTGGCGCAGAGGGCCGGGGATGTCGAAATGCGTGCCGGCGAGGTCCTCGACGGCCTTGTCGGAGAGCGCCTGCATCCAGGTGCGGAACTCCTCCTTCCCGGTGATCCGGCGGCGCGGGTCGGCGTCGAGGACCTCGACCGCCGCCGCGATCCGTTCGGGTGCGGAGCCGGTGGCGGTGGGCGCGAGGACGGTGGCGACCTGGCCCATCCGGTCCTCGATCGCCGCGAGTTCGTCGAGGGCCCAGGCGTAGGCGTCGTGCAGGTCGACGCGGGCGCCGAGGAACTCCTGCGCCGCGAGGGCGTAGACGGCCGGTCCGACGGCGTCGTCGTCCCTGCTCACCGGGAGGACCATGGTGGTCAGCCGGTCGGCGAGGTCCTCGTACGCCGAGGCCGCGGCCCGGGCCCCGGCCCGCAGCCGCGCGACGAGACGGTCGGGCAGGGCCCCGGAGGCGGGTTTCGCCCCCTCGGCGAGGGCCAGGAAGAAACCGTCCGGCGCGGCGAACGCGCGGGCCTCGTCGGTGGCGGCCGTCACCTGGCGCCGGGGCGGTGACCACCGGCGGGCGATCCCGACGCGCAGTCCCTCGGTGTACCCGGTGATCGCGGGGCGGACGGCGTGCAGCCGGGCGGCGATGGCCTCCCAGTCCTCCACGGTGTCGGTGGCGTTGATGTCAAAGGCCTCGCGGACCATCTGGACCGGGCACTGGATGTTGTTGAGGCTCATCACGTCGAGCCCGGCGTCATGGATGTCGAGGTCGTGACCCAGCCGTTCCCGCAGGGACACGAGGGTGACGGCGTCGACGTCGTCGGCGGGACGCAAACCGGCCGCCCGGGCGAGGACGGTGCGGGCGAGCGCGGCCCGCGCCGCGTGTCCGGCCGGGCTGTAATCCGTCAGGCGGGCGGAGTACCCGGGAAGGCCGGCGAAGTCCGCGGAGATCGGGTCCAGGTCGCACTGGGCGTTGTGATACTCCTCGGCGAGGGCGTCGAGGGCTGTCGCGGGACGGTTCACGGCGGTGCCGTCGACGGCGTCGTCAGTCACAGGTCGACCCTAGACGAAGATGATCTGGAACCTGGGCCGCGGACGGGAAGAATTCTTGTCACATCCGCCCGTGAGGATTTGGGGACGGCCGCGCCGGGTCCGGCGTCACCGGCGCGGCCGTTCGGTACTCCCCATCGTCGGGCAGCACCGCCCGGCCCGCACGGTGAATTGATGCTGGTTATCCTGGATTTATCGCAGCCTGTGCCGGATCAGGCCTTGGTGATCTTCAGGACGACCTGCTGGGCGTTGGCGTCCTGCACCGTGACGACGAGACCGGCGATGGTCGTCGACGCCTGACCTGTCAGCGGGATACTCACCGGCTGGCCCGCGATGTTCAGGTCGACCTTGTCGGCGGTGACGGTCACGAGCTCGACGTTGATACCGAGGACGGACTTCTTGGTGTTGACGCCGTGCAGGAAGGTGACCGTGCACCCGCTGAGGTCGCACGTGGTCTTGGTGTCGGTCGCGGAGCCGGACGAGGCTCCCGGCGCGGCACCGGCACCGGAGGTGCTCGCCGCGTCACCTCCGCCGCCGCATCCCGCGAGCGCGAGCGAACCGGCGAGGATCAGGACGCCGAGGCCTGTGGCGGAGCGGCGGGTGCGCCGTGCGGGGGCGGGCGAAGAACCGGTCGTACGGTGTGTCATCAGATCCTTCTTCGAACGGACGTCCTCCGGCGGAGTCCCTCCGAGGAGGGACTCCGCAAGGACGATCGGGCACAGATCTTCGGAGATCAACGGCCCCAGGGTAGCTGTCGGTAGGTATCGGCGGTCTTGGGCTGCTTGGTGTCCGACCAGAACTGGTACTCGTTCCACATGTTGAAGTGCACCTCGTAGAGCACCTGGCCGGGCTTCGGGTGGTCCGGGTCACCGGCGTGCTCGCGGAGCCAGGAGTTGTACTCCTTGACGAAGGTCGGCGACTCCCCGCCGCCCCCGCCGTCGCTGGCGATGGCGCGGTTGCTCCACTCCGACACCGCGAACGGCGTCCCCAGGCTCTCGGCGAGCTGCCGGTGCTTCTCGATCCCGATGGGAGAGCCGTCGCTCGTCGATCTCTGGATCTTCTCCTGGAAGCCGGAGGCCGTCGTCACGTGAGGCCACCAGTTGTAGGCGTCGACGGCGTAGACAGCGGCGTAGTTCCTGCCGGCGTCATTCTTGCCCGGCCAGAGCTTGCGGATGTCCCCACAGTCGCTCCCGCCGCCCTCGTTGGGGGAGAACACCAGCTTGGCCCCGGGGAACACCTGGTCGCGGATGTCCGCGAGCCGCCGGAAGGTCGTGACGAACTCGTCCTCCTCGCCCGCGGCGACCTTCCACTCGTTGGGCAGGTTCATCTCGTGGGCGAAGCGGAGGTACAACTTGCCCGGATCCCGGTCGCCCCAGCACTTCTTCATCCGGGTGAGCACCTGGGTCCAGCGTTTGTCGTACGAGCCGCTCGCGGCCTTCGACCAGGACTCGCCCTTCGAGCGGAAGATCCCGCCCATGGCGAGGTCGAGAGCCTTGTCCCAGGACTTGTACTGGCCTCCGCAGATCGACCAGACCTCGACCTGGCTGGCGGCGGTGTCGTCCCAGACCCCGGCGATGTCGGCCTGGCTGCCGCGCCACTTCTCCCAGCTACCGTTCGCCATGCCGTCGCCCGCGGCACCGGACCACCAGCGCTTGCTCCCGTCCGACGGCGGGGCAGTGCCTCCGGTCGACGTCGAGGTCGACGTCGAGGTCGACGTCTTCGTCTTCGAGGTCGACGTCTTCGTCTTCGTCGCCGACGTCGTCGAGGTGCTGGACGTCGTCGAGGATGTCGGGTGTGACGTGCCGGTCGGCCGGGAGGGAAGAGTGCTGCTGCTGGTGCTGCTCGTGGTCGGGCGGGGAGGAGTGCTGGTCAGCGAGGAGGCCTTCAGATCGCGCATCGAGACCTTGCGGCTGGACTGCCAGATGCTGGCGACGACCGCGCGGCCCGGGTGCTTCCCGGAGATCTTCTGGGTGGTGACCGTCCGCCCGTTCCAGAGGACGCGGACGTTCTTGCCCTGTACCTCGGCCCGGAAGACGCCCTTGGAGCTGTGCGGGAACCGGCCGGAGAGGGAGTGTCCCCCGGAGGGCTGGATCCGCCAGTGCGTGCCGGACACCGACACGAGGACACGGTCGGAGCGGCTGGTGTACCGCAGGAGGAAGGCGGCGTGGTGCTCGCTGCTGCGGAGCCCGCTGACCTGGGACTGGGCGTACTGGTCGCTGCTCTCGGTGCGCCCGAGGCTGACGTCGTTCGACCAGGCCCACCGGACCTTCGACGTGTAGGAGGGGCGGGCGAGCGGGACCTCGGCGCTGCTCACCCCCGCGGCGACGATCCCACCGGTGAACAGCATCCCGGTGACGACGGTCATGCCGACGAGTTTCTGGGGAAAGGTCAGGGTGTGCCGGCTGCGGGAACGCCTGGACGGCGGTGACGTCGTGGCTTGCTGGGTCCTGCGACGAGCGCGCCGGCTGGTCGGCGCCGGCTGGTCGGACGGTTCATCGTGGTCATCAGCAGCCATGGGACATGAACCTAGGGAATGAGACTCCCTGGAACCTTCGCTCTCCCTTAAGACAAGGTCATCGATCGGATCGTTTCCGGAGATTCTCCCCTTTTCAGTGCCCAATCGGGATCAACGTCCCCAGGTGAGGGCCCGGTAGGTCCGCGCCGTCCTGGGCTGTACGGTGCCCGGCCACAGGGCGAACTGCGTCCACAGATTGAAGTGGATCTCGTAGATCAGCTGGCCGGGTTTCGGTTTCCCCGGATTTCCGGCGTGACTGCGTGCCCAGGCGTTGAACGATCGGATGTAGGCCGCGGACTCACCGCCGTTGCCGGAGGCCGAGGTGCCGTTGTTGCCCCACTCGCTGACGGCGAAGGGGACCCCGAGCCGTGCCGCGAGCTGGCGGTGCCGCTCGATCCCGTGGGGTGCCCCGTTCGGGTACCTTGAGTTGATCTTCTTGGTGAAGGCCGCGGCCGTCGTCACGTGGGGCCACCAGTTGTAGGAGTCCACCGCGTAGACATCCGCGACGCGGCGTCCCGACCTGTCCCTGCCCGGCCACAACGTGCGGATGTCGATGCCCAGGGAGGAATCGGTGCCGTCGTTCGGGCTGAACACGAGATGCGCCCTGGGAACGATCGCGTACCGCAGCGACGAGAAGAGACGCATCGCCGTCACGAAGTCCTTCTCCTCCCCCCGGCGCACCGCCCACGAACTGGACTCGAGATTCATCTCGTGGGCGAAGCGGAGATAGAGCCATGCCTGGTCACGGTGGCCCCAGCACGCGGCGACGCGCCGCAGGGCCGCCGTCCATCGTTCGGTGTACGCGCCGCGGGCCGCCGCGGCCCAGGTCTCGCCGCGGTCGGCGAAGATGGCGCCCATGGCGAGATCGAGTGGTCCGTTCCACCGGGCCCACGGACCGTCGCAGATCATCCACTGGTCGGTCTGGGCCTCGAAGGTGTCCGTCCAGGTGCCGCCGATCCTGACCGGGCTCCGGCGCCAGGTGCCGAACGACCCGTTCGCGGCCTGGGGGCCCGCGGCTCCTGACAGCCAGGTCCGTGGGGTCGCGGTACGGGACCTCGTCGCCTTCCGGGCTTTGCTCGTGCTCCGGGCCTCGCTCGTGCTCCCCGAAGCGACTCCCGTGCCCAGCGCGACGGCCAGGACCATCGCCGCGTGGACCGTCCGCCGTCCGGTCCGCCGTCCGGTCCGCCGTTCCTGCCCCGAGTCGCCGCGGATCAGGTTCTTGCCGCGCATGAGTTCCCTCCCGGCGCCGTGGCTGCGGCCCCCCGGCCTGGGTGGGCTCATTCTGCGGTCGGCCGTCACGCCGGAGGGCCTGACGGAGCCGTGCCCCCGCCGTCCCTGACGGATTTGCCGATTCGGTCGATGACGTGCTCGTTCGTTCTCCGGCGAGGTCGAAGCGACCGTCGGCCGGCCCCCCGGTGGGCTCAGCCGACGACCCGGGTGACGGAGGACAGGTCGAGCTGGCTCCCGCTGCGCTTCGCGGCGTACATCGCGGCGTCCGCGGAGCTCATCATCTTGGCGGGGGAGGCCTCTCCCCGTCGTCCCACGGAGGCCCCCACGCTCGCCGACACCTCCAGGGCCTCGCCGCCGAGGAGGAACGGACGGCGGAGGACCTGGGCGACCCGGCGGCCGACCTCCATCACCTCGTCGAGGGTCGTGATGCCGTCGAGGATGAAGACGAACTCGTCCCCTCCGAGGCGCGCGATCAGGTCGCCGGTACGGGTGCACCGCCGCAGACGGTCGGCGACCTCCTGCAGCAAGGCGTCACCGGCCGCGTGGCCGAGCCGGTCGTTGACCTGCTTGAACTTGTTGAGGTCGCAGAACAGCAGGCCGATCTCGCCGGGCCCGTCGGCGCTGAGCACCTCCTCCAGCCGTTTCGTGGCGCTGGCCCGGTTCGCCAGGCCCGTCAGGGGATCGTGGAGGGCCTGGTGGCGCAGTTCGTCCTCCCGCAACCTGCGTTCGTTGACGAGACGCGTCGACATCACCACCCGCCGGTCCGACAAAGCGGCGGGCCGCAACTGGCTCTCCGCCCAGACGACCCGGCCGTCACCGGTGAGGAGGCGGTACTCGATCATCGAGGGTGAGGCGGTGGCCATGGAGGTGTGCAGGGCGTTCCGCAGGGGGATCCGGTCCTCGGTCTCCACGAGATCCAGGAGGCTGCGGCCGATGAGGGAACCCGGAGTGTGGTCGACGGCCCTGTCGTACGACGCCGAGGCGTACAGGAAACGGCAGGAGCCGTCGACGACCGCGATCAGGTCGCTGATGGAGTCGGTGATGGCCCGCAGAGAGGTCTCGCTCGCGCTGAGGGCCCGGTAGAGGGCGGCGTTCTGCATCGCCGCGGTCAAGGTCGTGGCGAAGATGGCGGCCGTCTCGACCGTCGGCAGCATCATCGGGGGCAGATCGGTCCAGTCGGCGTACAGGACGGCGTCCGGTGAGCCCCGGGATCCGGCGGGGACGACGAGCAGGTGCCGGATGCCGCCCGGACGCTCGACGCGCAGGAGGTGAGGGGAGCCGTCGAGGACGTCGTCCCAGCCCGGCAGCTGCTCCGCGGGACACCCGCCCAGATCCCACGGCGGGTCGCCGTTCGCGCCGTCCGTGCCGGGACGGTCCCTCGCGGCCTGGACGACGGGCAGCGCGTGGCCGTTGGTGATCGAGAAGGTGGCCATCCGCTCGGCGGCGACGAGCTCTCGCAGGAGGCGCGTCGCGTCACGCAGCAGCGGGCCGATCCTGCGGTGCTGGGAGAGCGCGTGGCTGGTCCTGGCGAGCCGCTCCATCGCGACCGCGCGGCGGCGGGCCTGGACGACCAACAGCAGCCGCGACGCCACCGAGTCGAGCAGTTCCATCTCGGTCCGGGTGAAGGCGTCCTCCCGCCGCCGGTAGAGGATCAGCAGGTGGTCGATGCGGTCGTCGTCCCCCGGCAGGGGCAGCCAGGCGGCCGACCGGAGCCCCAGCTGACGGACGAGGTCCTCCTCCTTGCTCAGGGGCCCTGCCGCCTCCGGCCCGGTCGCCTCCGGTGACGAAGGGAACTGCCGGTTGGTCGCCCTGCCCGTGCGGAGGACCTCTCGCGTCGTCGGTGACGGCACCCACCCGACGACGAAGGCCGGGTCGTCCTCCGGCAGCCCGCACGAGGCGGTGACGACGAGGTGGTCCTTCACCACGCGGACCACGCTGGCGACATCGATCTGGAACACGGCGCTCAAGGTGATGAGCGTCTCCTCCACGAGATCCTCGGGGGTGCCCGGATGTCCGAGGATGGTGAGGAGCCGGATGAGACGGGCGCTGTCCTGGAACGCGGACTGGGCAGAGAGCATCGCGAGCCGAAGCTGCTCCCGCAGAGCCTCCTCGACCGCGTGGGGTGTTCCCTCACCGCCCACCGATGCCTACAGCGCGATGGCTGTCAGGGTCGCGTTGTGCATCCCGGACACACCGACCGTCCGGGCGAACTCGCCGTAGGTGAAGAACCCGATCGTCGGGGCGTTCCCGGCGGCGTCCTGCAGGCGGCGGGTCTCCTCCCTGATGCGCTCACCCAGGATGTCGTAGCGAGCCGTACAGCTGAAGGCGATGAGGGCCCCGGGGTCCACCCCCGAGGGTCTCGCCTGGGCGATGATCGGTTCCACCGCGTCGAGGAGGGTCTCGGCCCGGCCGGTGACCACCTGGACGGCGGCGTAGGGAGGTAACGGGATGAAGGTGCGGAGGGAGTCGTCCTCCTCGGGCACCGCCCCCCGGATCAGCTGGGTGCCGTCGGGTTCGATCAGTCCCAGGGCGTGGGCGGCGCTCCACGTACCGGGCCGGCCGAAGCCCTCCTTCGCCCCGGCGGCCTCGGCGTACTCGCGGAAGACCTCGCCCGCCGGCCGCCCGCCGATCCTCTCGACCCGGAAGCCGTCCGACTGGGTGACCATCATCGGCGGGGAGACAGGCTCCCAGCCGTGTCCGCACCCGACGTGCAGGGGGTGCGGGGAGTCGACCCAGAGCGCGACGGCGGCGTCGCTCCTCACCATGTCGTCGTGGAAGACCAGGGTCCGGGTGAGTTGCCGGTCGTCACCGGCCGCCCCTCCGACGAAGGGCACCGCGGCCCCCGCGACCCGGTACATCCCGTTGAGCAGTTCCTGGAGATCCGCCCCTCCCAGCCCGTCCGCCATGAGAATCAGGGCGGAATGGGGTGAGTTCGCCCGTACCGTGCCATCCCCGGTGGCTTCCCCGGCGGCCTCCTTCGCGGCCTCCTTCGCGGCCCTGGCGAGCGATCGCCCCTTCTCGAAGGAGTCCGCGCTGATCTCGGGCTGCGACGCCACCCCGAAGCAGTAGCCACCCGCCGTCAGGACGGCGACCGACACCGAGGGGTCGTCCGATCCGTGCAGGTTCCCCGACTCGAAGGTGCCGCAGCTCGTGCACCCGATCAGGGGAACCTCGACGACGGTCTCGCGGATCGCCCGGAGCAGGGCCTCCACCTCGTACCGGATCGACGCGAAGACGATCACCAGGGCCGGTGGTTCCCCGCCCAGCCCCGCCAGGGCTGCCGTCGCGGCCTCCCGACCCGCTGCCGCGGCGTCGGCGAGCGCGCTGTTTCCCGTTCCGGCGCGAAGTCGGCTCATGGAAGGCACAGTCGACGTGTTGAGGCACCGCCTTGAGCCGCCACGAGGGGCCGCGGCCGACCGGTCGGTCAGCGAGCGGCTCCGGCGATGACCGCGACCGTCGTGACCACGAGGACCCCGAACATCACGGTCGTGGCGAGGTGGAGGCCCCGGCGATCCGCCGGGGGAGCGTAGAAGGGGTTGACGACCGGGGCCAGGAAGAGACACGCCGACAACAGCATCAAGCTCAGCGTGGTTCCGGACGCCGCTGCGAGAGGCCCGAAGAGTCCTCCGCCCGACCGTGCCGTCGTCGCGTCGGCGATCGCCCCGGAAGAGTTGCCGACCGGCGCTCGCTGTGATCCCAGCCACACCCAGGCGAGGGCGCAGAGACCCGCGACCAGGACGTTCCCGGCGGCCTGCACTCCGACCATCGCCCGCTCGATCGTCTCCAGGCGCGGATCCGGAGGTCTGGACGCGGCCAGGGCCGCCTCGGTCGCCTCCCGGCGCGTCTTCCGGCTGATCACCAGGGCGATCGTGGGCGGCGCGGGCAGGTGGGGCGGGTCCGGACGACGGGCCGCCGGCTGCTGACCAGAGGGACGGCGGGGGCCGGTGTACCGGGGGTCGCGGGCGCGGGGGTCTGCGTCGCGGGGACCGGTGTACCGGGGGGCTGCGCCGATCGGCCGGTCGTTGCCTCGTGAGTGCCGTCCCGGCGAACCGTGGCCGGCCGGCCCTGGTGGTGTGTGTCTCACCCCGACGCCCCGCTTCTCGTGCCGAACCCCTCGATGACCCTTGACCGCAAGTACACACAGTGGGCGACGAGTCCCGCAAGAAAACCGAAAGCTGATCACCCCCTGGTTCCCGGTCGCGCCTGTCCTGTGAAGATCAACACGGTGGGGCGGTCCCCCGGCCTCCGGCGGACCGGGACGGCGCTCCGGGGCATACTCAAGGAGGCGAAGACATGCCGGGATGCACGGGGCACTGACGCGGAGGGGGCTCGGACACGGTGGGTGGTACACGGCGGGTGGCGGTGATCGGAGGCGGTGTCAGTGGTCTCGCAACCGCGTATCACCTGGTCGGGGGCTCCGACGCCAGCCAGGGCGCGGGTGACGGGCACGGTGTCGCGGTCACCGTCCTGGAGGCGGGCGACCGTCCCGGCGGAAAGATCGATTCCGCGACCGTCGGCGGTGTGACGGTCGACACCGGACCCGACGCTCTGATGATCAAGGCCCCGGCCGCCGCGGAGCTCGTCGCTGACCTGGGCCTGGACGACGACCTGCGGCCGCCGTCCGGACGTGGTGCCTATCTCTGGAGCAAAGGGGCACTGCGGCCGCTTCCGCCGGGATCGGTGTTCGGCGTCCCCGACAAGCTGTGGCCGTTGCTCCGTTCCGGGCTCCTCGGCCCGTGGGGGTTCGTGCGCGCCGGGGCGGACCTCGTGCTTCCCCGGGCGCCCCTGTCCGGGGATCCGACGATCGAGGAGATCCTCCGTCCCCGGTTCGGCACCCAGGTCTTCGACCGTCTCGTCGAGCCTCTGCTCGGGGGGGTGCACGCGGGCCGTGCCGGGCGGCTCTCGGCCCGCAGCGCCGCCGGCGAGGTCTTCTCCCTCGCGGAGGGGCGTCGCAGTCTCTACCTCGCGCTGCGTAACCGTCGCACCGATCAGCGTCCCCCGGCGTCCCCGCCCCGGCCCGCTTTGATGAGTCTTCGGGGCGGCCTGGGCCGTCTCGTCGACGGGCTCGTCGGCGTGCTCGGCCGGACGCCGTCCGCCACGGTCCTCACCGGCGCCACGGTGACGTCGATCGCACGTCACGGGGGCGGTTACCGGATCACCGGCGACGGGTTCGAGCCCCTCGACGTCGACGACGTCGTCCTCGCCACCCCCGCCTGGGCGGCGGAGAAGCTGCTGCGGCCCGTGGCTCCCTCGGCCGCGGACGCCGTGAAGGGCATCCCGTACGTCGGTGTCGCCACGGTGGTACTCGCCTACTCCCCGGAGGCCGTCGGCGGGGTGCCGTCGGGCACCGGGTTCCTCGTGCCGCCGGTGGAGCGGCGCCTGCTCGTCGGCTGCACCTGGTCGACGAGCAAATGGCCGCACCTGCTCGAAGGCCGTTCCCCGGACGCCGGGGATCCGCCCGTGGTCATCCGGGCGATGGTCGGGCGCGACGGCGACCAGGCGTGGAGCGGCATGGACGACGCCGTGCTCGTCACCGCCGTCCGCCGCGAACTGGCAGCCTCGATGGGGGTGCACGGTGAGCCAGACGCCGTCCACGTGCGGAGGCTGCCCTTGGCGATGCCTCAGTACACGGTCGGGCACGCCGACCGGCTGAGGGCCGCCGACCGGGCCCTGGCCGAACCGCCGGGCCTGTACCTGACCGGGGCCGGTTACCGCGGGGTCGGGCTCGCCGCCTGCCTCGCCCAGGCGAAGAACGTCGCCGCGGCCGTCCGGGCCCGTGTCGCCGAGCCGGTGCCGGCCGCGTGAGCGTTCATCCGGCCGGGCGGGTCAGCGGGGGCACGGTCGATTTCGACGAGCGCCCGATGCTCGTGTTCTGGGAGACGACCAGGGCGTGCGCCCTCGCGTGCCGGCACTGCCGGGCGAGCGCGACCCTGGAGGCGATGCCGGGGGAGCTGACGCACGACGAGGGCCTCGCGCTCGTCGACCAGGTGGCGGCCTTCGGGCGTCCGTACCCGATCCTCGTGCTCACCGGGGGCGACTGCCTGCTGCGGCCCGACCTGTTCGAGATCGTCGCCCACGCGACGTCCCTCGGAATCCCCACGGCGCTGTCGCCGTCCGTCACGCCGTCGCTGACGCCCGCCGCGATCGAGCGGATCGCGGCCAGCGGCGTCAAAGCCGTCTCGATCAGTCTGGACGGCGCGAGCGCGGCGACCCACGAGGGGGTCCGCGGGATTCCCGGGCACTTCCCGAAGACCGTCCAGGCCATCCGTGACCTCGTGGCGGCGGGACTGACCGTTCAGGTCAACACGACGGTGATGCGCCCGACCGTCGAGGAGCTCGCCGACGTCGCCCAGATCATGGTCGAGACGGGGGCGCACATCTGGGAGGTCTTCTTCCTCGTCCACGTCGGGCGGGGCGTGTCGGAGGATGAGCTGACGCCTGCCGAGAACGACGAGGTCTGCCACTTCCTCTACGACGCGTCGCACTACGGCTTCATCGTCCGGACCGTCGAGGCCCCCTTCTTCCGCCGGGTCGTCGTCGAGCGGCGGGAGGGCGGGCCGGTGAGCGAGGGTCCCCTCTACACCCGGCTCGCGGCACGGCTGATCGAGGTCGCCGGCGGACCGGCCTCGCGGCCCAGCGCCCACACCGCCTCGACCAGGGACGGCAAGGGGATCGTCTTCGTCTCCCACGACGGCGAGGTGTACCCGGCGGGATTCCTGCCGCTGCCCCTCGGCTCGGTGCGCGACCGCGGTCTCGCCGAGATCTATCGCGACGACTCACAGCTACGGGACATCCGGGCCGCGCGTTTCTTCGGCCGGTGCGGAGTGTGCCGGTACGCCGACCTGTGCGGCGGCTCCCGGGCCAGGGCCTACGCCTACTCCGGGGACGTCCTCGCCGAGGACCCGGCCTGCGTCTACAAGATCTAGCCGCGGCCTCCCCTCCGGTCACGCTCGGCGTCGTGGCGTCCGCTCGGCGTCGTGGCCGCTTCTCGGGTCCGCTCGGTGTCCGTTCGGTGGCTTCTCGGGTCCGCGGGTCCGCTCGGTAACTGCTCGGCGTCGCAGATCGAGTGAATCTGGGTCATATCCGTCGTTTCTTTAGCTCTCCGCCGTGACTGTCCTGGTTGACCCGGAGATCGGGTATGAGACCTGTTGGCCTGGCCGTTATCCGGATTGGTTGGGCCGCTCGTCCGCAGCACCACCAGCTCCGATCAGGGGGACGCCTTCAGGCACCAGGGATCGCGTCGGTTCCACCAAGCGAGGACAATCCCGGGCCCGGCGGTGCGGCTCGGCGGCGGCGGTGCGGCGGTGCGGTGCGGTGGGTATCCGGCATCGGATCGAGGTGGCAGATCACTTCATAGCGGTCATCTCGTGCCTGCCGGAACGCCACAGGGTCCATCTCCCCGCCAGGAGAGCCTCACCTGAACCGAATGCCGAATATCTGACCTGCCACTCCAGCCAGGAACCCTCAACGTGTGCATCCACTGTCGCGATCGCGACGGTCATCGCACACGTTGAGCACGCCCGGCCAGATCGGCAGGTCTCGTACCCGATATCCGGGTCAACCAAGATGACCAGTACGACCAGGACGGCCACGAAGGAGAACCGAGTCCCGGAACGACGAATCTGACCAGAATCATCCGATCTGCCGCCGTGCAGCCGTCGGCACCGCCGTGCAGCCGTCGGTACCGAGCCATCCAACCCCGCCTCGACTCCGCGGCGGCTCCGGGCCCAATCGATAACGACAGCGACTGCACACGTCAGGGCCCGCCCGGTCACGGCGACGGGTCTGACAGTCGACGTGCGGGCCGGGTGAGGCGCTCCCGGTGGACGTCACGCTCGGCGCGGGGGCT
>JAUPKQ010000205.1 GCA_030837345.1 Actinomycetota bacterium | reverse complement strand
CCCCACGGCTGCGGCCCCGGACCCGGGGCGGGCCCGCCGTCGCCGGGCCGCCGCTGGCCGGGCCGGGCCCGGTCTGGGCGGCGTTGTTCCTCAACGTGCTGACCTTCCTCGGCATGCCGATCGTCCTCCCCATCCCCGGACCGGTCGGACAAATGATCACGCAGGGGGCGCTGCCCGCCGCGATCGTGCTGGTGCTGCTCGCCAACCCGCGGATCGTCGTCCGCCCGAACCTGCTCCTCACCCTGATGAGCGCGATGGCCGTCGCCGCGTTCATGGTGAGCCTGCACGGCGTCTATCTGTTCGGGGGGATGTTCCGCGCCGTGCGGCTGGTGGAGTTCGTGCTGGTGCTGTGGCTGCTGACCCCGTGGTGGGGGCGGAACGACCTCGTCCTGCTGCGCTGTCACCTCGGGTGTCTCCAGGTGGCCCTCGTCTCCGTGGCGATCGGCGCGGTCCTGTCGCCGGGGGCGGCCTTCTCGTACAACGGCAGGCTGTCCGGGGCGCTGTGGCCTTTCGCGCCGACCCAGGTCGCCCACTTCGCCGCCGTCCTGATCGGCTGCACGGCGGTGCTGTGGTTCACGCACGTCGTGGCGGGCCGGACGGCGGGGGTGACCTGCGTCGTGGCGGGGGTGATGCTGCTCGCCACCCACACGCGGACCGCCCTGCTCGCCCTGCTCCTCGGCCTGGGCGTCGCCGGGGCGAGCCTGTTCCTCGGCAACGCCCGGGTCCGGCGGTTCAGCGCGGTCGCGGCGGCGACGGGGGTCGTCGCGGGTACCCTCTTCGCCTCGTTGATCACAACCTGGCTCAGCCGGGGGCAGACCGCCGAGCAGGCGTCGCAGCTGACCGGCCGCACCGTCGTCTGGGCGGCGATCTTCGCCGAGGATCGCCGGTGGCCTCAGGCGATCTTCGGAACGGGCCTGGCGAACAAGTCGTACCAGGGGTTGTCGATCGACAGCAACTGGGTCGCGACCTACTACGAGCAGGGCTGGTTCGGGGTGGCGATGGGCGCGTCGTTCCTCGTGCTGCTCGCGGCGGTCGCCGTGACGCGGCCCCGGGGACCGCGCCGGGCGGTCGCGTTGTTCCTCCTCGTCTACGGCGCCGTGTCGTCCTTCACCGAGACCGGGCTCGGCGACGCCTCGCCCTATCTGCTGGAGGTCGTCGTCGCGGCCTCGCTCCTCGCCCTCTCGACGGATCGGACACCACGGTGAGAATCCTCCTCGTCCACAACCGCTACCGTCCGGTCGCCCCCAGCGGGGAGGACCGTGTCGTCGACCAGGAGTCCGCGGAGCTGGCGGCCCGCGGACACGCCGTGGACCTGTTCGAACGCCGCAGCGCCGACATCGCCACCTGGTCGCTCGCCCGGCGGGCCACCGTGCCCGCCCGCGTCGTCTGGTCGGAGGACTCCCGCCGCGACCTCGCCCGGCGGCTGGTGTCCTTCGCCCCGGACGTCGTGCACGTGCACAACACCTTCCCCCTCATCAGCTCCAGCGTGCTGTACGCCTGTCGCGACGCCGGGGTCCCGGTCGTCGCGACGCTGCACAACTACCGTCTGGGATGCGCCCCCGGCGAGGCGCTGCGGGACGGCGCGGTGTGCCACGACTGCATCGGCGGATCCCCGCTCCCGGCCCTGCGGCACGGCTGCTACCGGGGATCGCGCCTGGCGACCGCTCCTGTCGTCGCCGCCGGGATCCTCCACGCGCGGGCGTGGCGCACCCTGGTGTCGGCCTATCTCGTCAACACCGCCGCGCAACTGGAGGTCCTGGCCCCCGTCGGGCTGCCCCCGGAACGCTGCTTCGTGAAACCCCATTTCGTCCCGCCTCCGCCTCCGGGGCCGCCGGCCGTCCACGAGGTGGTGTTCGCGGGCCGCCTGGACGCCCTGAAGGGGGTGCCGTTCCTCCTGCGGGCCTGGGACGCGTACCGCCTGCGGCGTCCGGGATCCTCCCTCCACCTGACCATCGCCGGGAGCGGGCCGCTGGAGGACACCGTCGCGGGATGGGCGGCGGAACGCCCGTCGGTGACGTTCACCGGCAGGCTGCCCCGCGACGAACTCCTCGCCGTCCTCGGCCGCGCCCGCGCCGTCGTCGTCACGACCCGCAGCGAGGAGACGTTCGGACTGGTCGCCGTCGAGGCGATGGCCGCCGGCACCGCGCCGCTCGCCCCCGCCCTCGGTTCCTTCCCCGAGATCGTCAGCTCCGGCCACGACGGCCTGCTCTATCCCCCCGGTGACCCGGACGCCCTGGTCGCCGCGCTCGCCGGCGTCGACGACGCCCCGGAGCGCTGGGACGGGTACGGCCGGGCAGCCCGGAGCACCTGGGAGGAACGGTTCCGGCCCGGTCCCGTCATGGACCGGCTCCTTGAGGTCTACCGGTTCGCGATCGACCATCCGCCCGATCATCCGGTGGGCCGCGACGGTATCGACGGCGCTCCCGGACGCTCTCCTTGGGGACGGCGATCGTCCCGGGCACCAGCTGCCGCACCACGGCGGCACGAGGACACCGCCACCATCAGGGAGGAGTTCTGATGACGGTCGACGGGCAGATCCAGGAGGACGGCGGGGGAACGGCGAGTTGCCGGCTGTGCGGGGAACATCTGAGCCGGACCTTCGTCGACCTCGGGTGCTCGCCGCCCTGCGAGAGCTACGTGCCCGCCGCCGCGATCGACGCGCCGGAGGTGTTCTACCCGCTGCACGCGCGCATCTGCGAGAGATGCCTCCTCGTGCAACTACCGGCGTACGTCGACGCGAAGGACATCTTCAGCGACTACGCCTACTTCTCCTCGTACTCCGACAGCTGGGTCCGTCACGCCCAGCGCTTCGTCGCGGAGATGACGACACTTCTCGGCCTCGGCCCGGACAGCCTGATCGTCGAGGTGGCGAGCAACGACGGATACCTGCTCCGGCACGCCGTGTCCGCGGGGATCCCGGTCGTCGGCGTCGAACCGGCGGCCAACATCGCCGAGGTGGCGCGCGAGCGCGGGATCCGGACGGAGGTGGCGTTCCTCGGGGAGGAGACGGGACGCCGGATCGCGTCCACCTACGGGCGGGCCGACCTCGTCGTCGGCAACAACGTCTTCGCCCACACCCCCGAGCTGCTCGACTTCGCCCGCGGCCTGCGGGCACTCGTCGCGGACAGCGGGACGGTCAGCCTGGAGTTCCCGCACCTGCTGCGGCTGATCGAGGGCCGCCAGTACGACACGATCTACCACGAGCACTACTCGTACTTCACCCTCCGGACGGCGTCCGCCGCCCTGGCGACGGCGGACCTCGCCGTCGTCGACGTCGTCGAGCTGCGCACTCACGGAGGGTCGCTGCGCGTCCTCGCACGTCCCACGGCGTCCGCCGGTTCTCCGTCCGCCTCGGTCTCGAAGGTCCTCGCCGACGAGGAGAAGGCGGGACTGCACACGGTGGAGGGGCACACGGGATTCGGCGAAGCGGTCCTCGACGTGAAGCGGGAGCTGATGAGCCTCCTGGTCGAGGCGTCCCGCGAAGGCCTCTCCGTCGCCGGGTACGGGGCCCCGGGAAAGGGCAACACCTTGCTCAACCACTGCGGGATCCGGTCCGATCTCCTGTCGTACACCGTCGACCGCAGCCCCGCGAAACAAGGATTGTTCCTGCCCGGGACGCGGATCCCCATCTATCCCCCGGAACGCCTGCGGGAGACACGCCCCGATCTGGTCCTCATCCTTCCCTGGAACCTCCGTGATGAAATCATGGCCCAGTTGTCCTACGTGCGGGAATGGGGTGGGCGGTTCATCCTGCCCATCCCCCGGCCGCGGATCGTCTGAACCCTTTGGGGGTATCATGAAGGTCGTCATATTCTGCGGAGGTCTGGGGTTGCGCATGCGCAACGACATCGACTCCGCACCGAAACCCATGATGTCCATCGGGGACCGTCCTGTTCTCTGGCACATCATGCGCTATTACGCTCATTTCGGCCACACCGAGTTCATTCTGTGTCTCGGTTACGGGGCCTCGACGGTCAAGGACTATTTCCTTCACTACGACGAGACACGGTCGAACGATTTCATCCTCAGCAAGGGCGGCCAAAACGTCCAGCTCCTGCGGTCCGACATCTCCGACTGGCAGGTCTCCTTCATCGAGACCGGGATCGAGACCTCGATCGGGGAGCGGCTGCGCCGGGTCCGTCATCTCCTGGACGGGGACGACGTCTTCCTCGCCAATTACGGGGACGTCCTGACCGACGCCCCGATGGATGAGATCGTCACGGACTTCCTCGCCGGCGGCGCGACGGCCAGCCTGCTCGCCGTCCCGCCCCAGGCGTCGTTCCACGTGCTCGAGATCGGCGAGGACGCCCGGGTGGACAGGATCGACACCGTCGCCTCCTTGCCCATCTGGATGAACGGCGGCTACTTCGTGATGCGGCAAGGTGTGTTCGACGTTCTCGACGAGGACGAGGACCTCGTCGAGGACGCGTTCCGCCGCCTGAGCGAGACCGGCCGGTTGACGGCCGTGCGGTACACCGGTTTCTGGGCACCGATGGACACCTTGAAAGAACGCGCGGTCCTGGAACGGCTGGACGCGAGCGGAAAGGCTCCCTGGAAAGTGTGGCGACGCACCGGCGAACATCCGGGAAACAGATCCGCGCGACTCGTGCTGGAGGGAACGTCATGATCGGTCTGACCTTCGAACGGCGCCCGGAGCGCCTCCTCGTCCTCGGCGCCCACCCGGACGACATCGAGATCGGCTGCGGCGGGACCCTCCTGCGCCTGGCCGAGGCGTGGCCCGGTCTGCCGGTCACGCTCGTCGTGCTCACCGGCACCTCCGAACGGCACCGGGAGGCACGGGCCGCCGCCCGGTTGTTCCTGCCGGGGTGCGACGTCGACGTGCACCTGTCCGACCTGCCCGACGGACGGCTGCCCTCGGTCTGGGGAACGGTGAAACAGCACCTCGAGGACGTCGCGGCGACCGCCCGGCCCGATCTCGTCCTCGCCCCCGGCCCGGGCGACGCCCACCAGGACCACCGGCTCGTCGCCGAACTCGTCCCCACGGTGTGGCGCGACCAGCTCGTCCTCGGCTACGAGATCCCCAAGTACGACGGGGACCTCGGACGCCCGGCCGTGTACGTGCCACTGCCGGAATCCGTCGCCCGCGCGAAGGTCGAGCTGCTCACCAAGGCCTATCCCTCCCAGGTGTCCCGCGACTGGTGGGATGAGGAGACCTTCCTCGGCCTCGCCCGCGTGCGCGGCATGGAGTGCCGGGCACGGTACGCGGAGGCGTTCTTCCTGACGAAGGCCATGGTGACCTGGTGAACGAGGACCCCGAACCCCGATGCCGTGGCTGCGGGGGCAGCCGGACCCGTCTGGTCGCCGACCTCGGCGAGCAACCCGCCAGCGACGACTTCCCCTCCACCGGGGCGCCGGGCCCCGATCCCCGGTGGCCCCTGCGCCTGTTCCACTGCCCCGACTGCCTCCTCGTCCAGCTCGGCCCGGTCGCGACCCTCCCGCAGGAGCCCGTCCGCGCCGTCGAATCCGCCACCAGCCGGCACCACGCGGCGATGGTCGCCTGCGCCGTGCTGTCCGAACACCCCGCCCTGACCACCGCGACGGTCCGCGAGTTCGCCAGCCACCACGGCGGGTCGTGGCTCCCGGCCCTCACAGCCCTCGGCTGCCGCCAGGTGGACACCGGTCCCGCCTCGCTCGTCACGGACACCCACGGCCTCACCCACGAACCGGACCTCGGCGAGGCCCTCGCGACGAGGGTGGACGCGCTCGCCCCCGACGGCCTGCTGGTGATCGAGCACCACCATCTGCTGCCGCTCGTCGTGGAAGGCCAGTTCGACACGATCCGGCACGGTCACTTCAGCTACCTGTCCCTCTTCGCGATCCGCGCCCTCGGACGGCGGCACGGCCTGGAGGTCGTGTCGGCCACCGCCGAACCGGTCTTCGGCGGCAGCCTGCGGACCGTCCTCGCCCCGGCCGGGGCCGGCTTTCCGGTCCACCCGTCGGTCGACGCCGTCCTCGCCGCCGAGAAGGAGGCGGGACTGCACGACGGCAGCGGTCTCGTCACCTTCGCCGACCGGGCCCACCGGTCGGCGAAGGCCCTGCGCGCCTACCTCACCGAGCAACGTGCCGCCGGACGCCGGGTGCTCGGGTACGGGGCCCCCTCCAAGGCCGCGATCCTCCTCGGCCTCGCCGGTGTCACCGAGGCGCTGCTGGAGTTCACCGTCGACGCCGCGCCCCTCAAGCACGGTCTCGCGATCCCCGGCGTGCGGGTACCGATCCGCCCCGTGTCCGATCTGGTGGCGGCCCGGCCCCCTCTGGTCCTCCTTCTGACCTGGGACATCGCCGCGGAGGTCGTCTCCCAGCTCGAAGCGGACGGCGGCTGGGGCACCGGGTACGTCCTGCCCCTGCCCCTCCCCCATCTCCTCACAGACCCCGGGGACGGAGCCACGCCGTGAAGGCGACCTCGGGTCTGCTGGAGGGCACCGTCGTCTTCGAGCCGACGCTCCACCGCACGCCCGAGGGATTCCAGGCGGTGATCTTCGACGCCGAGGTCGCGGCCGCCGCCGGGATCGACCCCCGGGGGTTCGTCGAGGAGAGCCAGTGCCGCACCTCGCGCGGCGCGGTGATGGGCCTTCGGGTGCGCACGGACGGCGGCGAAGGTCTCCTCGTGCGGTGCGCCCACGGCGCCGCGCTCGACGTCGCCGTCGACCTGCGCCCCGGATCGGCGACGTACCGGCTGTGGATGACCGTCGTCCTCGACGACGTCGGGCACCGTTCGGTCTGGCTGCCCCCCGGCCTCGCCCACGGCTTCCAGGCCCTCTCCGAGGTCTCCGACCTCTGCCTGCGCACCAACCGCGTCCACCGGGCCGAGCACGAGACGACGATCCGCTACGACGACCCCGACCTCGGGATCCCCTGGCCGCTCACCCCGCGGCAGGCCGGCGGGAACGGGCCGTCGGTCGTGTCCCTCGCCCTGATCGAACCCCTGCTGAACGACTGGTTCGGGGCCCTGCAGTGAGCGGGGCCGACGGCACCCGCGGGGGCGTCCGCACGGTGGTGCATCGGCTGAGCTGGGGCGTCGCCGACCAGGCGGTCTCCAGCCTGAGCAACTTCGCGCTCGGGTTGTTCGTCGTCCGTGCCTTCGGGGCGAGCGGGCTCGGGGCCTTCACCCTCGCGTTCGTCACGTACACCGTGCTGCTCAACGCCTCCCGGGGCCTTGCCACCGACCCGCTCCTCGTCCGGTTCAGCGCCGCGACGGCCGGGCCGCTGCGCCGGGCGTCCGCCGCGTCCGCCGCGACGGCGCTCGCGGTCGGGGTGCCGGCCGGGGCGGTCTGCGTCGCCGCGGGGCTGCTCCTGCCCTCCGGGGTCGGACCGGTGTTCGTCGCCCTCGGCTTCGGGCTCCCCGGCCTCCTCCTGCAGGACAGCTGGCGGTTCGGCTTCTTCGCCGGAGGCCGGCCGGGGGCCGCGCTCGTCAACGACCTCGTCTGGACCCTCCTGATGGTCGCCGGTCTCGCCACGCTGCATCTGACGGGATCGGGCAGCGTCACCCGGTGCCTCGCGGTGTTCGGCGCGACCGCGTCGCTCGCGGCCGTCGTCGGCGCCGTCCAGAGCGGCACCCCGCCCAGGCCCTCCGCGGTCCCCGGCTGGCTCCGTGAGCACCACGCCCTGTCGGTGCGGTACCTCGTCGAGAACGTCAGCATCAGCGGCGCCTCCCAGCTGCGCTCCTTCGTCCTCGGGGCGGTGGTCGACCTCGCCGCGCTCGGGTACGTCCGGTCGGCCGAGATGCTCATGGGCCCCTTCGTCGTGATCCTCATGGGGGTCTGCCAGGTCGCCGTCCCCGAGGCCTCCCGGGTCCTGCACCGGGCGCCGTCCCGGCTGTCCCGGTTCTGCTTCCTGCTCGGCGCCGTCCAGGCCGCCGGAGCCGTCGTCTGGGGGACGGCCCTCGTCCTCCTCCTGCCGCACGGAGCGGGACGCCTCCTCCTCGGCGGGGCGTGGGACCCGACGTCCGCCCTGCTCGTCCCCGTCGCGCTCGCCGTCGCCGCCGGGTGCTTCTCCACCGGGGCGACCGCCGGGCTGCGCGCGATGGGTGCCGCTCCCCTCAGCCTGCGCGCCCAGCTGATCGCCTCGGCGACCTACCTCGTCGGCGGGACGGGCGGAGCGATCCTGGCCGGGGCCCCCGGGACGTGCTGGGGAGTGACCGCGGCCAACACGGCAGGCGCCCTCGTCTGGTGGTACCACCTCCGGACCGCCCTGCGCGAACACCCCTCACCAGCGATCGGAGCCCTGAGGTGACCCCATCCAGCCCAGCGCCCAGGCTCACCCTGGGCCTTCCCGTGTACAACGGCGAGCGCTTCCTCGCCGAGTCCCTGGACGCACTGCTCGCCCAGACCTTCACCGACTTCGAGCTCATCGTGTCCGACAACGCCTCGGAGGACTCGACGCCGGAGATCGCCCGGGCCTACGCGACGAGGGACCCCCGGGTCCGGTACGTGCGTCACCCCCGCAACCTCGGGTCGGCCTTCAACCACAACTACGTGATCGCGAACGCCCGGGGCGAGTTCTTCAAATGGGTGTCGGACGACGACCTCTACGCCCCCGACCTGCTGCGACGGTGCGTCGAGGCGCTCGACACCCGGCCCGAACTCGTCGGCTCGCACGCCTGGACGGCGTTCATCGACACGGACGGCAAGATCACCCACCGGCTCGACTACGCCCTCGCCAGCGACGTCCCGGACGTGTCCCGGCGTTTCCGCAGCGCCCTGTACGTCCAGGGAGGCGACGACATCTACGCCGTCATGCGCACCGCCGTCCTGCGTCGCGTCCAGCCGTGCGGCAGCCACCACCTCGCGGACCGCACTTTCATGGCCGAGCTCTTCCTCAACGGCCCGTTCCACAACGTCCCGGACTACCTGTACTTCCGCCGGGACCACCCCCGGCGCGCCGACCGCGTGGCCCCGAGCCTGCGCAGACGCTGTGTCCACCTCGACCCGCGCCGGGCGGACCGCCGGCGCCACCCGGTCGTCCGCCTGGTCGCCGAGTACCTCGGGTGGTACCTCGTCAGCATCTGGCGGGCGCCGATCAGCCTCACCGACCGCCTGCGGTGCACCCGCGACCTCGTCGTCTGGGTCCTCGGCCACGTCCGGTGGCCCGGCGGACGCCGCGCGCACCTGCGCAACAGCCCCGACCCCGCGACCGTCGCGCTCGCCGGGAGACCCCGCCCCGCGCCGGAGCCGGCCGGCGGCGGCGACTCATGAGCCGGCCCGTCGTCCGCCTGGCCTGCTACGGCTACCTCGGCAGCGGCAACCTCGGGAACGACGCGTCCTTGGAGACCCTCGTCGCCTGGCTGGCCGCCGAACACCCCGGCGTCGAGCCTCGGTGCATCACCCTCGCCCCCGACGCGGTCGAGCTCCGCTACAAGATCCCCTCCGTCCCCCTGGCCGCCCTCGCGCCGCGGTCCGGTCCCGACGCGTCCGCCTCACCGGCACGCAAGCTCGCCGGACGCCTGCTCGACCTCCCCCGGAGCCTGCGCCTCGCCGGTACGGCGGACGCCGTCGTCGTCCCGGGCATGGGGGTCCTGGAGGAGTCCCTCGGGGTCAGGCCGTGGGGCCTTCCGGCATGGCTCACGCTGCTGGCACTGGCCTGTCGCCTGCGCCGGCGCCCGTTCGTGCTGCTCGACGTCGGTGCGGAACCGGCGTCCGACCCCCTCACCCGGCGCCTGTTCGTCGCGACGGCCCGCCTGGCGACCCACGTGAGCGTCCGCGACAGCTGGTCGGCGGAGTCCCTGCACGCGGCGGGACTGCACCGGGCCCTGATCATCGCTCCCGACCTCGCCTTCGCCCACCCCTGCCCCCGCGACACCGCACCCGAACCGGGGCTCGTCGCCGTCGGGGTGATGGCCTACTACGGACGGCGCGGCGACCCGGTCACCGGGACGCCCCTGCGCCAGGCGTACGTCAACATCCTGACGACGGCCCTCCTGCGGCTGCTCGACGACGGGTTCCGCCTGATGCTGCTCGGTGGCGACCTCCTCGACACCGAGGTGACCGACGAACTCGCCGACGTGCTCGCGCGGGCCCGCCCGGACCTGCCGCCCGGCCGGGTGACCGTGCCACCGTTCACGACCTTCACCGAGGTGAGCGCCGCCCTCGCCCGGGCGGAGGTCGTCGTCGCGAGCCGGTTCCACACCCTGATCGCGGCCCTGCGGCTGCGCCGCCCGACGGTGAGCGTCGGCTACTCGGCGAAGAGCGCCCGGCTCCTGCGGTCACTCCACCTGGAGGACTACCACACGGGGATCGAAGACCTCGACGCCACGTGGCTCGTCGACCGGGTGCACCGGGCCCGGCGTGAGGCGGGCGAGCTGACCGGCCGGCTCGACGACGCCGTCGGTGACCACACCGCCCAGGTCCTCGACCTGCTGCGCCGGGTCGCCCGGCACGACCTCCGGCTGCCGGTCCCCCCACCGGTTCCCCCGCCCGTCCCTCGCACGGGACACCAGGACGATCCCTCCGAGGACAGGACACCCGCGTGAACATCGAGATCGACTCGGCAGCCTACGGAGAAGTCTGGGCGTCCGACTACGACCAGCTCTACGCCGGGCGCGACGACTCCGTCGCCCTGGCCAAGTTCCTGACGGACCTCGCCCCGGGGAACACCCTGCTGGAGTTCGGCGTCGGCACCGGACGCCTGGCCCTGCCCCTCTCCGAGGCGGGCTTCGCCGTCACCGGCGTCGACGCCTCCGCGAAGATGCTCGACCGGCTGCGGGGAAGACCCGGCGCGGAGCGGCTCCGGATCATCACGGGCGACTTCACGACCGTCGACGCCGGCGGCCCGTTCGACCTCGTGCTCCTCGCGTTCAGCACCCTGTTCCTCGTGCCCACCCAGGCCGGCCAGCTCGCCTGCCTCGCCAGCGCCCGACGCCACCTGCGCCCCGGAGGCGCCCTCGTCGTCGAGGCCTTCGTCCCCGACCACTCACGCTGGGCACGGGGACAGAACGTCTCCGTCGGCTCTCTCGACGAGTCCGGCGTCACCTTGAAGCTGTCCGTGCACGACGCCGTCACACAGACCATCACCACCCAGGACGTCCTCGTCGACCACCACGGCACCCGGCTGCGCCCGAACGTGCTGCGCTACGCCTGGCCCGCGGAACTCGACGCGATGGCGCTCGCGAGCGGCCTCACCCCGGACGGCCGGTGGGACGGCTGGGACCGCGCCGCGTTCACCGGCCGGAGCGGGTCCCACGTGTCCGTCTACCGCAGACCACCGGGTGGGCCCGTGGACGAACCCCGGTGACCGAGACCGAGGACACCGGGACGGACGAGAGCGGCCCCGCCGCCGGGCGCGAGATCGTCATCGCGACGCTGATGCGCCGCGACAGCCACGACGGCGTCCGGACCCATATCACCCACGTCGCCTCGATGCTGGACGCCGGCCGGCCCCGGAGCGGGACCGTCGTCACCCCGTTCTCGTCGCGCTCGCTGACGCTGCGACCCGTGTTCGCGGTGCGGCTGCTCGTCGCACCGTTCAGCGGCAGCGCCGACGTGTGGTGGTACCGCCGCTGGCACGCCCACTACCTCACGACGGCGCTCCGGCACAGGCTGCGGCGGGCAGCCCCGGACGCGACCGTCTACGCCCAGTGCCCCCTCTCGGCCGACGCCGCGCTGCGGACCCGCCGCGTCGGACAGCGCGTGGTGATGGCGACGCACTTCAACGTCTCCCAGGCCGACGAGTGGGTGGAGAAGGGCCGGATCGCCCGTGACGGGCGGCTGTACGACGCGATCCGCCGGTTCGAGTCCGAGACCCTGCCCCGGCTGGACGGCATCGTCTACGTCTCCGACTACATGCGCGGTGTCCTGGAGGGCCGTCTCCCGGTGCTGCGGGCCGTCCCGTCCGTCGTCGTCCCGAACTTCCTGCTCCCCGTGGACGCCCCCGCCCCGGACGCCTCCGGCGGGCCCGGCGGTGACCTCATCACCGTCGGCTCGCTGGAGCCGCGGAAGAACCACGCCTACCTCCTGGAGGTGCTCCGCGCGGCGTCCGACCGCGGCTACCGCTACCGGCTGACCCTGGTCGGCGACGGCCCGTTACGACGGCCCCTGGAGAAGGCGGCCCGGCGGCTCGGGCTCGCCGACCAGGTGACCTTCCTCGGGTACCGGGCGAATGCCCGCTCGCTGATGGCGGCTCACCGGCTCTACTGCCACACCGCCGTCATCGAGAACCTGCCGTTCTCGATCGTCGAAGCGATGAGCGAAGGGCTCCCGGTGCTCGCCGCGCCCGTCGGTGGTGTCCCGGAGACGCTCCGGCCGGGCGTCGACGGCGAGTTCTGGCCGCTCGACGACCCGGACGGCGCGGCCGACGAGCTCATAAAGATCATGGAGGACGAGCGGAGACGCCGGGCGATGGGCGACGCGGCGCGCCAGGAGGCGGGACGCCGGTGGTCCGTCGACCGGGCGGGCCGGCGACTTCTCCGCTTCCTCGTCGAGGACGACCGGGGACTCGCCGCCCCGGTGGGCGATCGGTAGGAGAACACATGGGCCTGTCCGTCACGCTCGCACGGCCGAGGGCGAAAACCCTGTTCTTCGTCCTCGCGGCGTTCGTCGCGCTGGCCGGGACGGTCGTCGCCCTGCGGAACGGCGCTCCGGACGCCGGCCTCGGGATCGCCGGTCGCGGGACCGCCGTCGCGGGATCGGCGCTCCGCCCCGGGACGCCGCCGGGGCCGTACCCCACGACACCGCCCGCGCGCGTGTGCGGCGACCGGCGCCTCCTCACCGGCCCGGACGCCCCGCCGAAGGGCGCGACCGTCGTCCCCGCCGGGGACAACTCACAGCTGACGATCCCGTGGAACAGCCCGAGCTTCTCCCAGGAGGGCACGACCTACTGGTTCGCCCCCGGTGTCCACACCCTGGGCCCCGACACCTTCGCCCAGATCGTGCCGGGGCGGAACGCGACGTTCGTCGGCGCCGCCGGGGCAGTCCTCGACGGCGGGCGGAAGAACAACTACGCGTTCGGCGGCAAGGCGACAGGCGTGACCATCCGGTACCTGACGATCACCAATTTCGTCGCCCCGGTCAGCGAGGGGGTCGTCAACCACGATCCCGGGCCGGGGTGGACGTTCGAGTACAACACCGTCACCCGCAACGACGGCGCGGGTCTCGTCCTCGGCCCGGGCAACCGCGCGTCCCGCAACTGCCTGTCGGACAACGGCCAGTACGGGTTCATCGCCAAAGGCGCCGACGGCCCCGGCACCGACATCGTCCTCGACCGCAACGAGGTCTCCGGGAACAACACCGGGGACTGGGAGAAGAAGATCGAGAACTGCGGCTGCACCGGCGGCGGCAAGTTCTGGGACGTCCGTGGCGCCCGGGTGACGGCGAACTACGTCCACCACAACAAGGGTGTCGGCATCTGGGCCGACACGAACAACACGGACTTCCTCATCGAGGGGAACTGGATCGAGGACAACGACGCTCAGGGGATCTTCTACGAGATCAGTTACAACGCGGCGATCCGGAGGAACGTCGTCAAGCACAATCTGCTCACCGTCGGCCGGGACCGCATCGCCCGCAAGGAGACCTGGCCGGACGCCGCGATCTACATCTCGGAGTCCG